>NC_008343.2:2032500-2332500 GCF_000014285.2 Granulibacter bethesdensis CGDNIH1 | reverse complement strand
CTTGCCAGATGGAGCTTGCCAGATGGATCTTATCAGACCGGCATCACGGCCCTGTCTGATCTGGAACAGCTTGAAAAATGGAAGGTTCCAGCACTGGAAGGTCAAGAGGCGCTGACGATATTCCAGCGATCGGCGGCGATCTCATCCTCATCCCTTGCTGCGACCCAGCGTGTGGTGCCGTCTTCCAGATGCTCCTGTTTCCAGAACGGGGCTTTGGTCTTCAGCCAGTCGATCAGAAAGGAGGTCGATTGCAGCGCAGCCTCACGGTGCGGTGCGGCGGTCATCACCAGAACGATAGGGGCACCGGCAGGGAGGTAGCCGATCCGGTGGATAATGGTGCAGCCCAGCAGGGACCAGCGCCGGATGGCTTCTTCGGCAATGCGGTGGATCTGTTTTTCGGTCATGCCGGGATAGTGTTCCAGGGTCATGCCCTGTAACTGTTCGCTCTGCCCGGCGCTTTCACCGCGCACCACGCCGACAAAGCTGCCAACCCCCCCGATCCGGCGCTGTCCTGCGATCAGGGCTTCATATTCCCTTGTCATATCAAAGGGATCAGCCTGAACCGCAATACGCGGGAGCGGGGGGATCATAAGGGGTTATCCGCCTGTGATCGGGGGGAAAAACCCGACTTCATCCCCCGGAGAGATGGGCGTGTCGAGCGCCGCAACCTCATGATTGACGGCACAGCGGATGCGATTTTCAGTGGCGAGCGCTGATTTGTAATCCCTGCCGCGTCCACGCAGCCAGGTGATCAGCCCACCGACATTCGCGACACCCGGAGGTAACGGCACGTGTTCCTCATTACGACCGATCCGGTCGCGAAGCCACGCGAAATAAACGATATGTAGCCCCTCCTTCATTGGTGTTCCGATCAGCCTCCACGTCGAGCAATCAATAAAAAAACGATATCCTCGGGCAGCAACACGTCAGCGTGTCTTGTCCTTGGGGGTTGGAATGGTGCGGACCGTTCCGTCAGGCTCGATCACCGTACTGGTGCCGTTTCCATTCGGGACGATGATCTGCCCGTCTGTATTTCTGCCCGTACTGCCCGGTTCCGTGCCTTTGACGGCTCCATTACCTTCCGGCATCGGCTTATAGGGTGCGGGAGACGGCATGACACCTGTGCCAAGCGGCATATTGGGTGTGCGTCGTACGCCGCCCAGCTCAGGCGCGACGCTATTCTGCTGCTTCTGAAGGTCGGACAAGGTGGGGGTGGGCGGGATCGGACCGGGCCAGACATCTCCCGGCTCGGTGGTCAGCGGCGTGGTGACGGTACGTTGCCCTTGCACCCGCAGCATGTTCGGGCTGGAGCCGATCGGCCCGTTCGGGTTGCTGCGGA
Organism: Granulibacter bethesdensis CGDNIH1; assembly: GCF_000014285.2. Lineage (NCBI taxonomy): Bacteria > Pseudomonadati > Pseudomonadota > Alphaproteobacteria > Acetobacterales > Acetobacteraceae > Granulibacter > Granulibacter bethesdensis. Next base: position 2,331,161 of record NC_008343.2, on the reverse strand, counting down.
AAGTGTGGGTATCCGACAGAAAATCACCGAAGCCGCAGCCTGACAGAGACAGCATGATACCCAGCAAGGTCAGACGACGCATGACGAGCTTCCTTGAACGATAGCAACCGGAATAACCGGAAAGAGACGACAAAACAGCAATCATATTGCAATGGATCGCAGAACCGGAACGATCAAGCCGGGGCTACATAGCGGCTGAGAAAGCCAATCGTCCAGTTTGCAACGGCCTGCACATCATCCAGCGGCAGAAAACACGGTTTATGGATGCCGCCTTCCAGCGTTTCCGGGGGAAAAGGCGAGGCCGCAACCGCCACGATGTCACGCCGGTCCGGCCAGAGGGGCGGTTTCCCGGTTGCGGGCCGGTAGACCTCGATCTTGGGGTGAGGGTAACTGCGGAAACCCTCTACCAGAATGACATCTACCAGCGCCATGCGCTGTACCAAACGGTCCAGATCGGGCGCCTCCTCATCTGCGCGAGGTTCATGCAGCAAGGCCCAGCGTGCCTCACCCATCAGCATGACCTCATGCGCCCCGGCTTCCCTGTGCCGCCAGCTATCCTTGCCCGGATGATCGAGGTCAAAGCCATGATGGGCATGTTTGATGGTGGAGACACGTAGCCCGGATGCGTTCAGAAGCGGAATCAGGGATGTGAGGAGGGTGGTTTTGCCGCTGCCGGACCAGCCTGCAATGCCAAGAATTTTCGGCTTCGCGATGGCGGAATTTGGTGAAGTTCCGGTCGTCATGGTGTGCGACTGGGTGTGGGAGAGGGATGTTCGGGTTTTGCGACGCCGGCTGGGGGGGAAACATGGCGCAATCCGGCCATCAGGTAATCCCAGCCCGTTACCAATGTCAGTCCGGCGGCGATCCATAACTGAATCTCCCCGATCAACTGCACGGGTAGAAACCCGAGGCCGATGAGATGGGCCGCAGAATCGCCCCCCAGCAGGGTGCCGAGTGCGCCCATTTGCACACCGGTTTTCCATTTGGCCAGCCGGGTCACTGGCAGGCTGACCTGTAGTCCGGCCAGATATTCGCGCAGACCACTGACGAGGATTTCCCGCAGCATGATGACGATAGCGGGGAACAGGCCATGATCGCCGACCCGGCCATACCCGACCAGCATCATCAGGGAGGCTCCGACCAGCAATTTATCGGCAATAGGGTCCAGCATCCGGCCCAGATCGGAAATCTGGCGGCGGTCGCGGGCGATTTTACCGTCGAAATAATCGGTGATGGCGGCGGCAGAGAAAATGATACAGGCGGCCAGATCGCCACCGGGGCTGCCAAATGCAATCAGCGCCACCATCAGAGGGATGGCGGCAATGCGCGATAAGGTCAGCAGATTGGGAAGATCAGTTGGCACGATGCTGTCTTAGCCGTTTCCATGGCCGGATGAAAACCATCCACATTACAAAGCAGGTTATTCTCCTTCAGGGGAAGACACTGATGAGGTAGAATGACCCTGTATCCGATCCTGATCATCCTGATCACGTTTTCTTGGGCGTAGTTCTGAACAGAGCGTATGCTTCATGCGCATAAGGCCGGCTTGCATTGGTTCCAGCAAAGAGGGGTCCAACTCCCGGGTAGCCAGCTGCAGAATTTCGGCACGTCCTGCATTGATGTCCGAGATCAGCGGGTGGGCGGCAGGCAGCAGGTGAAGCCGCCAGATACGCCGGTCCGACGGATCGGGACGGCGTTCCACCATGCCGCGCTGTTCCAGCCGATCTACCAGCCGGGCGACGGTGATGGGTTCAACTTCGAGTTTCTCGGCAAGCTGTTTCTGGGAGATGCCGGGCATCTGATCCAGCCATAGCAGCATGATCCACTGGGCGCGGGTCATATCATGCAGCCGCGCACGCTTGTCGGCAGCAATGCGGAGCAGACGGGCAACGTCGTTCAGCAGCAGCAGCAGATCGAGATTCAATTCGGATGGGTCAGGGTTTTCGCACCTCATACGCTGCTTATGGGAGAAGTCCGGAGAGATTTCCAGATAAAGCCTGCTGTCATGATAGCATGATAGAAGAGGGGAAAACGACAAGTGTTGTTCGATAAGAAAACGTTATAACTGCATTGCCCTGCAATCCTTGCGCGGCTGATGGTCTTCGCGCTCGTGGCTGGGAGCAGGTGATGAGCTTGTTCCGGAGGCAGCTGGCGTATAGGCATTTTCTATTGATGGCTGTCCCCCTGGATGGCTGTCCCCCTCTGGCAAGCCTGCTCTGGCCGTCGCATTCGTGTCGGCGGGTGGTGGTGGGCTGCATGGCGGGCTGACACAGGATGGAGCGAAAAGACATGGGTTACAGGGTAGCGGTAGTTGGCGCGACGGGCGCAGTGGGCCGCGAGATTTTGAAAACCCTGGCCGAGCGTGACTTCCCTGTCTCGGAAGTGGCGGCGCTGGCATCCGGCCGCTCAGCCGGGCAGGAGATTTCCTTTGGTGAAGACAAGGTTCTGAAGGTCCGGAACCTGGAAACGTTCGATTTCACCGGCTGGGATATCGGCCTGTTCAGCCCCGGTGCCTCCGTCTCTGCCGTGCATGCCCCGCGTGCGGCGGCGGCTGGTTGCATCGTGGTCGATAATACCAGCCAGTTCCGTATGGAGCCGGATGTTCCGCTGGTGGTGCCGGAGGTCAATCCGCAGGCGCTCGATTCCATCAAGCGCGGTATCATCGCCAATCCGAACTGCTCGACCATCCAGATGGTCGTGGCGCTGAAGCCGCTCCATACGCGCTGGGGTGTCAAGCGCGTTTCCGTTGCGACCTATCAGTCGGTCTCCGGCGCCGGCAAGGAAGGGATGGACGAGCTGTTCAGCCATACCAAGGCCGGTTTCGTGAACGATCCCACCAAGCCGGAGCAGTTCACCAAGGAAATCGCCTTCAACTGCATCCCGCATATCGACAAGTTCATGGATGACGGTGCCACCAAGGAAGAGTGGAAAATGGCGGTTGAGACCCGCAAGATTCTCGATCCGGATATCGCCGTTTTTGCCACCTGCGTGCGCGTGCCGGTGTTCATCGGCCATGGCGAGGCAGTGCATGTCGAATTTGAAAAGCCGGTGACGGCATCGGAGGCGCGTGCGGTGCTGAGGGAGGCGCCCGGCATTACTGTGGTCGATCATCGGGAGGATGGTGGCTACATCACGCAACTGGAATGTCAGGGTGAGGATGCGGTTTATGTCAGCCGCATCCGGCAGGATCCCACGGTGCCGAACGGATTGGCGTTCTGGTGTGTGTCCGACAATCTCCGCAAGGGGGCCGCGTTGAATGCGGTCCAGATTGCGGAGCTTCTGATCCAGCAGAAGCGGCTCAGAGTGCGGTGACCAAAATGAAACGGGCGGCTTTGGGCCGCCCGTTATCGTTGGGGTGTCTGATCCTGCGATACGGCACGCCATCCTGATACCGGCAGATCAGGGTTGTCCGGATCATTTTAGTGCTTCTTTCGCGTTGACCGCGCTGCGGCGCACAAGTATGAAAGAAGCGCGCTGGTTTTGTGAAATTAAAGTGCGCAGAGGCAGGCCCCTTACCATGACTGACACACATGAGGCTCTGGCGGTTGGACGGACGAGCGATGGCCGACTGATCCATCGTCCGCTGTCACCCCATCTTCAGGTCTATCGTTGGCCCATCACGATGGCACTTTCGATTCTTCACCGGGTGACCGGTGTTGCAGCGGCAATTGGCACCCTGCTGCTGACATGGTGGCTGGTGGCGGCTGCGACCTCCGATCATGCTTACGACATCGTGTCCGGCTTCATGCGCTCAGGGTTCGGGTTGCTGCTGCTGTTCGGCTGGACGGTGGCGCTGGTGTACCATTTCATCAACGGCATCCGTCATCTGGTGTGGGATGCGGGCTATGGCTTCGATAAGCACGAAGCCAACAGAAGCTCCTATATCGTTCTGGGGCTGACGGCCCTGTTTACCGTGGCGATCTGGATCGCCGCTGCCGTGGTTCTGTAACCGGCATCAGTACAGCAGGAGCAGAAAAATGGCTCAATCATCTCCCCGTATTCGCGTCATGCGCAGCCATCTGGGCCGTGCGCGTGGCCTTGGTTCCGCGAAACACGGCCTGACCCACTGGTGGGCGGAACGTGTGACTTCGGTTGCACTGGTGCCGCTGACCCTCTGGTTCATCTTCGCCGCGCTGCACCTGACCGGTCATAGCCGGGCCGAGGTCGCGCAATGGGTTGGTCATCCGGTCCATGCCGTGCTGCTGCTGAGCCTGGTGTTCGCCACTTTCCACCATGTCCAGCTCGGTCTACAGGTCATCATCGAGGATTACGTACATACGGAATCCGTGAAAATCGCCAGCCTGCTCGCGACAAAGGCCGTCTGCTTCCTGCTCGGTCTGGCCTGTGCGGTTTCCATCCTGAAGATGACGCTCTGACGCTGGCGGCCACACCGCCAGATTTTTTCTCGCCTGCCGGGTTTTCCGGCATTCCTCCCTACGGTCGGACACCGGCTCGAATGCCCCAGCGGATCGGTCAAGAATGAACGCGATAACGTCTCCCTCCACCGGCGCTTACAGAATCGTCGATCACACTTACGATGTCGTTGTCGTCGGCGCCGGCGGCGCCGGCCTGCGCGCGACTCTGGGTATGGGTGCCGCCGGGCTGAAAACCGCCTGTGTCACCAAGGTGTTCCCGACCCGCAGCCATACTGTGGCGGCGCAGGGCGGCATCAGTGCGGCGTTGGGCAATATCACGCCCGATGACTGGCGCTGGCATATGTACGACACGGTGAAAGGCTCCGACTGGCTCGGGGATCAGGACGCCATCGAATATATGTGCCGCGAGGCTATTCCGGCGATTTACGAGCTTGAACATTTCGGCGTGCCGTTCAGCCGCACCGAGGATGGGCGTATCTATCAGCGTCCCTTCGGCGGCCATATGCGGGATTACGGCAAGGAGCCGGTACAGCGCGCCTGCGCCGCAGCCGACCGGACCGGCCATGCGATGCTGCACACGCTGTATCAGCAGAGCCTGAAGCATCATTGCGAATTCTTCGTCGAGTATTTCGCGCTCGACCTGATCATGGACGAGGAAGGTGCCTGCCGCGGCGTCATCGCCTGGAATCTGGAAGACGGCACCATGCACCGCTTCCGGGCGCATATGGTGGTGCTGGCGACGGGCGGTTACGGACGCGCCTACCAGTCCTGTACCTCTGCCCATACCTGTACCGGTGATGGTGGCGGCATGGTGCTGCGCGCCGGGCTGCCGACTCAGGATATGGAATTCGTGCAATTCCATCCGACCGGTATTTTTCCCGCCGGATGCCTGATTACGGAGGGCGCGCGCGGTGAAGGCGGCTACCTGACCAATGCAGCCGGTGAGCGCTTCATGGAACGCTATGCGCCGACTGCGAAAGATCTGGCGAGTCGGGACGTGGTCAGCCGCTCCATGACCATCGAAATCAATGAAGGGCGGGGTGTCGGTCCGAACAAGGATCACATCCTGCTGCATCTGGAGCATCTCGGAGCCGAGATCCTCGCCGAGCGCCTGCCCGGCATTTCCGAAACCGCCAAGGTGTTTGCCGGTGTGGATGTGACGAAGGAACCGATTCCGGTTCTGCCGACCGTTCACTACAATATGGGCGGCATTCCCACGAATTATCGCGCCGAAGTGTTGCGTCCGACGGCGGACGATCCCGATGCGGTGGTGCCGGGCCTGATGGCGGTGGGTGAGGCGGCCTGCGTGTCCGTGCATGGTGCGAACCGTCTCGGCACCAATTCCCTGCTCGATCTGGTGGTGTTTGGTCGTGCCGCAGCGCATCGCGCGGCAGAGATCGTCAAGCCGGGCGCGCAGCACGCACCGCTGCCCGCGCGTGCGGGAGAGGCCGCGCTGGATCGCCTCGATTCCCGTCGTCATGCCAGTGGTGGTTCCCGCGTGGCGGATCTGCGCGCCGAATTGCAGCGCACGATGCAGCGTCATGCCGCCGTGTTCCGCAACAGCGCCAGCCTGACCGAGGGCGTGAAGAAGATGAAGACGGTGTGGGGCGGCCTGTCGGATGTCTCCGTCACCGATCGCAGCCTGATCTGGAACACCGATCTGGTGGAAGCGCTGGAGCTGGACAATTTGATGGGCAACGCGGCCGCCACCATGGTCAGCGCCGAGGCCCGTCCGGAAAGCCGTGGCGCCCATGCGCATGACGATTATCCGGATCGCAACGATCAGGACTGGATGAAGCACACCCTGTCCTGGGTGGACGCGAGTGGCGATGTGCATCTGGGCTATCGCCCCGTGAAAATGCAGACCCTGACCAACGAGGTCTCGGTCTTCCCGCCCAAGAAGCGCGTGTACTGAGAGCAGGGAGGATACGGACAATGGTCGAATTCGCGCTGCCCAAAAACAGCAAAATTGGCAAAGGCCGCACGTTCAAGGCGCCTGCGGGTGCGACGCGGGTCAAGGAATTCAAGATTTATCGCTGGAACCCGGATGACGGGAATAATCCGGTGGTCGATACCTACGAGATCGATCTGGATCAGTGCGGGCCGATGGTTCTGGATGCGCTGATCAAGATCAAGAACGAGGTCGATACGACCCTCGCTTTCCGCCGTTCCTGCCGTGAGGGCATCTGCGGCTCCTGCGCCATGAACATCGATGGTGGCAATACGCTGGCCTGTCTGAAGCCGATCGAGGATGTGAAGGGGGCCTGCAACGTCAATCCGCTGCCGCATATGGCGGTGGTGCGCGATCTGATCCCTGACCTGACGCAGGCCTATGCGCAGTTGCGCAGCATCGAGCCGTGGCTGAAATCCGATACGCCCCCGCCGCCCGATGCCGAGCGTCGCCAGAGCCGGGAAGAAAGGGCCGAACTGGATGGCATGTGGGAATGCATCCTGTGCTTCTGCTGCACCACGTCCTGCCCCAGCTACTGGTGGAATGGCGACCGCTATCTGGGTCCGGCCACGCTGCTGGCCGCGTATCGCTGGATTGCCGACAGCCGTGACGAGGCGACCGGTGAGCGTCTGGATGCGCTGGAAGATCCGTTCAAGCTGTATCGCTGCCACACCATCATGAACTGTGCGCAGACCTGCCCGAAAGGCCTGAACCCCGCCAAGGCGATCGGCGAGATCAAGAAGCTGCTGGCTGAACGTCAGGCCTGAGCGGACTTTTCCGGGATGGAACGTTACGGAACGGTGGGCATTTCCCTCCGTTCCGCCGTGCCGCTATAAGGCGGCATGTTTACTGGTGATCTTTCCAGCCCCGCGACGCGCCGCCGTGCATGGGCTGACAGCCTCTTCGTCGATCATGCCGTTTTCAGGCTCGTCTGGGATAACTGGGCTGAGGTTCTGCCCGGCCTTTACCGCTCCAACCACCCTACGCCCGGTCGTTTGGCCGCTGCCGTCAGGCGGCATGGCATTCGCACTCTGATCAATCTGCGTGGCCACCGGCAATGCGGCTCTGACGCGTTGTCGCGCGATGCGGCACAGCGGCTGGGGATGGCTCATGTCGATATGGCGTTCGAAAGCCGGGGTGCACCGCATCGGGACCGTATCCTGCGCTTTGCCTCTATCCTGCAGCAGATCGAATATCCCGCCCTGATGCACTGTAAATCGGGGGCGGATCGGGCTGGTCTGGCATCGGGACTGGCTATTGTTCTGACCGGTGGTACTGCGGCACAGGCCTTGCGGCAGCTGTCATGGCGGTTCGGGCATTTCAACCGCTCCCGCACCGGGATTCTGGATGCATTCTTTGTTCGATATGCAAGGGAGGCAGAGGGAAAGCAGAATTTTCTGGATTGGGTAAAGCACGATTACGACGAGGTCGCACTCAAGCGGGATTTCGTTGCAGGCGGATTATCCAGTTTTTTGACGGACAAGGTGCTCCGTCGGGAATGACGGGCGACAATTATCCAGTCTGACTGGCATGCGGTCTGGCGGGCTGAATACTGAAATGGCGGCCATCAAGACTCGCCAGTATTGTGGGGAAGTACCAAGATTATGGCCTGGAATACAGATTCTCAGGAACGCAAACGCAGGTTGAAGTCCATTCTCGGTGGTTCTGCCGGGAATCTCGTCGAATGGTATGATTGGTATGCCTATTCGGCGTTCACGGTTTATTTCGCCAAATCTTTTTTCCCCTCGGAAGACCATACTGCCCAGCTTCTGAGCGCGGCGGCGATTTTCGCGGTTGGGTTTCTGATGCGCCCGATCGGGGCCTGGATTATGGGAACCTATACGGATCGCCACGGCCGCAAAGCGGGTCTGGCATTGTCAGTAACGCTGATGTGCCTTGGCTCGCTGATCATTGCAGTCGCTCCCTCCTATCATCAGATCGGTCTGGCTGCGCCCGGCCTGCTGATATTGGCCCGCCTGATTCAGGGCGTCAGTGTCGGTGGGGAATACGGTGCCAGCGCTACCTATCTCAGTGAGATGGCCGGGCGGGATCACAGGGGATTTTACACCAGCTTTCAATACGTCACGCTGGTGGGCGGCCAGTTGACCGCGTTGGCGGTGCAACTGATTCTGCAGGCATTCATGAGTGAGCAGACGCTGGAGCAATGGGGCTGGCGTATTCCGTTTGCGATTGGTGGCGTGCTGGCGCTGGCAGTCTATTACATCCGGCGCGGACTGGCGGAGACGGAAGCTTTCACCAAAGCACACCGTGATCAGGCTGAGCCTCGCCGTTCCAGCGGGCTGGCGCTGTTCCGTTTTTATCCCAAACAGGCCTTCATGGTGATGGCGCTGACGGCGGGTGGCACGGTCGCTTTCTACACCTATACGATTTATCTGCAGAAATTTCTGGTCAATTCTGCTGGCTTCAGCCGTCCGGAAAGTACGCGCATCACGGCTCTGGCCCTGTTCATCTATATGCTGTTACAGCCTTTGTACGGTGCGTTGTCCGACCGGATCGGCCGCAAGCCGCTGATGATCGGGTTCGGTCTGCTCGGAACTGCATTCACCATTCCGATTTTCAGCGCTCTTGCCACCACCGATGATATGCTGCCCGCGTTTCTGTTGTCGCTGGCGGCATTGCTGATCGTGTCTGGCTATACCTCTATCAATGCGCTGGTGAAGGCGGAGCTGTTCCCGGCGCATATCCGTGCTCTGGGTGTGGCGCTGCCTTATGCGCTGGCCAATACGATCTTTGGCGGCACCGCAGAATATGTCGCGCTCTGGTTCAAGCAGAACGGCCATGAGCCTTATTTCTTCTGGTATGTGACCATGATGATCATGCTGTCATTGGTCGTTTACATCATGATGCCGGAGACAAAGCGTCAGAGTATGATTCAGGAAGACTGATGCCTGTTGCCGCACAGGGCCGGGTTTTGCTGGTAGCCGGCCCTGTGACGATGCCGCATGACGTTATCAGGCGGCTCTGGTCAGCCGTTTGACCAACGCGGAGAAACGGTGGCGGCGTAGTTCAGAGCGTGCCGCCTTATCGTCGGCCATATAGTTCAACTGCACTACATAGCGTCGCCCCACGAACTGTCGGTGGCCGTGCCATGTGGTGGGGCCGTTGGGGAAAACCAGCAGTGTGCCATTCACCGGCGGAACCTCGACGGCATAGTTCTCGATATCGTCCGGGCTACGCAGCAAACGCAGGCAGCCTTCCTGCTTGGCCCAGGCTTCTGTTTCGGGATTCAGATACAGCAAAATCGTCACCCGCTTGGCGACACTGTCGCAGTGAATGCGTCCGTCTTTTTCCCGAGACCAGCCGCGTAGTGTGACCATGGTTGCGGCATCCTCCAGATCGAGGGAAAATTTCCGTGCGATCGCGGCCTTCAGACGATGGCCGGAGAGTTCTGTGAAAAGGTCTTTGCCGATCGGTCCCAGCCGCAGGGCTTCGGCGGGAAAAGACCCCCCTTTTTCCAGCAGCGGTAGCTCCGGAATTAATCGGGAAAGAACAGGGCCGGGCACAAAATTCCGGACCAGCACGTGGTTGAACGGGTCTGATGAAACAGGGGTTTCATCCAGTGCAGTGTAGTTCAGTTCCATAATGCTTTTCGTTGCTCCCAAACCCTGACCCGCATACCGGGCAGGAAACGTGGCGGAGACATTAAAGCGGGCCCCCGTTTTCTCCACTGTATTCCTAGCATGCCGGCGGTATTGGGAAATCCTCTCTCCGGCTCCGGTCAGGTCCGCAGAAGACGCTTGGGTTTGTCGAGGCTCATGGTGGAAAGCGGCTGTGCGTCCAGCACCGGTCGCATGCAGGCATGGTTTACCAAAGCGATTGCTTCCGGTGTGGCTTGTGGAGGGGTGGTGTCCCCGTCAGACCTGATGCAGGTACTGCGATAGGGCCATGCCGCGGAGAAACCCACGTGAACGGACAATTCCAGCGGAGTCCCTGCCTGTGCAGAGGGTGCAAGGGAGGCTATCAGCAAGCCTGTCAGCAGAAGATGTTTCATCGCTTTTCTCCGGGAGATCCGGTGATGCAATTCTGCAACGTCAACGAATAAAGCGGTGATCGGCTGCCTTGATCACGCTTTGTTGATCAAGCTTTGTTGATCAAGAGGAGCCGTCCATGACCGGTGATGATTTGAGCCTTGGCCCGCTGCCCGCCTATCGCGCCCGTGCCGAGGCCGGGATCATTACGGCTGATCAGGGGCAATTGGCGGTGGCGGAGAAATTGCAAGCCTTATGGCAGGCCCTGCAAGGTTATGAGCCATCCCCCGCCCCCGCCCGGAAAGGCTGGCTGAGCCGTCTGCTGGGTGCTCAGGCGCAGGGCGCAGAACCGCCACGTGGGGTATACATGGTGGGGGATGTCGGGCGGGGCAAATCCATGTTGATGGATCTGTTCCACGGTGCAGTCGGGCTGACGCGCAAGAAACGCGTGCATTTTCATCGGTTCATGCAGGATGCCCATGCCCGCGTACATCGCTGGCGCATGGACAACCCGGGTGGCGCTGATCCAATCCCGCCTTTGGCAGACAGTATCGCCGCCGAGAGTATTCTGCTGTGCTTCGATGAGTTTCAGGTGAACGATATTGCCGACGCCATGCTGCTGGGCCGTCTGTTTGAGGCACTGTTTGCGCGCGGCGTGGTGATTGTGGCGACATCGAATACGGAGCCTGACAATCTGTTTGCGGGCAAGCCGGGACGCGATGCATTCCTGCCCTTCATCGCCCTGATCCGGCAGAAGCTGGATCTGGTCACGCTGAACGGGGCGCGTGACTGGCGGCGGGATCGACTGCGCGTTACGCCACGCTGGCATGTCCCTGCCGATGCACGGGCCGATGCCGCCCTGGACCGCGCCTTTGCGGAACTGAGTGATGGGGTGCCGGCTGGCCCTGTCTCCTTATCCGTATCCGGACGGACGCTGACCATTCCGTTGGCTGCCAACGGGGTGGCAAGGGCCGATTTCGACCATCTGTGCAACACCAATCTTGGACCCGGCGATTATCTGGCCATCGCTACGCATTTTGAAGTTTTGGTGCTGGATGGTGTGCCATGTCTTTCCCCTGACAATCATGATGCGGCCAGACGTTTCATCACGTTGATTGACGCGCTGTATGATCACCGGGTCAAACTCATTGCCTCTGCTGCGGCCCAGCCGGATGCGCTGTATCAGGCCGGGGAGGGGGCTGAGGCTTTTCGTCGCACGGCCTCCCGGCTGGAGGAAATGCAGAGTGAGGATTACGTCGAGACCGCTTGCATTCCCTGATCATAAATTTTTTTTATGGGTCAGTATGAAGCCTTTATCAAAACGAGGGTCTGGCATAAACGGAGCGGGTAGCCGGGTTTCTTGCCGCAATGCGGCAAAACAGGATACCCAGCTTGTGCCGGACGGCTCCCGGGCAGTTGTCTGGCATAGCGGCACGAGACGGGCCGTTTTCCATTGCCCTCGGAAGGAGACCCTATGGCTCGCAACAAAATTGCCTTGATCGGTGCCGGTCATATTGGCGGAACGCTGGCCCATCTGATTGGTCTCAAGGAATTGGGCGATGTTGTTCTGTTCGACGTTTTCGGTGGTGTCGCCGCCGGAAAGGCGTTGGACATCATGCAGTCCGCCCCGGTGGACGGATTTGACAGCACCATGGTCGGCGGCTCCGACTATGCCGCGATTGCCGGAGCGGATGTCGTGATTGTAACCGCCGGTTTCCCACGGATGCCGGGCATGTCCCGTGACGATCTGGTCGCTAAAAATGCCGAAGTGATTGCTCAGGTGGCCGAGGGTATCCGGACGCATGCCCCCGATGCGTTCGTGATTGTCATCACCAATCCGCTCGATGCGATGGTCTGGGTGATGCAGCAGAAGAGCGGCCTGCCCCCGCACAAGGTGGTCGGTATGGCTGGTGTCCTCGACAGCGCCCGTTTCCGTCTGTTCCTGGCGCATGAATTCAATGTTTCGGTCGAAGATGTGACGGCCTTCGTGCTTGGCGGCCACGGCGATACGATGGTACCGCTGATTCGTTACTCTACCGTCGCCGGTATTCCAGTGCCGGATCTGATCCGCATGGGCTGGACCACGCAGGAAAAAATCGACGCCATCGTCAGCCGTACGGCCAATGGTGGCGGCGAGATCGTCAAGCTGCTGGAAAAAGGCAGTGCTTTCTATGCGCCTGCGGCCTCCGCCATCGCGATGACGGAATCCTATCTGAAGGACAAGAAGCGGGTGATGCCCTGCGCCGCGCATCTGTCCGGCCAGTATGGCATTGACGGTCTGTATGTCGGCGTGCCTGTGGTCATCGGCGCTGGCGGGGTAGAGCGCGTGGTCGAAATCTCCCTGAATGAGCAGGAACAGGCCGCCTTCGACAAATCCTGTGATTCAGTGAAGGAGCTGATTGCAGCCTCCCGGAAACTGATCGGCTGATCAGGGTTTCGTAATCCGCATTGCCGAAAGGCAACGACATGCGGCAAGCATGTTATCCTCCTGTTATGAAAGACGGCCCTCCTCCGGATTGAACCCGGATGGGGCCGTTCCTGTTTTCCGGATAGGCAGCTGCATCTGTGAACATTCATGAATACCAGGCCAAGGAACTCCTGAAGGAGTTTGGCATCCCGGTGCTGGAAGGCCATGTGGCCTGGACCCCGGACGAGGCGAGAGAAGCAGCACGGCGGCTGCCGGGGCCACGCTATGTGGTCAAGGCACAGATCCATGCGGGCGGGCGCGGAGCGGGGCATTTTCTGCACAGCCAGTCCGGCCGCGGCGGTGTGCGCCTGGCGGCTTCGGTCGAGGAAGCTGGCGAGCATGCGGCAGCGATGCTCGGCCAGATTCTGGTGACGAAGCAGACCGGCGCTGCCGGGCGACGCGTCCATCGTGTCTATATCGAGGCCGGTTGCGAGATCGAGCGGGAGTTGTACCTCTCCCTGCTGGTCGACCGCGATACATCCCGCGTCACCATTGTCGCTTCAGCCGAGGGCGGCATGGATATCGAGGAGGTCGCCGCCTCGCGACCGGAGCGGATCGTGCGGGTAACAGTTGATCCCGCGATGGGTCTGTCCGAGTTTCATGCAAGGCGGATTGCGTTCCGGCTGGGCTTGAGCGGGATGCAACTGGCCTCGTTCGGCCGGATGGTGAAGGCGCTTTACAAGGCCTATATCGCGCTCGACTGCGCAGTGGTGGAAATCAACCCGCTGGTCGTCACCAAAGGCGGGGACATGCTGGCGTTGGATGCCAAAGTGATTTTCGACGACAACGCCCTTTATCGCCACCCGGAGCTGGAACGCCTGCGCGATCCGGCAGAGGAAGACCCGAAAGAGCTGGAAGCCGCACGCCACAAGCTGAGCTACATCGCGCTGGATGGCACGATCGGCTGCATGGTCAATGGCGCCGGTCTGGCCATGGCGACGATGGATATCATCCGGCTGTACGGCGCAAAGCCCGCCAATTTCCTTGATGTCGGCGGCGGTGCGACCAAGGAGCGTGTGGCGGCGGCTTTCAAGATCATTCTGGCCGATCCGAATGTCGAAGGCATCCTGATCAATATTTTCGGCGGTATCATGCGTTGCGACGTGATTGCGGAAGGCGTGGTCGCCGCGGCGCGGGAGGTCAGCCTGTCCGTACCGCTGGTGGTGCGACTGGAAGGCACCAATGTCGAGCAGGGAAGGGCGATCCTGAACCAGTCCGGCCTGTCGATTGTGGCGGCGGATGATCTGGACGATGCCGCACGCAAGATTGTCGCGGCTGTGGCGGAGGCAGGCTGATGTCCATTCTCATTGGATCGCATACACGCCTGCTGGTGCAGGGGCTGACCGGTGCGCAGGGCACGTTTCACACGGAACAGGCCATTGCCTATGGCACTCAGGTCGTAGGTGGGGTGACGCCGGGTAAAGGCGGCTCCCGCCATCTCGATCTGCCGGTGTTCGACACGGTGATGGAGGCGCGGGAGCGCACCGGGGCGGATGCCTCGGTGATCTATGTGCCGCCCCCGCATGCGGCGGATGCCATTCTGGAGGCCATTGATGCGGGCATGCCTCTGGTCGTCTGCATTACCGAGGGTATTCCGGTGCTGGATATGGTGCGCGTGCGCCGTGCACTGGAGGGCACGCATACGCGGTTGATCGGCCCCAATTGCCCGGGTGTTATTACGCCGGGAGCGTGCAAGATCGGTATCATGCCGGGCCATATCCACAAGCGCGGCCGCATCGGCATTGTCAGCCGCTCCGGGACGTTGACCTATGAGGCGGTGGCGCAGACCACGGCGGCGGGGCTGGGTCAGAGCACCTGTGTCGGTATTGGCGGTGATCCGGTCAAGGGAACGGATTTCATCGAGGTGCTGGAGATGTTCCTCAAAGACCCCGAGACCGAGGCCATCGTCATGATCGGTGAAATCGGTGGGCAGAGCGAAATTCACGCGGCCGAGTATCTGATCGCCAGCGGTGCGGATAAGCCGGTGGTCGGCTTTATCGCCGGCAGCAGTGCTCCCCCTGGTCGACGCATGGGCCATGCCGGGGCGGTGATCAGCGGCGGCCGGGATACGGCGGAGGCAAAGTATAACGCCTTGCGCGCGGCAGGCGTGCATATAGCGCAAAGTCCCTCAACCCTGGGGGAGACAATGCTGAAAGCCTTGAAGCGATAAGGACTTTTTTGCGGCGCGGTGATCCATCACCGCGCCGCATGCGTATTGGACAATGCTGTCCTTTCTCTGCGCCTGAACGACGCCGGATAAATGTCATCATATAAATTGATCAAGTCATAAGCCGATCAGGGGGATCGGTTTGTTGAAATGGAAAGAGTAATCCATGGCTGGCGTGGATGTGTTGGCTTCTGCCTTCAGCGGCGCAAATGCAGCTTTCATTGCGGATATGTATGCGCGATGGGCCTCTGATCCCGGTTCTGTTGATCCAAGCTTTGCGCGCCTGTTCGAAGCCCTGGGTGATGAGGAACGGGCTGTTCTGGCCGAGACGGAGGGTGCTTCATGGGCACCCCGCCCACACAAGGTTGCCTCGGTCTATGAAGGCAGTGCTGCGGCAGAATCTGTCACGGAAGCATCCACCAGCACGATCACGGAAGAATCTCCGCGTGACAGCGTGCGGGCTGCCACGCTGGACAGTATTCGTGCCCTGATGATGATCCGCGCCTATCGTGTGCGCGGCCATCTGGAGGCGAGGCTGGACCCGCTGGGGTTACAGGTGCCTGCTCCGCACCCGGAACTCGATCCACGCAGCTATGGTTTTACCGAAACCGATCTTGATCACCCGGTCTTCATCGATGGCCTGCTGGGGCGTGAAACTGCGACCGTGCGGGAAATTGTCGATATTCTGCGCCGCTCCTATTGCGGCCCGATCGGCGTCGAGTTCATGCATATTCAGGATCCGCGCCAGAAAAGCTGGATCCAGCGCAGGATTGAGGGAGGATACTGGCGCCGTACCATTACCGATCAGGATCGCCGTACTCTGTTGCAGCAATTGACGGAAGCTGAAGGTTTCGAAGTCTTCTGTCAGAAGAAATATGTCGGCACCAAGCGGTTTGGTCTGGAAGGGGGCGAGTCAATGATTCCCGCCCTGCATGCGATCATTGCCAATGCAGCTGCACAGGGCGTGAATGAAATCGCGATCGGCATGCCGCATCGCGGCCGCTTGAATACGCTCGTCAACATTGTGCGCAAACCTTACACGCAGGTGTTCAGCGAATTTGCAGGGGCAGCCTCGAAACCCGACGACGTGCAGGGATCGGGGGATGTGAAATATCATCTCGGGACGTCTGCCGATATCGAGAGCGCCGGTCACACGGTGCATCTGTCCTTGCAGCCCAACCCGTCCCATCTGGAAGCCGTTGATCCGGTGGTCGTCGGCAAGGTACGCGCCCGGCAGGATATGGCGGGGGATACCAGACAGCGGCGTTCCGTGATGGGCATCCTGATGCATGGTGATGCCGCTTTCGCCGGTCAGGGACTGGTCTATGAGACTTTGGCGATGAGCCAGCTCATTGGCTACCGCACTGGTGGCACGGTGCATGTGGTGGTCAATAACCAGATCGGATTTACCACTGTTCCGGCACATGCCTATTCCGGACTTTATTGTACCGATGTCGCGAAAGCCATTCAGTCACCGATACTGCACGTCAATGCGGATGATCCGGAGGCGGTTGCTTTCTGTGCCCGTATGGTCACGGATTTCCGGATGGAGTTCGGTGTCGATACCGTGCTGGATATCGTCTGTTATCGCCGCCACGGACATAACGAAACCGACGAGCCCGCCTTCACACAGCCGCTGATGTATAATGCCATCCGCGCCCGCAAGACCACCCGTACTCTGTATGCGGAAGCCCTGGCGGAGCGGGGTGTCGTTTCTGCCGATGAAGGCCGTCGGATGTGGGATTCTTTTAACGATACTCTGGAACAGGCTTTCAGCACCGCGAAATCCTATGTGCCCAACAAGGCGGACTGGCTGGAAGGCCACTGGGCCGGCATGCAGCAGGATGTCGCGAAAGATGATCGCGTTGATGAAGCAACCGCCCTGCCGCATGAAACCCTGGAACTGGTCGGCGATGCGTTGAGCCATATCCCGGAAGGCTTTGCAGTCAATCCGAAAATTGCCCGTCAACTCGAAGCAAAACAGAAAATGATCGAGAGCGGCGAGGGGATCGACTGGGCCACCGGCGAGGCACTCGCCTTTGGCTCCCTGCTGCTGGAAGGGCATCGGGTTCGTCTTTCAGGCGAGGACTGCCAGCGTGGCACGTTCAGCCATCGGCATGCGGTTCTGATCGATCAGGAAAACCAGAACGAATATGTGCCGCTGAACAATATCGCCCCGCAGCAGGCACGGATCGAGATCTATAATTCGCTACTTTCGGAAGCCGGTGTGCTGGGCTTCGAATATGGCTATACTCTTGCCGATCCACGCACGCTGGTGTTGTGGGAAGCGCAGTTCGGTGATTTCGCCAACGGTGCGCAGGTCATCATTGATCAGTTCCTGGCGAGCGGCGAAACGAAATGGCTGCGCATGTCGGGTCTGACCTTGTTATTGCCACACGGCATGGAAGGGCAGGGGCCGGAACATTCCTCTGCCCGTCTGGAACGTTATCTTCAGCTCTGTGCCGAGCGGAACATGGCGGTGTGTAATCTGACCACCCCGGCGAATTACTTCCACGCTCTACGTCGTCAGTTGAAGCGGAATTTCCGCAAGCCGCTGGTGATCATGACGCCGAAATCACTGCTGCGGCACAAGCTGGCGGTCTCCAGCCTGGCGGAGATGACCGGCGATACGGCGTTCCAGACCGTGATCCCTGAAATCGATACGCTGGTTGCGCCGGAGAAAGTGCGCCGCGTGGTGATGTGCTCCGGCAAAGTCTATTACGATCTGCTGGCCCAGCGTCGTGAAGCCGGGATCGATGACATTGCCATCATCCGTCTGGAGCAGCTTTATCCATTCCCCAAAAACAGCCTCTCCCGCGTCATAAGCTGCTACAGCAATGCGGATGTGATCTGGTGTCAGGAAGAAGCCGCCAATAACGGTGCCTGGACTTTCGTCGATCGCAAGATCGAAGCGGTGCTGAACAGCATCGGCGGCAAGGCGACCCGTCCCTCCTATGTTGGGCGGGCCGAGGCAGCCAGCCCTGCGACCGGGCTGGCCAAGGTGCATCAGGCTCAGCAGGACAGGCTGGTGCGTGAGGCGCTGGGGCTGATCTCCTGACGATGACGAAAGCCTGATGACGGGTAAAAAATCTTCATCCGTCATCGGCGCTTCCGCTTTTTTCCTATGATGTGATCGGCTATCCGGATTAACCGACACGCGCCCTGTAATGCGCCCCTGTAACATGCCCCTTGTGGGCGATGCTGCCGCACCCGTTTTTGACAAGGATCAGACAGGCATGCCGACGGATATCAAGGTTCCTTCTCTTGGCGAAAGCGTCACCACCGCTGTTGTCGCGAAATGGCTGAAAAAGGCTGGAGACGCCGTGGCCGCCGACGAAGCGGTTGTGGAGCTGGAAACCGACAAGGTCACGGTCGAGGTGAATGCGCCTGCCGCTGGCGTGCTGTCGGCCCAGTTCGCGGCAGAGGGGGAGGAGGTGTCGGTGGGTGCCGTGCTGGGTGAACTGGGCGCAGAGGGGGATGGGGAAGGGGATGCCGCCTCCCGCCCGGCCCCGTCTGCTCCTGCGCCAGCAAAGGAAGAGCCGGTGAAGACGGAGGCTGCGGCCAATCCGAAAAGCGGTATCAATCCGCCGCCACGCCCGTCCGGCCCCGTTTCTCGTCCGGCGACGCCTCCGGCTGATATTGCTGCGCACCCGCCTGCGGTCAGCGATCCCAGCATCCGTGAAAACGGCCCTGCTCCCTTGCCTGCGGCGCAGAAAATGCTGACGGAAAACCATGTTGATGCCTCTGCGCTGGGTTCCGGCAGCGGCAAGGATGGACGTATCACCAAGGGAGATGTGCTGGATTTCCTCAGCCGTCCTGCGGCAGCACCGTCTGCGCCGGTTTCAGCCCAGCGTGCTCCCGTGGTAGCCGAGGATGCGGCGCGTGAGGAACGGGTGAAAATGACCCGCCTGCGCCGCACGATCGCTCAGCGTCTGAAGGAAGCGCAGAACACGGCCGCAATGCTGACCACCTTCAATGAGGTGGATATGTCGGCGGTGATGGCACTGCGCAAGGAATACAAGGATCTTTTCGAGAAGAAGCATTCCGGTGTGCGGCTGGGCTTCATGTCTTTCTTCGTGCGTGCCTGCGTCAGCGCGCTGAAGGAATTTCCGGCCGTCAACGCGGAGATTGACGGTGATGAGGTCGTCTACAAGAACTTTGTTCATATGGGGATTGCGGTAGGCGGCTCCAACGGTCTCGTTGTGCCGGTGCTGCGGGATGCGGACAGCCTGGATTTCGCGCAGATTGAGCAGCGCGTGGCCGATTTCGGCAAACGCGCCCGGGATGGGGCGCTGAAACTGGACGAACTGACCGGCGGTACGTTCAGCATCACGAATGGTGGCGTGTATGGCTCCCTGATGTCCACGCCGATTTTGAATCCGCCTCAATCCGGTATTCTCGGCATGCACAAGATTCAGGATCGCCCTGTGGTGGTCGATGGAAAAATCGAGATCAGGCCGATGATGTATCTGGCGCTGTCCTATGATCACCGGATCGTTGATGGCAAGGAGGCGGTCAGCTTCCTGGTCCGGGTCAAGGAAGGGATCGAGGATCCGCGCCGTCTGCTGCTGGGTCTGTAGGATTGTTGTGACATGAGCGATGCATTCGATCTGATCGTCATCGGCGCTGGTCCGGGTGGCTATGTCTGTGCGGTGCGTGCGGCGCAGCTTGGGCTGAAAGTGGCCTGCGTTGAAAAGCGCGAGACGCTGGGCGGCACATGTCTGAATATCGGCTGTATTCCCTCCAAGGCGCTGTTGCAGTCGAGCGAGAATTATCACGCCCTGCTGCATCAGTTCGCGGAGCACGGCATTCAGGCGAAAGACGTTGCCCTTGATCTGGATCGGATGCAGGCACGGAAGGCAGAAGTCGTCTCCGCCAACGTGAAGGGTATCGAATTCCTGTTCCGCAAGAACGGGGTCACCTGGCTGAAAGGGGCCGCCAGCATCAGCGCGCCCGGCAAGGTTGAGGTCGGCGGCCAGAGTTATGACGCCCGGCATATCGTGATCGCCACCGGCAGCGAAAGCGTGCCACTGCCGGGGGTTCCGGTGGATGAGGTGAGGATTGTTACCTCGACCGGCGCGTTGTCCCTGCCTGCGGTGCCGAAGCATCTGGTGGTGATTGGCGGTGGTGTGATCGGTCTTGAACTCGGCAGCGTCTGGCGCAGGCTGGGGGCTGAGGTCACGGTGATCGAGTATCTCGATCGCATCGTGCCGGGTATGGATCAGGAAGTTGCCAAAGCCTTCCAGCGGATTCTGGAAAAGCAGGGTCTGGCCTTCCGCCTCGGCACCAAAGTGACCGGTGCGCAGGTGGATGAGGGTGGCGTGACCCTGACACTGGAACCGGCCAAAGGCGGTGAGACTGACACGCTACAGGCCGATATCGTGCTGGTGGCGATCGGGCGTCGGCCTTATCTGGACGGGCTTGGGTTGGATGACATTGGTGTCGTGCGTGATGAGCGCGGTCGTGTGCGGACGGATGCGCATTTTGCCACCAATATTGATGGTCTCTACGCCATCGGCGATGCCATTGCCGGACCAATGCTGGCGCACAAGGCTGAGGATGAAGGCGTGGCGCTGGCGGAAATGCTCGCCGGACAAGCCGGGCATGTCAATTACGATGTGATTCCCGCCGTTGTTTATACATGGCCGGAAGTCGCCTCGCTTGGCAGGACCGAGGAAGAACTGAAAGCCGCAGGAATTGCCTATAAAGTCGGCAAATTCCCCTTCACCGCGAATGGCCGTGCCCGCGCGATGGGCGATACGGACGGGTTTGTCAAAATCCTCGCTGATGCCAGAACGGATCGTCTTTTGGGTGCGCATATTCTCGGGCCTGATGCCGGCACGCTGATTGCCGAGCTGGCAACAGCCATGGAGTTCGGCGCCAGCAGCGAAGATGTTGCCCGTATCTGCCATGCTCATCCCAGCCTGAGCGAAGCGGTCAAGGAAGCGGCTCTGGCGGTTGATGGTCGTGCGATTCATATCTGATTTTTGCTGATCAGATCATAAAGAGTCATACAATGGTCCTGCCGCTTGCGCTGACGATGGGAGACCCGGCCGGGATCGGCCCGGAGATTACGCAGACGGCATGGCAGCGCCTGCGTCGGACCGGCCCTGTTTTCTATGTGATCGGCGATCCCGCTTTGTTTGGCACGCAGAAATTGTGCGTGATTGACAAACCCGCTGATGCGGCAGGCTGTTTTGCCGATGCACTGCCGGTTCTGCCATTGTCGCTTGCTGCTTCTGTCATGCCGGGACATCCTGATCAGGCCAATGCGCCGGCAGTGATTGCCTCTATTGAGCAGGCAGTACGGCATGTGCAGGCCGGGCAGGCGGCGGCTGTGGTCACGAATCCGATCAGCAAGGCGGTGCTGTATGGCAGTGGTTTTGCTTTTCCCGGTCATACCGAGTTTCTGGGCGCACTGACCGGAGGCACGCCGGTGATGATGCTGGCATCCCCTCTGCTGCGCGTGGTTCCTGTCACTGTGCATGTTTCCCTGCGGCGGGCGCTGGACATGCTGACGACCGATCTGATCGTGCAGACCGCCCGGATTACCATTGATGATCTCAAGAGCCGTTTTGGTTTGCCCTCCCCCCGTCTGGCGATAGCCGGTCTTAATCCTCATGCGGGAGAAAGCGGGGCGATGGGGGAAGAAGAGCAGACGATCATTGCGCCTGCCATGGAGTGTCTGCGCCAGGAAGGCCATACAATCCTCGGGCCTTATCCGCCGGATACAATGTTCACCGATACTGCCCGCCAGAATTATGATGCGGCTCTCTGCATGTATCACGATCAGGCCCTGATTCCGCTCAAGACACTGGATATGCGTCATGGGGTGAATGTCACGTTGGGCCTGCCGATCATTCGTACCTCGCCGGATCACGGCACGGCATTTGATATTGCCGGGCGTGGCATTGCCGAGGCCGACAGCCTGATGGCTGCCCTGCATCTGGCGGCGGAGATGGCGACGGGTTCGTAGCAGGCTGCTATAACGCTGCTTCATCCCGGCTGATCGTTACGGAGAGAACACGCGATGCCCGATACCGACCCTGGCTCCCATGCTTTGCGCCTTGGCGTCAATATCGATCACGTGGCCACGATCCGTAACGCGCGCGGCGGCACGGAGCCAGACCCGGTCCGTGCCGCACTGCTGGCATTGGAGGCCGGGGCAGACGGGATCACCATGCATCTGCGGGAAGATCGCCGTCATATCCGTGATGCCGATCTGACACAGGTGATGGCGGCGATCCGTGCTCCGCTCAATCTGGAAATGGCTGCGACGGATGAGATGGTCGGCATTGCCCGTCACCTGCGTCCCCATGCCTGCTGTCTGGTGCCGGAGCGGCGTGAGGAAGTGACAACGGAAGGTGGGCTGGATGCAGCCGGTCACATCGTCTCGCTGATGCCGAAAATCGCTGCGTTGCGTGATGCCGGCATCCGTGTGTCACTGTTCATTGATCCGGATCCGCGGCAGCTTCGTGCTGCGGTGGCGCTGGGTGCGCCGGTTGTGGAACTGCATACCGGGGCTTATGCGTTGGAGGCTGATGCATCCCATGAGCTGGCACGTTTGCAGGGGGCTGCATCAATGGCGCGTGATCTCGGGCTTGAATGCCATGCCGGTCACGGTCTGACGGTGGATAATGTTACGCCGGTCGCACAGCTTCCGGGGGTGAGGGAGTTGAATATCGGCCATGCCCTGATTGCTGAAGCCGTGTTTGCCGGTCTGGGGCAGGCCATCCGTGATATGCGTCTGGCGATGGATCGTGCCATCGCTGCATGAGGAGCCGCGAGCAGGTCGGTACTTTGGTTGTTTTTAGGAAGGAGCAAGTTGATATGAAGACTTTGACGTCTTTTCTACGCAAGAGAGCACATCTGTACCCTGTTGCGGCATTGCTTCCTGTTGTTCTGGCGGCCCAGCCCGCTCTGGCGGATAAAAAACCGCCGCAAGTAATGGCGACCGGGCGCTGTACCATGGTGATGACGCCGGATCAGGCCTCGACCTCCGTGACTGTTGCTGCCTCCGGCAGTGATGTGAATGCTGTGTTGGGTGATGCGACCAAGCGGTTCAATGCGTTTCTGGAGGCCGTGAAGGCTTTGAATCTGCCGGATGTGAAACTCAGCGGCAGCGGGGTCTCTGTTGCGCCGGAATATGATTATGATCACGGCAAGCGCATTTTGCGTAATTACCGTGCGCAGGGTGCGCTGCATATCGTGACCACGAGTGTCGCCCGTCTGGCCGAGGTTGCTCCTTTGGCAGCCAAAAACAGGATTGATGAGGTCGGGGCGATTGATCCTGGTATTTCCCATATGACATGGCAGGCCGCGATCAGGGAGTGTTTGCCCAAGGCGGCGGCTGATGCAAAGGAACGGGCGGCAGCAATGGCCTCTGGTGTTGGTATGACAATTGGGGCGCCTTTGATGATCAGCGATCAGGTCATCAACGCTCCCTCCCATGCGCCTATGCCCATGATGCGGGCTATGGCAACGGCTCCGGATGCTACGGCCAATGTTCCGGTGACTGAACTGCGCAAGGTACTGGCTGTGTCCGCTTCGTTTGCCCTTGTCGATCCGCATGAGAAATCGGGGGAAGGCAGCAAAGAAGGCAGCAAACAGGATGATGACTGAGCAGAATGCCGGTCAGAGTTCCTGAAGGGGGCTTATCCGGCCCGCGGATGCGCTTTCTGCCAGACGGCCAGTAACTGGGCCTGATCCACCTGGGTGTAGCGCTGAGTAGTGGACAGGCTGGCATGGCCCAGCAGATCCTGAATGGCACGTAAATCTGCCCCGGCCGCCAGAAGATGTGTTGCAAAGCTGTGCCGCAGGGCATGCGGGGTTGCGTGTTCCGGCAGGTTATACAGGGTACGGAATTGCCGCAGGGTTCTCTGCGCAACGCCTGGATTGAGCCGTGCTCCCCGCACACCGACAAAAAGCGGAGCGGATGCTTCCGGGACAGGATGAAACCGCAGCCAGTCGGACAGGGATGTTCGAACCGAGGGGATGACCGGCACCATGCGCTGCCGCCCCCCTTTTCCCGTGATGCGGAGTGTGTCGTGTTGGCTGTCCCCCACCATCAGGCCCAGCGCCTCGCCCAGACGTAAGCCGCAGCCATAGAGAAGGGCGAACAGCGCGGTATCCCGTGCCTGTGTGAACGGGTTTTCGCTGGCCTCCCCGATGTCGCGGGCTGCCGCCAATGCCTGGGTCTGATCAAGCGCCCGAGGCAAAGGAGGCTTGGCCTTCGGGGTGCGCAGCAGGGGCAGCGCGCTGTTCTCAAGGGCGTGGCGCTGGCGCAGGAAGTGGAAAAAACTGCGGATTGAGGCCAGATGCCGTGCTCTGGTCGCATTTCCGGCTCCCTTCACGGCCTCAGAAGCCAGCCAGGCCCGGAAATCAGACAGACCCAGCCGACCAAGCATTGCCATATCTGGCTCGGCCCCTTGATGCGTGGCCAGAAAGCCCAGAAATGCGGCGACATCATCACCGTAGGCGCGGCAGGTGAGGGGGGCTGCGCGCTTTTCATCCCGCAGCCAGTCGATCCAGTCGCGTCTGGCCTGTTCTGCCATCATTGTCAGTGCTGATCTGTCTGGATGGCGCTATCCCGATCCAGGGCGGAGGAAGTGGCCTCAGCAAGAAAGCGCAGCGCCTGACGGGCATTGGGGGCAGCGAGTTCCTCCCTGTTCCGCGCCGCCAGTACCATCAGCCAGGGGGATGGTGATGATGTGCGAGGCAGCAGTAGCAGCGCATCCTGCCGGATCAGGGGGGCTGTTTCCCGATGCAGCGTCAGATCGGGGATTGTCAGGCTGCGGATCTGGACATCCTTATCTCCCAGCAGGGCACTCATGGCGGTGCGGGCCATTGGCTCAACCCCTGCCCGTTCGCAGACCATGGGAGTCAGAAGGGCAGGAGAAGTCGGATAATACAGGCGGGTATATTCAATCCCCAGCAGGCTGGGCAGTTCCTGAAGAATACAGTCCATGGCATCTGATGCCCGCAACAGAGCCAGGACCGAGCGTTGGATACGCGTTGTCAGACAGGCAGAGGCACGGCTGGCCTGAAGGATATCGCGGGCTGCATTGCAGGCGACCTCACAACGGACACGCTCGGCATCAATACGTGCCTGCATGTGATCGGCGAGCGTATCCCCATGCACCCGTCGTGGCGGTGACAGGCTGGCGTACAGGTCCGGGCGCCCTGCCAGCCAGTCAGGATGAGCACGAAGAAAAGCATCAATGCAATCAGAATCCATTGGCTTTCGCTAAGGAAGGAGGATCGGATGGCTCTGCCATCCGTCAGTATGCGCCATCAGCCGGTAAGCTGTCTCTGCAAACAGATAACACCCATATATTCAGCGTTGTCACGCCGTGCGATGGTACAGGATGAGCAGTGCCGACCGGAAGAGACGTTTACAGGTCATGTTGCCCTATCCATTTCCGGGCCCGTTTGATTATGCGGTCCCGCCGGATCTGGCGCCGCAGCCGGGTGATATCGTGTTGGTGCCGCTCAATCGGCGGGAAGAAGTGGGCGTGGTCTGGGATGAGGCAACCCCTCCTGCCGGGGCGGCTTCCACACAATCATCCGCTGGCTCTGGCAGGCATGTCCCTGATCATCGTCTGAAGCCGCTACTGGCGGTGCTGGACGCGCCGCCTTTGCCTGCCCCTCTGCGTCGTTTCATCGATTGGGTCGCAGGCTATACGCTGTCTCCCCCCGGTGAGGTGATGGCGATGGCGCTGAGGATCAACGCGCTGCGTCCGGAACGGGCCGTAACAGGGTTGCAACTGGTAGCCTCCCCGCCGGAGGGGATCAGGCTGACCGAGGCGAGACGGCAGGTGATGGCCCTGCTCGCGGATGGCACCCCCATGACGTCACAGGCCGTGCGGGAGCATTTGCCTGAGATCAGCAGTGCCGTGCTGAGGAACATGGTCTCGCAGGGTTTGCTGGAACAGGTGCCGATGGTCCGGCCGAGCCGCTATGGAGTGCCGGAGTCTGCCTTCACAGTGCCGGATCTCTCGGCGGATCAGGCAGAGGTTGCGGAGTCTCTGCGGGAAGCGGTCAGGGCGCACACTTTCTCGGTGACGTTGCTGGAGGGGGTGACTGGCTCCGGCAAGACCGAGGTTTATCTGGAAGCCATTGCCGAGGCTCTCACCTGCGGTCGGCAGACCCTGATTCTGCTGCCGGAAATAGCGCTTTCCACCCAGTGGCTGGACCGTTTCCGTCGCCGTTTCGGTGTGGAGCCTGCCATCTGGCATTCCGATCTCAGCAGCCTGACGCGCCGTCAGTGCTGGCGGGCAGTGACATCCGGAGAGGCGAAGGTGGTGGTGGGCGCGCGCTCCGCCCTGTTTTTGCCCTTCTCCAATCTGGGGCTGGTGGTGGTGGATGAGGAGCATGAAACCGCCTTCAAGCAGGAGGATGGCATCATCTATCATGCGCGGGATATGGCGGTGGTGCGCGCGCGGTTCGAGCAGGCGGCCTCTCTGCTGGTTTCGGCAACGCCGAGTCTGGAGACTCTGGCGAATGTCGAGTCGGGGCGCTATCGCCGCCTGAGCCTGCGGGCGCGGCATGGGGTGGCGCGGTTGCCTTCGGTCACGGCAATCGATCTGCGCTCCCATCCGCCGGAGCGCAATCATTTCCTGTCCCCGCCTCTGGTGACGGCGATCAGGCAGGCGTTTGAGCGGGGGGAGCAAGCCATGCTGTTCCTGAACCGGCGCGGTTACGCCCCTCTTACTCTCTGCCGGGCCTGCGGGACGCGGATGCAGTGCCCGCATTGCACGGCCTGGCTGGTGGAACACCGTTTGCGCCGTCAGCTCATCTGTCATCATTGCGGGCATGAGGAGCCGGTGCACCTATCCTGCCCGTCCTGTGGCGCCGAACATGCTCTGACCGCGATCGGTCCGGGTGTGGAACGAATCACCGAGGAAGCCGCCACGTTATTCCCGGGGGCAAGGGTGCTGGTCATGGCCAGTGACACTTTGCCCGGGCCAGCCGCGGCGGCCGAGGCAGCCGGGCGGGTGGCGGCGCGGGAGGTTGATCTGCTGATCGGTACACAGATTGTCGCGAAAGGCTGGAATTTTCCCCATCTGACCTGTGTCGGGGTGGTGGATGCCGATCTCGGGCTTGGCGGCGGCGATCTGCGTGCCTCGGAACGCACCGTCCAGTTGCTGCATCAGGTTGCCGGGCGGGCCGGACGGGCAGAGGCGCCCGGGCATGTTTTTCTGCAAAGCTGGAATCCGGATCATCCGGCCATTCAGGCGCTTCTCAACAATGATTTCGCAGCGTTCATGGAGGGAGAATCGGAGATTCGGCGCATAGGGTACTGGCCGCCCCATGGCAGGCTGGCGGCCCTGATCGTCAGTGCCGACGATGCGGCCACAGCCGACCGGCTCGCGCTGGACCTTGCGCGCAATGCACCGGATGGTGACGGTATATGGGTTCTGGGGCCAGCTCCGGCGCCGCTCGCCGTGCTGCGCGGGCGTCATCGTCGCCGTTTGCTGCTGCGGACCCGTCGGACGATTGCGGTCCAACCCATCCTGCGCCGGTGGCTTCAGGAAATGACTGTGCCCCGTGGAGCACGCATTGAAATTGATGTCGATCCCGTGTCGTTTCTGTAACGGGTTATAAAGACTGACTTTTTTCTTGTTGGCCCGTGCGTGGTGACAAAATTCAGGGCATGACAGGGCATTTTTCGGTCGTAAAACCGTCATTCAGAGCACGATCATTCCGGTCATGTCTGTTGCACGGGTGTTATCTGCATGCTAGACGGCCACCGCCGGAGCCGGGAGGTTGGGTCCGGTTCCAGAGGAACACCAGCGAGAAAGCGAGACCGTGGCCTCGAATGGCGCAAATGAAAGCGGCGCGGCCGTAACCGGCATCCCGCAGCGGGAAGCGAAGCATGTGTCCGGCACCGCTGTGTCCGGCTTGGCGAAGCGTTATGCCTCCGCACTTTATTCTTATGCCGGGGACAGCGGCGATCTGGATGGCGTTATCGCCCGGATCGAGGCCCTTGGGCGGCTGATCGACGAAAGCGCCGATCTGCGCAGCCTGCTCGGCAGTCCTCTTGTCGATGTCAACCGTGCTCGGGATGCCGTTCTGGCCGTGCTCGACCGGCAGGGTTTTACCCGCATCGAACGCAATTTTGTCGGTACGGTGGCCAATAACCGCCGCCTCGGCTCACTGCGCTCCATTATCAGCGCCTTCGCGGTGCTGGTGGCAGAGAAGCGTGGTGAGGCCGTGGCCGTGGTCGAATCGGCCCATGAACTGACCGAGGTGCAGGAGCATCAGCTCCGCGCCAGCCTGATCGAAGCCGGTTACGGCAATGTGCGCATCGAAAAGCACGTGGACCCCAGCCTTCTGGGTGGTCTGGTCGTGCGGATCGGTACGCGCCTGTATGACACAAGCCTGAAATCCCGGCTGCAGCGCCTGCAGTACGCCATGAAGGGAGCCGCCTGATGGACATCCGTCCTGCCGAGATCTCGGAAATCCTTAAATCTCAGATTGCTTCCTTCGATAGCGAAGCGAATGTGGCCGAAACGGGCCAGGTTCTGAGCGTCGGCGATGGTATCGCCCGCGTCTATGGCCTGCAGAACGTGATGGCCGGTGAGCTGGTGGAATTCCCCTCCGCCGGGTTGAAGGGCATGGCCCTGAACCTGGAAAATGACAATGTCGGCGTCGTGATCTTCGGCGATGACCGCCAGATCCGCGAAGGCGACACCGTCGCCCGTACCCGCGAAATCGTGGACGTGCCGGTTGGCCGTGGTCTGCTGGGCCGCGTGGTTGACGCGCTGGGCAATCCCATCGACGGCAAGGGTCCGCTGACGGATGTGACCCGCACCCGCGTCGAGGTGAAGGCCCCGGGCATCATTCCCCGCAAATCGGTGCATGAGCCGATGCAGACCGGCCTGAAGTCGGTTGACGCGCTCATCCCCATCGGACGTGGCCAGCGCGAATTGGTGATCGGTGACCGCCAGACCGGCAAGACCACCGTCATTCTCGACACCTTTATCAATCAGAAGCCGATCAACCAGGGCACGGATGAGAGCAAGAAGCTCTATTGCATCTATGTCGCGGTTGGTCAGAAGCGTTCCACCGTCGCGCAGATCGTGCGCACGCTGGAAGAGCAGGGCGCGATGGAATACTCCATCGTCGTCGCCGCCACCGCTTCCGATCCGGCTCCGATGCAGTTCCTGGCCCCGTATACCGGCTGCGCCATGGGCGAATTCTTCCGCGACAACGCGATGCATGCCGTGATCGCTTATGACGATCTGTCCAAGCAGGCTGTCGCTTATCGCCAGATGTCCCTGCTGCTGCGTCGTCCGCCGGGACGTGAAGCCTATCCGGGTGACGTGTTCTACCTGCATTCCCGTCTGCTGGAACGTGCCGCGAAGATGAACGATGCGCATGGCGCGGGTTCTCTGACGGCCCTGCCGGTGATCGAAACACAGGCCGGTGACGTGTCCGCCTACATCCCGACCAACGTGATCTCCATCACCGATGGTCAGATCTTCCTTGAGACCGAACTGTTCTTCAAGGGCATCCGCCCGGCGGTGAATGTCGGTCTGTCCGTCTCCCGCGTCGGGTCTTCGGCCCAGATCAAGGCGATGAAGCAGGTTGCCGGCTCCATCAAGCTGGAACTGGCCCAGTATCGCGAAATGGCGGCATTCGCCCAGTTTGCTTCCGATCTTGATGCCTCCACCCAGAAGCTTCTGGCCCGCGGCGCCCGTCTGACCGAGCTGCTGAAGCAGCCGCAGTTCACACCGTATCCGGTGGAATTGCAGGTTGCGGTGATCTTTGCCGGTGTGAAGGGATATCTCGACGCTATTCCGACCGACAAGGTCGTGGAGTTCGAGCGCCGTCTGGTGGCTGAGCTGCGTGGTGCGCAGAAGGACATTCTGGACGCCATCCGCAACGACCGTGAAGTCAAGAGCGAAACCGAGGCGAAGCTGCGCAGCTTCCTCGAAGGCTTCGTCAAAAACTTCACCGTCTGATCGAAGGGAAGCCCAGGACATGGCGAGCCTGAAGGCGCTTCGGGGACGGATCACCAGCGTCAAATCGACGCAAAAGATCACCAGCGCCATGAAAATGGTGGCCGCGTCCAAGCTGCGACGTGCTCAGCAGGCAGCAGAGGCCGCGCGCCCCTATGCCGAGCTGATGCAGCGCATGCTGGCGGCGCTGGCCGATAACGTGGCGGGCAGCCCTTCTGCCCCCCGCATTCTGGTTGGAACCGGTCAGGATAAGGTCCACCTGCTGGTGGTCATTTCTGCTGACCGTGGTCTGGCCGGTGCGTTCAACACCAATGTGGGCCGTGCTGCCCGCACGCTGGCCAACAGGCTGGAATCCGAAGGCAAGACGGTGAAAATTCTTACCGTCGGCCGCAAGGCGCGTGACTATTTGCGTCGTGATCTGGAGACCCGTCTGCTGCCTGAAACCTCGCTGGCAGGGAAGAAAGTGCTCGCTTTTGCGGATGCGCTGGCCCTCTCGCAGCAGATTACGGCGCGGCTGGATGCGGGTGAATTCGATGTCTGCACGCTGGTCTATAATCACTTCAACTCCGTGATCAGCCAGACTCCCGGCGAAACACAGCTTATTCCGGCGCAGGTACCGCAGGCGGCTCCGGCTGATGCAGGTGCATCCAGCAACGGTGCCAAGGCGGTGTATGAGTTCGAGCCGGACGAAGAAACCCTGCTGGCCAAGCTGCTGCCGCAGAATCTGGCCATTCAGATCTATCGTGCGATTCTGGAAAGCGCTGCGGGCGAACATGCGGCGCGGATGACAGCGATGGATAATGCCACCCGCAATGCCGGTGACATGATCAAGCGTCTGTCTTTGACCTATAACCGCACGCGCCAAGCCAATATTACACGTGAACTGATCGAGATCATCTCCGGCGCCGAAGCGCTGTAGCCGATCCGCGAAAGAGGAGAGCCGCAGATGGCAAGCAACAATGTCGGGCGGGTCACCCAGATTCTGGGCGCCGTGGTTGACGTGCAGTTCGATGGCGAACTGCCTTTCATCCAGAATGCGCTGCAGACCCGGATCGGTGATCGCACCCTGATTCTTGAAGTCGCACAGGAACTTGGCGAGCGCACAGTCCGTGCCATCGCCATGGACAGCACCGATGGTCTGGTGCGTGGCGCCGAAGTCGAAGACCTTGGTCGTCCGATCACGGTGCCGGTAGGCCCGGGCACGCTCGGCCGTATCCTGAACGTCATCGGCGAGCCGATTGACGAGCGTGGTCCGGTCGATGCCAAGAAGACCTACTCCATCCACCGTGAAGCCCCGTCTTTTGAAGAGCAGGCAGCCTCCGCCGAGATCCTCGTTACGGGCATCAAGGTGGTCGATCTGCTCGCCCCTTATCTGAAAGGCGGCAAGATCGGTCTGTTCGGTGGTGCAGGCGTCGGCAAGACCGTGCTGATCCAGGAACTGATCAATAATATCGCCAAGGCGCATGGTGGCGTGTCGGTCTTTGCCGGGGTGGGTGAACGCACCCGTGAAGGCAATGACCTGTATCACGAAATGATTGATGCGGGCGTCATCAAGCTCGGTGA
The DNA here is from genome assembly GCF_000014285.2 of Granulibacter bethesdensis CGDNIH1. Classification (NCBI taxonomy): domain Bacteria; kingdom Pseudomonadati; phylum Pseudomonadota; class Alphaproteobacteria; order Acetobacterales; family Acetobacteraceae; genus Granulibacter; species Granulibacter bethesdensis. The sequence continues at coordinate 2,299,682 of NC_008343.2, read as the reverse complement.
GAACACCACCGAAGGCTCCAAGGTGGCGCTGGTCTATGGCCAGATGAACGAGCCGCCGGGTGCCCGTGCGCGCGTGGCGCTGTCCGGTCTGTCCATCGCGGAATATTTCCGTGATGAAGAAGGCCAGGACGTGCTGTTCTTCGTGGACAACATTTTCCGCTTCACGCAGGCCGGCGCCGAAGTGTCCGCGCTGCTGGGTCGTATTCCTTCCGCCGTGGGTTATCAGCCGACCCTGGCGACCGATATGGGCGCGCTGCAGGAACGCATTACCTCCACCAAGAAGGGGTCGATCACCTCGGTGCAGGCCATTTATGTTCCCGCCGACGACCTGACCGACCCGGCGCCTGCGACCTCCTTCGCCCATCTTGACGCGACGACCGTGCTGAACCGCGCGATCTCCGAAAAGGGTATTTACCCGGCAGTGGATCCTCTGGACTCCACCTCCCGCTCCCTCGATCCGCGTATCGTGGGTGAGGAACACTACAAAGTGGCGCGCGATGTGCAGCGTATTCTGCAGACCTACAAGTCACTGCAGGACATCATCGCCATTCTGGGCATGGATGAACTGTCTGAAGAAGACAAGCTCACCGTGGCCCGTGCCCGTAAGATCGAGCGCTTCATGTCCCAGCCCTTCCATGTGGCGGAAGTCTTCACGGGTTCCCCCGGCGTGTTCGTAAGCATCGAAGATACGGTCCGCTCCTTCAAGGAAATCGTCGAAGGCAAGCATGACGATCTGCCGGAAGCGGCATTCCTGATGGTTGGCACCATCGAGGATGCCCGCAAGAAGGCCGAGGCGCTGAAGGCGAAGGCCTGATCCCATGGCCCAGACCAGCCTTGAAATCGTCAGCCCGGAAAAGCGTCTCCTGTCCAGATCCGTGGACATGGTCGTGATCCCGGCTGCGGAGGGTGAGCTGGGCGTACTGCCCGGCCATGCCCCGATGATCGTGCTGCTTCAGGGCGGCACCATCCGGCTTTACCAGAATGGCCAGGTGACCGACCGGCTTTATGTCGCGGGCGGGTTCGCGGAGATCACGCCAGAGCGTTGCACGGTTCTGGCCGATCAGGCGCGGCCGGTCGCCGAGATTTCAGCAACTGAGGCCGAAAAGCGTTTGGCGGATGCGGAAGCGGCTTATGCCACGGTCGATAAGCTTGATATCACGGCCTTGGATGCAGCCATGGAGTCCATACAGGCGGCGCGGGCCATGGTTGAGGCTGCCAGACACTGAGCGATCAACCTTGGTGTTGGCACACATGGCGTTTAGAAAGCCTCGGCCATTTGGCCGGGGCTTTCTTGTCTTTTTATGCTGTGGTGTCGCGCCGGTGGTGCGGCCTTCATGCCACAGGTGGTGATCGTATTTGCCGAATGACCATTGCACCGGGCAGGGGCGGCTATAATTTCGGTCTGCTGCGCGTTGTTGAAGAAACACTGACGGCAAAGCGAGTTGAGCGGATATCTCCATGAAGCATTGGCGTATTGAAGACGTGCCCTGGTCGGATTTCGACCCGGCTCTGGTTGATCCGGCGATTGTGCCGCTGGTCAAGGCCGCGGCAATGGTCGAGCGCAATGGAACTGACTACGCTGTGTATCTGAACGGTGTGTTCCGGGATGATCCGGACTTTTCCGGGGCGGCGGATCGCTGGGCGGTGGAAGAGGTTCAGCACGGGGATGCGCTGGGAAAATGGGCCAGCCTCGCCGACCCGGATTGGAATTATGAGGCTGCCTTCGCCCGCTATAAGGCTGGCTACCAGATTGATCTCAGTGCAAATGCCTCAATCCGTGGTTCCCGCACCGGTGAGCTGATCGCCCGATGCATGGTGGAGACGGGAACCTCCTCCTATTACACTGCGCTCGGCGATGCGACAGAGGAACCGGTTCTGAAGCATATCTGTAAGCTGATTGCGGCGGACGAATATCGCCATTTCAAATTGTTCTATGACCATATGCGGCGTTATCTGGATCGGGAGAAGATCGGCTTTCTGAGCCGCCTGCGCATTGCCGCCGGGCGCATTGGTGAGAGCGAGGATGATGAATTGGCCTTCGCTTATCACTGCGGAAACGAGGCCGAGAACACCCCCTATAGTCATGAGCGCTGTATTGCCGCTTATATGAGTCAGGCGATGGGCTATTATCGTTATCATCACATTCAGCGGGCCACCGGAATGGTATTCAAGTCAGTGGGGCTGATGCCGCATGGGCGGTTATCCACCTTGTCGACCAAACTGGCATGGGCTTTGATGCAGCGCCGCCGCAAGCATTTCCTTCGGCAGCCTGTTGGCAAGGACGCGGGCGGGCAGACGCAGAGCTTGGCTAAGGCTGCCTGATCAATGACCAAGCCTTCTGCCCTCACTCCGTCGAGCAAGCCTGTTCGGCATCGTGCGCATCCTGTTCGTCTTCTGTTTTTGCTGCCCTTTGTCGCCATGCTGGCGGTTCCGTTTTACAACCGGATCGAGCCATCCCTTGGTGGGGTGCCGTTTTTTTACTGGTATCAGACGGCTTGGGTGTTCATCACCGCGATTTTGGCGGCCATCGTATATCGTGCCGAGCACGTAGCCGATCATAAGGCTGATCACTGAGAAAGATGCCGTAAGATGGATTGGGTTGCGACAGGCATTTTCATAGGCCTGTTCATATTCGTGACACTGCTGGGATTTGCCGCGGCCCGCTGGCGGGCGGGGGATCTCAATCAACTCCATGAATGGAGCCTGGGGGGGAGGCGTTTCGGAACCTTCGTAACCTGGTTTCTGCTGGGGGGTGATCTCTATACGGCCTATACTTTCATCGCGGTCCCGGCCTTCATGTATGGCAAGGGCGCGATGGGCTTTTTCGCCATTCCCTACACTATTCTGATCTACCCGATCCTTTATCTGGTATTCCCACGGCTTTGGACGGTGGCGCATCGACAGGGCTACACCACCGCTGCTGATTTTGTGCGGGGACGTTTCGGTAATCGATGGCTGTCTCTGGCGGTCGCGATAACCGGCTTGTTGGCCACTATGCCTTATATCGCGCTTCAGCTTGTCGGTATGGAGGTCGTGATCGGTGCGCTCGGTTTTCACGGCACTGGCTTGTGGGGCGATATGCCATTGATCATCGCGTTTCTGATCCTGGCCGCTTTCACATATACATCGGGCCTGCGTGCCCCGGCGATGATTGCAGTGGTCAAGGATCTGCTGATCTACATCACAGTCTTTGCAGCCGCGATTATCGTGCCGATGCATCTGGGTGGGTTCGGGCAGATTTTCGCGCATATCCCGTCGCAGAAACTGCTGCTGGCAACGCCGGGCCCGGACTCTCTGGGAGACTGGAGTGTTTACGCCACTCTGGCGCTCGGTTCGGCGATCGCCTTGTTCCTGTATCCGCACTCTCTGACCGGGGTGCTCAGTGCCAGCAGTCCGGATGCTATCCGGCGCAATGCGGCAATCCTGCCGGCCTATTCCTTTACGCTGGCACTGTTGGCTTTGCTCGGTTTCATGGCGATTGCTGTCGGACTGACTGTTTCACCCCAGCTTTCGGTGCCGGAGCTGTTCAAGGCATCCTTTCCCTCCTGGTTTGTCGGCGTGGCGTTTGCGGCCATTGCCATCGGGGCATTGGTGCCGGCAGCGATCATGTCTATCGCGACGGCGGCCATTTTCACCCGCAATGTCTGGCGGGAGTTCCTGCGTCCCAATTGCACCGATGCCGAGGAAGCAGGGATCGCGAAATTCGTTTCCATGCTGGTGAAGCTTGGTGCGCTGGTGTTCATCATTTTCATGCCGAAAGATTACGCGATCCAGTTGCAACTGCTGGGTGGGGTCTGGATCATTCAGACGGCACCCCCGATCTTTCTGGGGCTTTACAGTCGTTTCTTCCGTTCCTGGCCTTTGCTGGCCGGATGGGCTGTGGGAATCGTATCAGGCACATGGATGGTGGCGGAAACCGGCTTCAAGGGCGCCACATACGGATTACATCTGGGTAGCTGGACGATTCCGGGCTATGCGGCGGTCTATGCGTTGATTTTGAATATTGCGGCATCGACCCTGTTTTCCGCAATCTTCGCCTTGAAAGGGCCGGAGCACACGCAGGATTTGAGCGTGTTGGAGGAAGAGACGGCCTAGATTACCTCCCGGTCATTCCCCTTTGCATGCCTTCTGGTACAATCGCCCGTCACGGACGTGCAGGAGAGCAGGCGAATGAGCCAGACTACCAAAATCCCGGCCACCCTCATTCCGGGCGATGGCATTGGTCCCGAGATTGTCGAGTCTGTCGTCAGCGTGCTGGACGCTCTCGGTTCTCCGTTTGAATGGGACTCTCAATATGCCGGTATGGCGGCTATCGCCCGGGTGGGTGATCCGCTGCCCCGTGAAACGATCCAGAGTATTCATCATAACAAGCTGGCGCTTAAAGGTCCGCTGACGACTCCCACGGGCGGTGGATACCGCTCGGTCAACGTGCAGCTCCGCAAGGAATTCGAACTGTTCGCCAATGTTCGCCCTGCGCTGACCCTGATCCCGGGTGGACGGTTCGAGAATGTCGATATCACCCTGATCCGCGAGAATCTCGATGGTTTCTATGCCGCGTTCGAGCATTATATGCCGATTGGTGACGACCCCCATGCCGTAGCGATGTGTGCGGGCTTCAACACCCGCACGGGCTGTCACCGGATTATTCGCTACGCCTTTGAATACGCGATGCAGAATGGCCGCAAGAAGGTCACGCTGGTCCACAAGGCGAATATCCTGAAGGCGCTGACCGGTATCTTTCTGGAGGCAGGCAAGGAAATCGCCAAGGAATATGAGGGCCGTATCGCTTTCGAGGAAAGAATCGTCGATGCCTGCGCGATGCAGTTGGTACTCGATCCCGGTCGCTTCGATGTCATCGTCACAACCAATCTGTTCGGCGATATTCTGTCTGATCTGATTGCCGGGCTGATCGGTGGGCTTGGTCTTGCCCCGGGCGGAAATATCGGCAAGCAGGCAGCGATTTTCGAAGCGGTCCATGGCTCGGCCCCCGACATCGCCGGTAAAGGAATCGCCAATCCGCTGGCGCTGATGCTGGCGGCGGCTATGATGCTGGACCATGTCGGCAAGACTGATCTGGCAACCAGGTTGCGTAATGCCATCCGTATCACGACCCTGGAGGATGGCATCCGTACCCCTGATCTGGGGGGAACCGCCAAAACCAGGGAACTGACACAGGCTCTGATCAGCCGCATCGGGTAAAGCGGGCGGTCCTTCGGGGTGAGGAACAAAAGAAAAACCCTCTTCTCTCCATCAGGGAAGGGGGATATTTTGGCAGGGTGGAGTTAAGCTTTCCTTTACGGGCCGCGCATATTCGTCGTCAGTTGGGACGGCTTTGCGCTATGCTTGGTTGGGCCGCCCTGCATGAGGTTCCGCTACCCAATGGCCGTCGGGCCGATATTCTGGCCCTGCGCGGTGACGGCAGCTTTGTCTGTATTGAAATCAAGTCCGGCAGCCGCGATTTCATGACGGATCGCAAGTGGCGAGAGTATCACGCTTATGCGGATGCCCTGTTTTTTGCGGTCGATCTCGATTTTCCGCTTTCTTTGCTGCCGGACGATGTCGGGATCATCGTGGCTGACAGCCATGGTGCGGAAATCATCCGCCCTGCACAGGAAGGCAGGGCCATGGCGCCGGCCCGGCGCCGCAGTCTGACATTGACCTATGCGCGTCTGGCTGCTGGCAGACTGGCAGCCGCACTGGACCCTGATTTGCGCTCCTCTCTCATGGCGGCCCATCTGGTGGAATAGCGGGGTTCCGCGTCAGGCTATGGCAGCGGCCAGCTCGGCAGGTTGCGGCACGGTGGTGGGACGGAGGCGTGTGGCAGTCAGACCGGCGGCGATATTGCCAAGTTCCGCTGCGCGTTCGATGGCGCAGCCAGCGGCCAGCGCCGCACTGACGGTTGCCACGACGGCTTCTGTCACGCCAGACAGGCGGGCTTTTTCCCCCGCAATGGTGTCAAGGGTCCGGGTTCCGGATTCATCTGCCAAAGTCAGGCCGCCATCCTGTCGCAGGGCCATAACGGCACGATGCCCGAACCGTGCCCGCAATTCGGCTGCGGCAATTTCGACCTGCTCGGGCGTTTCGCAGGCCAGCCCGGTGGCATGAGATAATTCGCGTCTGCCGGGGACGATAATATCAGCCCCGGCAAACAGCACAGAGCGGCCAAGGCTGGGGGCGACCACCAGCGGACGGCCTGCCGCGCGGGCAGCCAGCGAAATACCGGAAATCACCGGACCGGACAGCAGGCCGTTCCCGTAATCGGCCAGTACGGTAATCGAGGTTGCGGCCATGGCATCGCGGGCAATCCGTAGAAGCCTGTCACTCAGCCGATCCTGAATATCCTCGCGGATTTCACGATCAACGCGCAGAATTTGCTGACCATCCGCCATATAGCGGGTTTTGCGGGTTGTGATACGGCCGCCCTCAACCAGCAGCCAGGGCTCTACACCGGGTTGGCTGCCGACCAGCCCGGTGAGGTCGGAGCCGGTCTGGTCATCACCGACCAGCGACACAAAGGCGACAGCGGCCCCAAGCGCGGTCAGGCAGCGCAGCACAGTGCCGGCTCCTCCCGGAACGGCCATTTCCTCATCAGCGCGCAGTACGCGCAGGGACGGTTCCTGCAAGCCATCCCGCATCGGTCCACTGATGTATTCATCCATCATGACATCGCCGACTACCAGCAGGCTGGCCTGATGGAATTTCGGCAGTCCGGGCAGGGTCGGAACAGCGGGCGCAGAACCGGTGCTGCCGGACCAGTCGTCCCGCATGGCGGCGTGCGCACGTCGCAGAAAGGACCGCTGCGGATCAGGCATGGGGATACTGTCTGGCATGGTTGCCTGCATCGGCAACAACGTGCCGCCCGACGGAGAATAAAAGGTTCATTGCAGCCAGATTAAAACAGATTTCTCGCTCTTGGAATTATTACTGCACACGATACCATCATATTTTAAACGAACCTCTGTCCCTTTCGGCCATGTGTGGTTTTACCATTCCCATGACGGCGCTGGTTGAAAAAGGCAGGAAGGTGGGTGGAGATTCGGCCCAACCTTGCCAAAAAGATGCGAAACTGCTGCAATTTCGTCTCTTAAGATGCGGAGATTGCTTGATGTTACGCTATGTGCTTGCGGTGTTTCTGGGTATGGCTTCCCTTGGTTTGTCCGCTGAAGCGCACGCGCAGTCCGAGCAGCAGGCGATTGTCGACCGTGCAACGCTGACGGTGCAGGACATGCTGGGGCCGGCTCATTCCAGTGATCGCATCAACACACTGAAACGGGCGCGGGCGGTGATGATCTGCCCGCAATCCTTCCGGGCGGCCTTTATTTTCGGCGGGGCCGGCGCAAGCTGCGTCCTGTCGGCGCGTGATGGGGCCGGATCATGGTCTGCCCCGGCTTTCTTTTCGATGTCCAGCGTCAGCTTCGGGCTTCAGATCGGGATTCAGGACAGCCAGATCATGCTCATGATCATGAATGACAAGGCCTTGAGCGCGATCATGGACAAGCAGTTCAAGTTCGGCGGCGATGCCTCCCTGTCCGTGGCGACGTTCGGAGCGGGGGTAGAGGGTGATGTGACTGCCGCATTGCGGGCGGATATTATCGGGTTCTCCAAATCCCGTGGTCTGTTCGGAAGCGTCGCGCTGAACGGGACTTTCCTGACCACCGATACGGATGCCAACCGCGCCTATTACGGACAGGCTCTGGCCGCCCGGCAGATTGTGATCCAGATGCAGGTCAATAATCCCGGCGCCGACCCGCTGCGCACCATCCTTGCGCGCTATGGCACGCCAGGTCAGGCAGCCGCCGCGCCTGTTGCGGCCGGGCAGCCGACCCAGACGCAGGAGCCAGCCTATGCGCCTGCCCCGGTAACGGGCGGCCCTACCAGACTGGCACCGGTTCAGCAGCAGACCCTGCCCCCGCCGCGCTGATAAAATAAGGCATGCCCGGGAGGATGCATGGGGACAGATAGCGGAGATCAGCTTCTTTTGGCTACCGGTGCGGGCTGGAAGGCTTTATCACTGGTTTTATGACTGAGGCCCTTCCTTTCTGGAAAACCAAACACCTGACCGAGCTGACCCGTGAGGAATGGGAAAGCTTGTGTGATGGTTGCGGGCGCTGCTGCCTGCATAAGCTGAGGGATGAGGAGACGGAGGAACTGGCTTTCACCAATGTATCCTGCCGTCTGCTGGATACACAAAGCTGCCGTTGCACCAGCTATGCCACCCGATTTCGCAAGGTGCCGGACTGCATCAGCCTGACCCCCGCTCTGGTCGCGGAGATCGACTGGCTGCCGCCGAGCTGTGCCTATCGGATTGTGCTCAACGGCAAGGATCTGCCCTGGTGGCATCCTCTGGTCTCCGGCGATCCGGAGACGGTGCATCAGGCGGGCATTTCAGTACGTGGCCGCGCGATTGATGAGCGGGAGGCCGGGCCGCTGGAGGATTACATCGTCTCCTGGCCCGGTCGTTTTCCCCGTCCACGCCGCCCCCGGCAGGAGCCGGCAGGCAAGACGGCCGATGAGTCATGAGGCTGCCGCTGTTTCGGACGAAACCGGCTGGCCCGGTGGCGGCACCGGAGCGGTTGGATGCTTCCTCTGCGGCCATTATCGTGACGGAAACTCTGCCGGGCGGCTTGCCTGTGCCTGTCTTATGGCGCCGCAATGTACGGGCGCGGCGGATCAGTCTGCGTATTGATGCACGGCGCGGCCATGCGGTGCTGACCTTGCCGGGCCGTGTCGGCCGTAAGGCCGGTCTGGAACTGCTCTATCGCCATGCGGAGTGGGTGGAAGAAAAACTGGCGATGCTGCCGCCGCCTCTTTTATTTCAGAACGGCGCGACAATACCGTTCAATGGCAGGGAGGTGGTCATCTGCCATGACGGGCAGGCGCGTGGCGTGGTGCGGCTGGAGGGCGAAACGCTGCATGTCAGCGGTGATCCCGCGTTTCTGAAGCGCCGTGTGCAGGATTGGCTGCGGCGGGAGGCACAGAAGCGTTTCTCGACTTTGACGTTGGCCAAGGCGGCTGCTGCCGGGTTGAAGCCGCGTCGCGTTTCCATCAAGGATACAGTGTCGCGCTGGGGCAGTTGTGCGCCGGATGGCAGCATCGCTTATAGCTGGCGGCTGATCATGGCACCGCCCTATGTTCAGGATTATGTGGCGGGCCATGAGACCGCCCATCTGAAACATATGAATCACAGCGCTGATTTCTGGGCGCTTTGTGTACAACTGACCCCCTATCGTGCGCAGGCGACGGCCTGGTTGCGGCAGGAGGGGGGCAGGCTGATGCGGGTCGGCGTGGGATGATTCCAGCAGGATCGGGCGAAGGTGCCAGGAGATGCAAATGGGGGATGCGTGCGGGGGCAGCATGATCCTTGCATGGCCTGTCGAGGAGAGGATCCGCCAGCCGCATGAAACCGGACTTTGGCATGGGTATTTCTGGAGGGGAAGAAAACATGACACAGGAAACGCCTGCATCCCTGATGCAGACAGCCGGGATTATTCCGGTGCTGATGATTGGAAATGTGGCGGATGCGGTTCCGCTGGCCCGTGCTCTGGTGGCGGGTGGGATCAGGATGCTGGAGGTCACCTTGCGAACGAAAGCGGGCCTCGATGCCGCCCGTGTGATCGCGCAGGAAGTGCCGGAGGCGGTGGTAGGTCTCGGCACCGTCACCACCCCTGCCGAGCTGGAAACGGCTCGTAAACTGGGATTGCGCTTTGCGTTCAGCCCCGGTGCGACGCCGGTTCTGCTGGATGCGGCGGCAGAGACCGACCTCCCCTTTGTCCCCGGTATCCGCACCGCGTCGGAGCTGATGGCCTGTATCGAGCGCGGCTTCAGCGCTGCCAAGCTGTTTCCTGCCGAGCCGGGCGGGATGGCGACGCTCAAGGCGCTGGGTGGTCCATTCCCGGAGGCACGTTTCTGCCCCACCGGTGGCATTTCCGAGGACGGGATCGAGGCATGGCTGTCGCTGCCCAATGTGGTGGCCATCGGCGGCTCATGGCTGGCCACGCCGGCCGAGATCGAGGCCGGGGCGTGGGATGCGATCACCGCGAAAGCGTCACGCAGCGCGGCCCGTGTCAGTGCGTTGAGAAACCCGGGCGGGCAGGGAGCATAAAATATGCAAATTGGCACCCCGCATCCGCGTCTGCTGGAGATCACTGAGCGCATTGTCGAACGGAGCCGTGAGACCCGTCGGGCCTATCTGGACCGTCTTGCCGATGCGGCGCGGAAACGGCCTCGCCAAAAAATGGGCTGTGCCAATCTGGCTCATGCTTATGCGGCCTGCACCCATACCGACAAGCAGGTGATGACGCAGGGGCAAGCACCTAATCTCGGTATCGTGACGGCGTATAATGACATGCTGTCGGCGCATCAGCCTTACGAGACCTATCCCGACCTGATCCGTGAGGCTGCACGGATTGCCGGAGCGACAGCTCAGGTGGCGGGAGGCGTGCCGGCCATGTGTGATGGTGTGACGCAGGGGGAGGACGGGATGGAGCTATCCCTGTTTTCTCGCGACGTGATCGCGCTTTCCACGGCGATTGCGCTGTCGCACCAGACCTTCGATGCGGCGGTGTGTCTGGGGGTGTGTGACAAGATCGTGCCGGGCCTGCTGATCGGGGCGTTGTCCTTTGGTCATCTGCCGGTGGTGTTCATTCCGGCAGGTCCGATGACCACGGGGCTTCCCAACAGTGAAAAGGCCCGTGTGCGGCAGCTTTATGCCGAGGGCAAGGTGGGGCGTGATGCGCTGCTGGTCTCGGAGAGTGAATCGTATCACGGTCCCGGCACCTGCACTTTTTATGGCACGGCCAATACCAACCAGATGCTGATGGAGATCATGGGGCTGCATTTGCCCGGTGCTTCCTTCGTCAATCCCGGCACGAAGCTGCGGGACGGGCTGACGCGGGAGGCGGTCACGCGGGCGCTGGCCCTGACGGCCGATGGCGACAACTGGACACCGCTCGGGCGGATGCTGGATGAGCGTGTGTTCGTCAACGGAATTGTCGGGCTGCATGCAACAGGCGGCTCTACCAATCATACGATTCATCTGCTGGCGATGGCGCGGGCGGCGGGCATTATCCTCACCTGGGATGATTTGTCCGATCTGGCTGAAATCGTGCCGTTATTGTGCCGGGTTTATCCGAACGGACAGGCCGATGTGAACCATTTCCACGCGGCCGGCGGCATGGCGTTCCTGATCTCCACCCTGTTGCGGGGCGGATTGCTGCATGAAGATGTGGAGACGGTCTGGGGTCGGGGCCTGCGGCACTACGTGGCGGAGCCATGGCTGAATCCGGAGACCGGCACAGTCACATGGCAGGATGGCCCGCAGGTCAGCGGCGATCCCGCCGTGCTGCGCGGGGTGGAGGAGCCGTTCGCGCAGACGGGTGGCCTGCGCGTGCTGGAAGGGCCGTTGGGGCGAGCGGTGATCAAGACCTCGGCGGTACATCCGGAGCGTTACGTGATTGAGGCACCCGCCATGGTGTTCCACACGCAGGAAGCCATGCAGCAGGCGTTCAAAAATGGGGCCCTGGATCGTGATGTCATCGTGGTGGTGCGGTTTCAGGGGCCGCGCGCCAATGGTATGCCGGAACTGCATAAGCTGATGCCTGCCTTGGGCGTGTTGCAGGATCGTGGTCATCGCGTGGCGCTGGTGACCGATGGGCGGCTGTCGGGCGCATCCGGCAAAGTGCCCGCCGCGATCCATGTCACCCCTGAAGCGGCGGCGGAGGGACCGATCGCCCTGATCCGCGATGGTGACCGCCTGCGGCTGGATGCCGTGCATGGCCGGTTGGAGGTGCTGGAAGACCCCGTGTCGTTCATGGCGCGGGAGCCGGTGCGGGATGATCTGTCCACCAGCGCATACGGCACTGGAAGAGAATTGTTCGGCAATTTCCGAAGTCTGGTCAGCCGTGCGGATGAGGGTGCCTGTACAATCTTGACCTGAAACCACGGGCCTGACCTGAAACCACGGGATGGCCGGGTTGCGCTGATGGCGCGGTTTCGATGCAAATCCGTGCGGATGACGCGCTTTGCGGCGGATAAAGACGGCTGTTTTATCAACTAGGCCCTTGACATAAGGGCGCTGTCATTGTGTCTAGCGCGTCTGCCCCGCACGGGGTGGCCGGGCTTGTCCGGTCGCCACATGCGGTGCCTGCGTGCGATGCAGGGGTGTAGCTCAATTGGCTAGAGCGCCGGTCTCCAAAACCGGAGGCTGGGGGTTCGAGACCCTCCACCCCTGCCAGCAGCAGCATGGTATTGACCCGTAATTCTGCGGCGTTCCTGAGGAGCAAACCAAGCGTGGCGACCAGTCCGGCGAAATTCCTGCGCGATGTGCGCAGCGAGGTGTCGAAGGTTACCTGGCCCTCCCGTAAGGAGACGCTGGTGACGACCGGTCTGGTGTTCGCAATGGCGACCCTGGCGGCGGCGTTTTTTTTCGTGATCGATCAGCTTGCCGGACTCGGTATCAGTCTGACATTCGCGAGCGGGGGTTGAGAGGTTTCCGATGGCCAAGCGTTGGTACGTGGTCCACGTCTATTCCGGTTTTGAAAAGAAGATCGCCCAGCAGATCCGGGAAACCGCCGTTCAGAACGGCCTGATCGATCATTTTGACGAAATTCTGGTGCCGTCGGAGGAAGTGGTCGAACTTCGCCGTGGCCAGAAGGTCAATGCCGAGCGCAAATTTTTCCCCGGCTATGTGCTGGTGAAGATGGAGCTGACCGACGACACCTGGCATCTGGTGCGCGATACACCGCGCGTCACAGGCTTCCTCGGCAGCAGAACCCGCCCCTCCCCGATTTCGGAGGCCGAGGCGGACCGTATCCTGCGGCAGGCTCAGGAAGGGGTGGAACGCCCCCGTCCCGCCGTGCTGTTCGAGGTCGGCGAGCAGATTCGCGTGGCGGATGGTCCCTTTACCAGCTTCAACGGCGTGGTGGAGGAAGTGGACGAGGAAAAGGGCCGCGTGAAGGTCAGCGTCTCCATCTTCGGTCGCTCGACGCCGGTGGAGCTGGAATACGGGCAGGTCGAAAAGGTCTGATCCACCCGGTGGTCAACAGGGTCTGAAGGGGCGGCTTTCCGGGAGGAAGGCCGCCTTTTCTTTTTGTTTCAGCCTTCTGCGGCGGCCAGTGCTTCCTCTGCGTCCAGCCAGATGGCTTCGGCAGAGTCGATTTCTTTGGCGATCGCGGCCAGACGGGCATTGGCGGCGGTGACTTCCGCCACGCGCGACTCGGCATAGATCGCCGGATCAGCCAGTTTTTCCTCTATTTTCGTGCGCTCAGTGGTCAATTTCGCGATCAGCGCCTCTGCATCTCTGGCCTTTTTGCGCAGTGGTGCATTCGCGGCGCGGGCCTCGGCCCGTTCACGCCGCTCATCCTTGCGGGAGGAAGCCTCCGCCTTCACCACCGGACGGGCGCGCTCGGCCAGATAGGTGCGGTAATCATCCATCGATCCGTCGAACTGTCTGACGGTTCCGTCTGCCACCAGCCAGAGCCGGTCGGCGATCAACTCTACCAGATCGGGATCATGGGTGATCAGCAGCACTGCGCCCTGAAAATCCGCCAATGCCCTGGTCAGGGCGTCACGGGCATCGATATCCAGATGGTTGGTGGGTTCGTCCAGAATCAGCATTTGCGGCGCGTCGCGGGTGGCCAGAGCCAGCAGCAGGCGCGCCTTCTCGCCGCCTGACAGTTTGCCGACCTGTGTTTCGGCGCGATCCGCATCCAGACCGAATCGGGCCAGATGCGCCCGCAGTTGAGGCGGCAGGGCGCGGGGCAGGGCGCGCGCCATGTGATCGACCGGCGTGTCGGACAGGACCAGTTCTTCCGCCTGATGCTGGGCGAAATAACCGACGCGGAGTTTGGCGCTGTGTTTGACGTCGCCTTCCAAGGGAGGCAGGCGCATGGCCAGCAGCTTGGCGAGGGTGGATTTGCCATTGCCGTTGGCCCCCAGCAAGGCAATGCGGTCATCCATATCCACGCGCAGATTGATACTGTTTAGAATGCGCTTATCGCCATAGCCGGCACAGACCCGCTCCAGCGTCAGGATGGGAGGGGCAAGCCGGGCAGGCTCCGGAAAATCGAAGCGGATCGGCGTTTCCTCGATCACGCTTTCGATCTGCGGCAGTTTTTCCAGCGCCTTGAGCCGGGATTGAGCCTGCCTTGCCTTGGTGGCCTGTGCGCGGAACCGGTCGACGAAAGCCTGCATATGGGCGCGTTGGGCGGCGATTCTTTCGGCGGCGCGGGCCTGTTGCTCCATCTGCTCCGTGCGGATGCGGACGAACTCGCTATAGCCGCCGGGGGTCAGGGAGAGGCCACCACGATCGAGATGGGCGATGGCATGCACCGCCCGGTCCAGCAGCCCGCGATCATGGGAGACGATCAGCGCCGCGCCGGAGAATTTCAGCAGCCAGTTTTCCAGCCACAGTGTCGCTTCCAGATCCAGATGGTTGGTCGGCTCGTCCAGCAGCAGCAGGTCGGGTTGCAGAAACAGCGCGGAGGCCAGCGCCACGCGCATCCGCCAGCCGCCGGAAAAGGAGGAAACAGGGCGAGACTGTGCCTCCGCATCGAAGCCCAGCCCGGCCAGAATGGCAGCGGCGCGGGCCGGGGCGGACTCCGCGCCGATGGCCAGCAGACGATCATGGATATCGGCCAGACGCTCCGGCGGGGCGGTTTCGGATTCCGCCAGCAATTTCGTACGCTCGGTATCTGATGCCAGCACGGTCTCCACCAGACCGGCAGGACCGTCCGGCGCTTCCTGCGACACCACGCCCATTCTGGCGCGGGAGGACAGGCGGATGCTGCCGCCATCCGGCATCAGATCACCGGCAATAGTCCGCAGCAGGGTGGATTTGCCTGCTCCATTCCGGCCGACCAGCCCGATACGCCTTCCGGCCTCTACGGTCAGGCTGGCATGATCGAACAGGACGCGGCCGCCCATGCGAAGGGTGAGGGAGTCGATGATCAGAAGGCTCATAGGATGCGCTTATCCGGTCAGGCGGGGCTGAGGGCAAGCCATACCCCGTCATAGGGGGGTATGGCTGGCGGAGGAGGGTTGCCAGCGGGGGAGAGTTGCCGGGGCACGGGTTGCAAGGCTTGCGGCTTGCGGCTATGGCCCGCGTCAGGAAAGCCCGGTGGTTTGGCCGGATTTCATCTTCTTGTTCTATCTGACCCAGGGGCAGATCATCATGGCGATCGAGCGTACGTTTTCCATCATTAAGCCCGACGCGACCCGTCGGAACCTGACCGGCCGCATCAATGCGGTGTTTGAGGAGAACGGCCTGCGCATCGTCGCCCAGAAGCGCGTTCAGCTGTCCCAGGCCCAGGCCGAGGCGTTCTATGGCGTGCATCGCGAACGCCCGTTCTTCAACGATCTGGTCAGCTTCATGATCTCCGGCCCGGTTGTGGTGCAGGTGCTGGAAGGCGAGAACGCCGTGGCCCGCAACCGCGAGCTGATGGGTGCCACCGATCCGAAGAAGGCCGATGCCGGCACCATTCGCGCCCAGTTCGCCGAGAGCATCGAAGCCAACTCCGTGCATGGTTCCGACAGTGCCGAGAACGCGGCGATCGAGATCGCCTATTTCTTCGCAGGCAGCGAAATCGTCGCCTGATCACGCTTCGCCGCATGTTCCCGCCCTGTGCTTTGGTGCCGGGCGGGAATGGACGGGGGCACTAAAAAAAGGCCGGTCCGCGCAGAAGGCGGCACCGGCCTTTTTGATGGGATGAATCCCTGACAAACGCTCAGGTGAGGAAGATGCCCATTAGCGCCAGAATGATGGCGACCGCAGCGATCCCGACCTTGGCACCCGTCACGAAATGCGCATAAACGCGCTTGCGGTCGGCCAGCAGGTCGTCGACGCTGGTGATCGGCGCCCGGGCATAAGTGGCTGAAGGCTGCGACATGACGTCCCCCTTGCAAGGCTGGCCTTTGGGAGGGCCAGTTTTGTTTGATCGGCTATGACTGATCGTGTTTCTAGAATTGCTGTTGCCTGACTGCAAGAGCCTGACTGCACGCGTGACGTCAGGCTGACGGCACGGGATTGAGCAGCACGGCATCCGCAGGAGCGGCTTTCCGGTCCTGTTCCAGCCAGTTCCGCAGGGCCATGGGATACAGAACGTGTTCCTGGGCCAGGACCCGGTCTGCCAGAGCGTCCTCGGTATCGTCCGGCAGTACCGGTACGGCGGCCTGGGCAAGGATCGGCCCCTCATCCATGATCTGCGTGACCAGATGCACGGTGCAGCCATGCAGCTTGACCCCCGTTTCCAGTGCGCGGCGATGCGTGTGCAGGCCGGGAAAAGCGGGCAGCAGGCTGGGATGGATGTTCAGCATCTTCCCCTGCCAGCGATCCACCAGACAGGGCGTCAACAGGCGCATATAACCGGCCAGACAGATCAGTTCGATTCCCCGGGCGTGCAGGGCTTCGTCGATGGCCTGTTCATGCGCCTGCCGGTCCTTGCCGAAGGGGCGGTGATCGACGCACAGCGCCTCGATCCCGGCTTTACGGGCGAAGTCCAGCCCGGCGGCAGCAGGATCGTTGGACAGGACCAGCACCACCTGTCCCGGAAAACCGGGCGCGCGGGCAGCAGAGACCAGGGAGCGCATATTGCTGCCCCGGCCGCTGATAAAAATCGCGATCCGCGTCATTCTGGGATGGCGAGCAGATCGGGGGTGGAGGCCGCGCCTTCCTTCGTATCGATACGGCCGAGGCGATAGACGGTTTCGCCCGCTTCGCTCAGCAGTGCGGTGGCAGCATCCGGATCGGATGTGACGACGATCATGCCGATGCCGCAATTGAAAACGCGCAGCATTTCATCTTCCGCGACATTGCCCTGCGTAGCCAGCCAGTTGAACACTGGTGGGCGGGGCCATGCGGCGGTGTCGATCACGGCATGCAGGCCGCCCGGCAGAACCCGATGCACATTGCCCGGCAGACCGCCGCCCGTGATATGGGCGGCTGCTTTCAGCAGGCCCGCGCGATGCAGGGCCAGCACGGAGGAGACGTAGATCCGGGTCGGGGTCAGCAGAGCCTCCGCCAGCGTCCTGCCTTCGGCAAAGGGGCAGGGCGCATCCCAGGCCAGTCCGGAGGCTTCCACAACCCGCCGCACCAGAGAATAACCATTGGAATGGACCCCGCTGCTGGCCAGACCGAGCACGGTATCACCGGCGGCAACACCCGCGGGCAGCAGTGCCTCCCGCTCTGCCGCGCCGACCGAGAAGCCGGCCAGATCGTAATCGCCATCGGCATACATGCCCGGCATTTCCGCGGTTTCGCCACCGACCAGCGCACTGCCCGCCTGACGGCAGCCTTCTGCGATTCCCGCGAGAACGGTCCGGGCCGCCTCCACCGACAATTTGCCGGTTGCGAAATAATCGAGGAAGAACAGCGGCTCCGCCCCCTGCACCACCAGATCGTTCACGCACATGGCCACCAGATCGATGCCGACGGTCTCGTGACGTCCCGCCTCGATGGCGACGCGCAGCTTGGTGCCGACGCCATCCGTCGTGCTGACCAGAACCGGGTCCTTGAATCCGGCGGCTTTCAGGTCGAAGAGTGCTCCGAACCCGCCCAGTCCGCCCATCACGCCGGAACGGCTGGTGGCGCGGGCCAGCGGCTTGATGGCTTCGACCAGGGCATCGCCAGCGTCGATGTCGACGCCTGCATCCCGGTATGTCATGCTGCTCATGGCTTGTCCTCTCGGGCGGCTTCCCGCGCAACGCGGGAAGATCGCGGACTGCGTCGGGACGTTTGGTGCGAGTGGACAGAAACCATAGCCGCGTGGCGTGCGCAACGGTGACATATGGCGCGGAGCCATGCGGTGTGATGAGGGCATTTTTCTTTTGCTGATCGTTTTCCATGCCTGAAGGCAGTTTCCCCCCCGATCAGCATACCCCGGACCATGGCGGAAACATGCTTCCGCCCCCGGATCATGCCCTGTTTACCCTGCCCAACATCATCACCTTCGGGCGGCTCTGTGCCGTGCCGTTCGCGGTATGGCTGGTGCTGCGGCACGATTTCGCAGCGGCATTCTGGCTGTTCGTGGCTGCCGGCCTGTCGGATGCGATTGATGGCTGGCTGGCCCGGCGTCGCGGCCCGACCGTGGTGGGGGCGGCGCTTGATCCGGTGGCGGACAAGGCCTTGCTGGTCGGTATGTATGTGATGCTGTCCATCGTAGGCTTGCTGCCGGACTGGCTGGCCATTCTCGTCGTGTTCCGCGATATCCTGATCCTTGGTGGCATCGTGGTGCTGACCACAATCGGGCAGGACGTCGCGATCAGCCCGCTCTATGTTTCCAAGCTGAATACGACCTTACAGATCATTCTTGTCGCTTTTCTGCTGGCAACAGCGGCCTTCGCCCCACCGGAGGCCAGTCTGGTGGCGGCCACAAATACCATTCTGGTGGTTCTGGTTGCGCTCAGTACGCTGGCAAGCGGGGCGGCTTATGTCTGGATGGCCTGCCATCCGCGTTGACCGCATGTGTCCGGTGTTGAAAGCAGCTATGCTGCCATAAGCAGACACCGAATAAAGGGGTGGTTGGATCATCCCTGCGGCAACAATCCGGGAGTCGGGTGCTGGCAACCATGGAGCATAGGCTGGATGACAGGCGATTCCGGCGAGGTCACGACGACGATGGAGGATCTGACTTCACTCCATAGGGTGGCAGAGGAGACTTCTGTGCCGGTCACTTCCCTGCGTGCTGATCCTTCACCGCCCGCCCGGCACGGCGCCACGCGCATGCAGCGTGTGGCCCTGATCGGCGGTGTGCTGTTTGCTGTATGGCTGACCCTGCATCTGTTTGCTTCGATTCTGCTGCCTTTCGTGATGGCTGGCGGGATCGCCTATTTTCTTGATCCTCTGGCGGGACGATTGGAGCGGCTGGGATTGCCGCGTGGCGTGGCGGCAGGTCTGCTGATCGCGGCCATGATCCTGCTCGGGTTGCTGTTCGCCCTGTTGCTGTATCCGCTGATCGTGGCCCAGCTCGGCATTCTGCTGTCTCGTCTGCCTGCCTATGTCGCGCTGGTGCGCGATACCGCAATCGACTGGCTCGGCAGGGTGCAGGAGAGGCTGGGACCGGGTTTTGTCGATGCGAAGCTTCAGGATGTGGTGTCAGTGCAGGCCGGAAGCCTGCTCACTGTGTTCGGACGGGCGCTGAGCCGGGTAATCGGCGGCGGTTTCGCACTGTTCAACGTATTGACCGTTCTGGTGGTGACGCCGGTCGTGGCGTTTTACCTTCTGCGTGACTGGCCCAAGGCCGTGGCGCGGGTGGATTTATGGCTCCCCCGCCGTTATGCGGGCGTGGTAAGGGCGCAGGCGCGGGAGATCAACCGTATCCTGTCGGCATGGCTGCGCGGGCAGGCTCTGTGCTGCCTGATGCTTGGTGTGTTCTATGCGGTGGGGCTGTCTTTCGTGGGGCTTGATCTGGGCCTGCTGCTGGGGCTTGCCACCGGAATCCTTTCCTTTATCCCCTATGTCGGGACGGTGTTGGGGGGTGCGGGATCCTTTGCGCTTGCCATGGCGCAGTTCCACGACTGGAACCGGGTGGCTCTGGTGGCAGGCGTTTTCCTCGCCGGTCAGATTTTGGAAAATTACGTGATTTACCCCCGTTTTCTGGGTGACAGGGTCGAGCTGCATGCCGTGTGGGTGATTTTCGCCCTGTTCGCGGGTGGAGCGGCGTTCGGCTTTCTGGGTGTCTTGCTCGCGGTTCCCATGGCGGCCGTCATCGGGGTGCTGTCGCGTTTCTGGCTGCGGCGCTATCTGGCCAGTCCGCTCTATCTGGAGCCGCCGGGGGCGTAATGCGCTCGTTGATTCCGACCAGGGCGGTGACGGTGGGGGTTGCACCATGAGTGCGGCCTTGCAGCTTGGCCTTCCCTTTGCTTACGAGCCGGCCTATCGGCCCTCGAATTTTCTGGAAGCCCCCTCCAACCGGGCGGCGCGGGCCTGGCTGGCCCGCACGTCGGAGTGGCCGCAAGGCCGCCTCGGTCTGTTCGGTGACGAGGGCACCGGCAAGACCCATTTACTGAGTATCTGGGCCGATTTACAGGAGGCCGAGCGGCGGCCCGGTCCTTCCCTGCGTGGATTGCCACGGGCACCTTTGGCGCCGGTTGCGGTCGATGATGCGGATGCGACCCCGGATGAAGCGGCCTTGCTGCATCTGATCAATGCCGCCGCCGAGGCGGGCGTGCCGATATTGCTGGCGTCCCGGCTGCCTCCGGCGCGCTGGCGCGTGACCTTGCCTGATCTTGCCTCCCGCTTACGGGCGACATCATCGGTCGGAATTCTACCCCCGGATGACGCGCTGCTCCGTGCGTTGCTGGAGCGTCTGCTGACCGAGCGCCAGTTGAGTGTGCCGCCCAGCCTGCAATCCTGGCTGCTATTGCGGCTGCCGCGCACCGCCTGGGCTGTGCGGGAAGTGGCCGCAAGGCTCGACCGTGCCGCATTGGCGGAGGGGGGCAGGGTGACAAAAATACTGGCGGCGCGCATCCTGAACGGACTGTGTGAATCGGATGGTGATGAGGCTTGCCGTGACAGTTTCGCGTCAGACGCAGACGAAATCTTATCGAATCCCCCGGCGCTCCTCTAAAACGGCGGCCATGGACGCACACCCTGATCTCTCCCCCCGTATTGCCACTCAATCAGAGACGGGGGTGGCACCGATCGTGCCGGACAGCCCCGACCGTTTCATCAACCGGGAGCTGTCATGGCTGGATTTCAACCAGCGTGTGCTGGAGGAAGCCGATAATCCCCTGCATCCCTTGCTGGAGCGCGTGCGCTTCCTGTCCATCAGCGCTTCCAATATTGACGAGTTCTTCTCGGTCCGGGTTGCCGGTCTGATCGGGCAGGCAAAAGCTGGTCTGGCGGAGCTGTCGCCGGATGGACGCTCCCCCTCCCAGCAGTTGGCGGAGATTCGTACCCGGTCCCGGCAATTGTTCAATGACCAGCAGGCTTGCTGGAACACGTTGCGGAATTTGCTGGGGGAGGCCGGGATCGATGTCCTGAAACTGCCTTCCCATGGCAATGCCGCGGCAGCGATGGCGGAAACCCTGTTTGACGAAGCCGATATGCGGTTTCTGGCCAACTGGTTCATGGAGCGGGTTTTCCCTGTTCTGACGCCGCTTGCAGTTGATCCGGCACATCCGTTTCCGTTCATTCCGAATATGGGCCTGGTCATGGTCCTGCATCTGGTGCGGGATGCGGACGGTCAGGGCATGCGTGGCCTGATTCCCCTGCCGACCCAGACAGACCGTTTCATTCGGCTGCCGGCGCGCTCTGCTGCGGCTGATGGCAGGGGGGAGGAAAAACCCGATCCCCGTATCCGCTTCCTGATGCTGGAAGATCTGCTGACCCTGTTCCTCGACCGCCTGTTCCCGGGGTTCCATGTGGATGGGCAGGGCATGTTTCGGCTGATCCGCGATACCGATGTGGAATTTGAGGAAGAAGCCGAGGATCTTGTGCGCTCCTACGAGAGCGCACTGAAGCGCCGTCGCCGGGGCGTGGTCATCGACCTGACCCTGAGCGGGGAGACGCCGCTTCCACTGCGAGAGATGGTGATTGATGAACTCGATGTCTCCCCGGACGAGGCATCGGTGCTCGATGGTATTCTGGCGGTGTCCGATGTCCGGCAGTTGATCGTGGATGATCGGGCCGATCTGTTGTTTCCGCCCTATACGCCGCGTTTTCCGGAGCGTATCCGCGATTTCGGCGGGGATTGTTTCGCTGCGATCCGAGCCAAGGATATCATCGTTCATCACCCGTTTGAGAGTTTCGACGTGGTGGTCCAGTTCCTGCGGCAGGCTGCCAGCGATCCGGCCACCGTCGCGATCAAGCAGACCCTGTACCGCACCAGCCGCGACAGCCCGATCGTCAAGGCGCTGATTGAAGCCGCAGAAGGCGGTAAATCCGTGACCGCGATGGTCGAATTGCGCGCGCGCTTCGATGAGGAGGCGAATATCCGTCTCGCCCGGACCATGGAGGCGGCCGGTGTGCAGGTTGTGTTCGGATTTGCCGAGCTCAAAACCCATGCCAAGCTCAGCCTTGTCGTGCGGCGGGAAGGCAATTCCATGCGCAGCTACGCGCATTTCGGCACCGGGAATTATCATCCGATCACGGCGCGGATTTATACCGATCTCAGCTTTTTCACCAGCGATCCAGCCCTGACACGGGATGCGGCCCGGCTTTTCAACTATATGACCGGCTATGCCCGTCCTGCGAAGATGGAGGCTCTGGCATTCAGCCCGCTGACTACCCGCGACACGCTGATGGAGTTGATTCAGGAAGAGATCAACCATGTGCAGGGCGGACGGCCCGGCACGATCTGGCTGAAAATGAACAGCCTTGTTGATGCCGTGCTGATCGACAAACTTTATGAGGCCAGCAATGCGGGCGTGAAGATCATGGCCGTGATCCGCGGTATCTGTTGCCTGCGGCCCGGTGTGCCGGGATTGTCCGAGAATATCCGCGTCAAGTCTATTGTCGGACGCTTTCTGGAACACAGTCGCATCTGCGTGTTCGGGAACGGCCATGCCTTACCAAGTCGGCATGCGAAAGTGTTCATCAGCAGCGCCGACTGGATGGCCCGCAACATGGACTGGCGCGTGGAAACGCTGGTGCCGATTTATAACCCGACCGTACATGCGCAGGTACTGGATCAGATTATGGTCATCAATCTGAAGGACACGGCCCAGTCATGGGAGCTGAAGCCTTCAGGGGCATGGCACCGGGTGCCTGCCAAAACCGTGGCGGGACGTAAACCTGTGTCAGCACATCATTATTTCATGACCAATCCATCGCTCTCCGGTCGGGGATCAGCGCTTCATGGGCCGATGCTGGGACCGCTGGTCGCCAGCCGCCGTCCGGACAGAGTCAGCGAGGACTGATCAAAATTCGCGTTCTGGTTGAAAATAAAACCACGCTTTAGTAAAAACAATTTTATAGAAAATTTTGGCAAATCTGCATGAAAATGCAGGTTTGCCTTTTTTGTTTTTATGATAAGTGGAAAAAAGATCTGCTTTGTCTGTTTCGGGGTGCGTTAAATACACGAGAACGGGATTGTGATTATCTGTTTTCACGATCCTTTTGGCCCCGCAACTGTACTGCGAATGGGGTTTCATCAGCGTCCATGCATTGCCGGGAGATATTAGTTTTATGAATAATTTCTCCTGGAACGGCTTGGAAATGATGACGCAGACTGTAGTCAAGGGAAAAACAAAGTTAAAAATTCTGAAAACTGCGTTAGATATTTTGAATATAGAAGGTGTCGATGCAATGACGACATCTCATCTTGCTGCAGTCTGCAATATTAATGAAGGAAATTTATACTATCACTTTCATACAAAGCAAATTCTGGTAACAACGTTATATGACATTTTCCATCATCATATGACGCGACTTGTCTCGACCAGCCCTGATAAAGTTACTACCCGGTCAGGTTCGAACATGCTTCATCCGATCGAGCTGTATAGTGACTATTTGAGATCATGGTTCTGGTTGATCTGGCGATACCGGTTTCTGTTTCGGGATGGCCCTGTCATCCTGAACCAGATTCCGGATCTGGCCTTAAGACTCAGGACCATGAATCGTGAAGGAGAGCAGGTTGCCATGCATGTTCTTCAGCATATGCGTCAGGTGGGGCATCTGATTATTGAAGATGCCGAGCTGGAGGCGCTGGCTGCCAATGTCTGCATCATCATGTCTTACTGGATGTCCTTTCTGATCATGCACCGCGGTAGCAAGGCGCTTCCGATGAGGGATATGGAATGGGGCATCTATCAGGTAAGGGCGCTTTATCTTCCGTATGCATCGCCCTCCGTCCACCAGTATCTGAAGAGCCAGATGGAACTGGTCCATTGAACCCTGAACATAGTTTTTATGCTCTATCAGTGCACGATCCCATTTGATTGCGTGCTTGAGCGAGGGTGGTTACAATATTGCCCGACATGCGATGTGTTCTGACATTTCTGCTGACGGCGTTGATCGCCTGCAGCCTGCCACTGCAGGTGCGGGCGATGGAGGCCGCCCATGTCATGACTATGTCGATGGCTGATATTGCTGCGGGTGACGATGACGTCATCACGGCACCGCTGATGATCGGGCAGCATCCTGCACCCTGCCATGGCCATCCTGCCGCACCATCCTGTGATGGTGTGGTGTGTTGTGTGGGGGCCATGGTGCCGGATGCGCCGGCACTGGCGGATTCAGTGCGCGTCTGGTTGGTCCGTTTCGTAGCTTCCATTCCGTATCACGGGTATGGAGCATCCCCCATGCCGGAACCTTTTCCACCTCGCTCAGGCCGCTTTATACCCGCTTGAAAGCGGGCTGACCGTTCGGGTGAGGCCTGTCTGATCCGCTGCATCTGGCGGAATAAACCGGCTGGGCCGTGTAAGTAGTTCTGACAGAGCGACCATAAGATCATGAGGAATACTGAAGGTTCCGGCCTTATTCGGCCGGATCGTCGGCGCGTGCTGCGTGCCTGCGGTGCTGCGCTTCTGACAGCAGCGGCAGGAGGATGCGCCGCGCCTGCGCCTGCACCGGAAGCAACTGCCGAGGGTATGCCGGAGCTGCGTGGCAGCCGCTTTGCCCTGAACGTAGCCCGCTATTCCGTTCGCCGTGGCGGAAGACATGCGTCGGCGACATTGGTGAATGCTTCCCTGCCGGGTCCGGTACTGCGTATGCGGGAGGGGGACGAGGTTGCCATCGCCGTCACCAATACACTGGATGAGCCGACCTCCATTCACTGGCATGGCCTGCGTGTCCCTGCCTCCATGGATGGTGTGCCTGGGCTGAGCTTCGGGGGGATTCCGGCGGGAGAGACGTTTACGTATCGCTTTCCGCTGAAGCAGTCCGGCACGTACTGGTACCATGGTCATTCCGGCTTTCAGGAGGCGACCGGCCTGTACGGCGCGTTGATTATCGCGCCGCATGGCGCGGTGCCGGATTATGACCGCGACTATGTCGTCATGTTGAATGACTGGTCCGATCTGGCCCCCGAGAGCATTGTCAGCACGCTGAAATTCCAGAGCGATGCCTATAATTTCCGTCAGCGCACGCTGGGCACCTTTATCGCTGATGCACGCCAGAAGGGCTTGCATCAGGCTGTGTCGGATCGGCTCGCCTGGGGAAAGATGCGGATGGGGCCGACGGATATCTCGGATGTCAGCGGCAATGCCTATGCGTATCTGCTCAATGGCCGGGCGGTGGATGACCATTGGCACGGGCTGTTCAGGCCGGGTGAACGGGTGCGTCTGCGCTTCATCAACGCTGCATCAATGACAAATTTCGACATCCGGATTCCGGGTCTGGTCATGACCGTGGTGGAGGCGGACGGTAATGCGGTGCGCCCGGTCATGGTCGATGAGTTCCGCATCGGCGTGGCCGAGACCTATGATGTGCTGATCCAACCCGGTAACGCGGCTTATACGATTTTCGCACAGAGTCAGGACCGGACCGGCTACGCGCGTGGCACCCTCGCACCGCATCCCGATATGGACGGGTTGGTGCCGCCAATGGACCCTCGCCCGCTGCGCACCATGAAGGATATGGGCATGGGCGACATGGACATGAACCACATGGACATGGGGGATATGGGTGCAGGAATGGAGCACCACGGCATGGCGGCCCACGATGCGGAGAATCCCGGCACGGACGGTATGGCTCATCCGCCGCCGGAGGCTGTGTCCTCTCCCGCGTCTTCTGCTCCGGCCCATCATCATGCGCACAGCATGGAGGGGATGGAAGGTATGGAGGAGATGGACGGCATGGATATGCCGGACATGCCCATGCATCACATGCCGATGCATCATGGGGGTTCCGTCCATGATGGCGCCATGCATGCAGACCATGCCGCGCCGGTCAGCGTGCCCGGGAATACCGCACCCTCTCTTCCGGCTCCCCTGAAACAGACCGGGCCGCATCCGGTGCCCGTGACGGTCTACCGGACACCGCAGGTCGGAGAACTGGGGGTTGGCAGCCTTGCCCCGATGCCGGTATCGCGACTCCATGAGGCAGGCAGTGGGCTGGACGATAACGGACGCCGCGTCCTGCGCTACACCGATCTGAGAGCCGCGCGACCGGCCCCGCCGGGGCGGGAGCCGGATCGGGAGATCCTGTTGCATCTGACCGGCAATATGGAGCGCTATATCTGGGGCTTTAACGGCCAGAAATTTTCTCATGCACCTTCGATCCGTCTGCGGCTGGGGGAGCGTGTCCGCTTCATCCTGATCAACGATACGATGATGGAGCATCCGATCCACCTCCATGGTTTGTGGAGTGAACTGGAGAACGGAACCGGCGCGGATCGTCCCTTCAAACACACCATTCTGGTCAAGCCGGGTGAGAGGCTGACCACCTGTGTTGATGCCGATACGCCGGGTCTGTGGGCGTTTCATTGCCATCTGCTCTACCATATGGAACTGGGTATGTTCCGCACCGTGGTGGTGTCATGAACGGCCTGAGGCGTATCCCTCATGCAGTGCTGTTGCTGTCACTGATTCTGCTCACCGGTGGAACGGCAGCCGGGGCGGGGATGGAAATGCAGGCTACGGGCAAGGACGGCCCCGTCTACCTGCCGGGTGGCCCGATGCCGGCGATGGATGATCAGGTTTATCTCCATGCCCTGCTGGAGCAGGCTGAACATCGTATGGCCGGTACGAATCAGGTTTTTACCTATGAGGGAGAGGCTTGGCTCGGTACGGATGAGAACAAGCTCTGGCTGAAATCGGAAGGCACGGTCGGTAAAGGCGGCGGTTTTCAGGATGCACGGCATGAGGTGCTGTATGATCGCCCGTTCTCGACCTATTTCGACTGGCAGGCCGGATGGCGGATCGACCTTGATAATGGGCCGACGCGCCAATGGGCGGCTTTCGGGGTGCAGGGACTGACCCTGTATTTTTTCGATCTGGAGGCCACCGCCTATCTGGGGACAGATGGCCGAGTCGCGGCGCGGGTGGAGGCTTCCTACGACCTTCTGCTCACCAATCGGCTGATCCTCCAGCCTCGTCTGGAGACGAACTGGTATGGTCAATCCGACCCCGCACGGGGGCTGGGGGCCGGGGTGTCGAATCTGGAGACCGGGATCAGGCTGCGATACGAATTTGCCAGAACCTTCGCCCCGTATCTGGGGGTGGTGTATCAGGGGGCCTTCGGGCGCACCGGGACATTCCAGCAGCAGCAGGGACAGGCTGCGGACAGCGTGCGGTTCCTGTTTGGTCTGCGTCTCTGGTTCTGATCGTCAGGGGGCTGATCTGAATGGCCCCCTGTATTCCCTCTGATCCTGTTCAATAAGTATAGGCGGGTGCCATCTGCATCCTCGGCTGGGGCGGGAAAGTATTCCCGCGGGCAATCATGCATTGCCCGTAATTCATGTCGTAATTCTGCTGTAGCGAGGCCGATGATTGCCGCGCATTCGAACTGCCGAGCAGACCACCGCCTGCAAGGCCTGCGCCCGCGCCGATCGCAGCCCCCATACCGGCATTGCCTGCGGCCACGCCAATCAAGGCACCGGTCGCTGCTCCCAGTGCCGTGCCAATGGCGGCCGTGCCGACGGCACTGTTGGCGGCGCCTTTTTGTGGGGAGACAAAACCGTTCCGCTGAGAGGCGTAATAGCGGCATGTCATATCGTCATTCTGGAACTGCTCCAGCGTTTTCCCCTTGCCGGGCAGGGCGGCAATACTCGGTCCTTCCGGTGGAGAGACGGTACAAGCGCATAGCGCAGTGGCAGCGAGCAGGGCCAGGGATAGCAAGAGCGGCTGGCGGGACATTATATCCTCTCCTCATTTTGGCGAAGCCGTGGCTTCCATTCCATTTTTTAACGCATATGCGCCCTATTACGGCATCCTGATGGCAGAAAAACAGAGACCGCTCCGGTTCGGAAGATAGGGAGCGGCGCGATATTGTCTTCGACGGCGATCAATGGCCTGCTACGCAGCGCGCCGGAGCGGTGTCTTCCGGCGAGGGATAACCAGACACAGGACAGAGTCAATGAACGAACTGTTCCCATCTGCCGTCTACGCCCCTGCAGGGGAAGGGGGTCAGACCGGGCCAAAGCCACTCACGCTCACGAAAAAGATCGATATTGCTGCTCCGCCAGACGCGGTGTGGGCCATCATCTCGGAATTCGGGGATATCACTTGGCTGCCGCTGGTGAAGTCCAGCAGTGCCGACCGGGGTAACACTCCCGGTTCGATCCGGGTGCTGGATCTCGGTGGCCCTAAAATTACGGAAGCGTTGACGGCCTATGATGCGGCTGGCCGCAGCTACAGCTACAAATTCACACCGGATGTGGAAAATACGCAGATCGTGCCTGCGGGCGACTACCGTTCGACCATCACGGTCGAGGCGGTCGGGGCCGGGGCGCGAATCGTGTGGCAGGGATTTTTCACCCGCCTGTCGCCGCTCGGCACGCCGCCCGCTGGACAAGGAGACGAGGATGCGATCACAGCCGTGACCGGGGTGTATGATGCGGGCCTCACTGCACTGAAACAAAAGGCTGAAGGCTGATATTTTGACAGTCGGCTTATCAAAAAGGGGGCCGGAAGGCCCCCTTTTTTCATGTTGAATTTATCGGATCGGGCGCTGATCAGTGCTCGTCATCGTTGCCGTCGGTCTCGACTTCCACCTCGATGGTGTCATCGTCGCCGTCTTCGAGGTCGGAGGTATCCTCCAGCACATCCTCGTCAGTGTCGTCGGCATCGACGGCATCTGTATCGGCATCGTCAACAACCCCGATCTTCTTGGGTTTGTCATCCAGCAGCACACCCGGCACGCGGCGGGGGCGGGGCTGGTCCAGCGGCTGTTCAGCGCCGCATTTCGGGCAGATGGCGGGGGATTTCAGCAGATCGTAGAAACGGGTTCCGCATGAAACGCAGACCCGCTTGGTGCCAAGTTCGGGTTTTACCATGGGAAATGCGGCCTCGTGATCGTGGGGAGGGATAAAAATTCGGCTGACGCGCAGGACAGGGCGCGCCCCATGCCACCGCTTCGCCCTTCTGTCAAACCGTTCTGTCATGCTATCGCGCAGGGATGAGCGAAAATCACAGCGAAGGGGCCTCTCGCCCCGTCATCAGCCGCCGTCCTGCCGCCGGGTTGCGGGCTGATCATCCGGTCCATGTTCCCGGGGACAAATCCATCAGCCATCGCGCATTGATGATCGGTGCGCTGGCGGTCGGGGAGACGCGTATATCCGGCCTGCTGGAGGGGGAGGACGTGCTGCGCACGGCCGCCGCCATGCGGGCGTTGGGGGCCGAGGTGGTGCGGGATGCGCCCGGTTCATGGCGCGTCGCCGGTCGTGGCATTGGCGGCCTGACCGAGCCTGCGGATGTACTGGACATGGGCAATTCGGGCACGGCGGCGCGACTGCTGACAGGCGTGCTGGCCAGCCATGATCTGTTTGCGGTGATGACGGGCGATGCCAGCCTGCGCAAACGCCCCATGCGCCGGGTGACCGATCCGCTTGCGGCTTGCGGGGCCGGTTTTCACACCCGCTCCGGCGGCAGGTTGCCGATGGCGGTGCGTGGCACGGGGGAGGCTCTGCCGCTGCATTATCGCCTGCCGGTCGCCTCTGCCCAGGTGAAGTCGGCCATTCTGCTGGCCGGGCTGAATGCACGGGGGGAGACAGTGGTGGAAGAACCGCATGCCACCCGTGATCACAGCGAAAATATGCTGCGCCATTTCGGGGCGACTGTGCAGGTGGAGCCGACCGGGGACGGTGCAGGCCGCATCGTTCGCCTGCAGGGGCAACCGGAATTGCGGGCTGCCGATATCGTGGTGCCTGCCGACCCATCCTCGGCGGCTTTTCCGCTGGTGGCGGCCTTGCTGGTGCCGGGGTCGGAGATCACTCTGGCCGGGGTAGGCCTCAATCCGCTGCGCACCGGGCTGTTCGATACGCTGGTGGAGATGGGGGCTGCGCTGACCATCGCCAATCGCCGGATCGAGGGGGGGGAGCCGGTCGGCGATATCACCGTCCGGGCCTCCACCCTGCATGGTGTGGAGGTGCCGCCGGAGCGTGCACCGAGCATGATCGACGAATTCCCCATTCTCTCGGTTGCCGCAGCGGTCGCCTCCGGCACCACACGCATGCGCGGGCTGGCAGAGCTGCGGGTCAAGGAGAGTGACCGGCTGGCGGCGACGGCGGCGCTGCTGTCGGTGAATGGCGTGCAGGTTGAGATTGAGGGCGATGATCTGATCGTCATCGGCTGCGGCGGTCCGCCGCCGGGGGGCGGCCTGGTCACCACGTATATGGATCATCGGCTGGCCATGTCGGCGCTGGTGCTGGGCCTGACCACGCAGGCGCCGGTGACGGCGGATGACGCGGCCTTCATCGACACGTCTTTCCCCGGTTTCGCCACGCTGATGACCGGGCTGGGGGCGGATTTCTCATGCGCCTGATCATCGCGGTCGATGGTCCGGCTGCGGCAGGCAAGGGCACGCTGGCGCGTCGGCTGGCATCGGCTTTCGGGCTGCCGCATCTGGATACAGGTCTGCTCTATCGCGCGGTGGGGCGGCTGGTGCTGGATGCGGGCGGTGATCCGGGCAGCCCTGCCGATGCGGCGTGGGCGGTATCGGTTCTGGTGCCGGAGACAGTGCAGCGCAGCGATCTGAGGGTGCCGGAGGTAGACCGTGCCGCCAGTCTGGTTGCTGCCGATCCGGCTGTACGGGCCGCACTGCTGGATTTCCAGCGTGATTTCGCGGCACGGGAAGGCGCGGTGCTGGACGGGCGCGATATCGGCACGGTCGTGTGCCCGGATGCGCCGGTGAAGCTGTTCGTCACCGCCAGCGCCGAAGCGCGCCTGCAACGTCGCCTGCTGGAGTTGCGCAACCGGGGCGTAGCGGTGGAAGAACAGGCACTGCGGGCCGAGATGCAGGCAAGGGACGAACGGGATGCGGCCCGCGATGTTGCACCCTTGCGTCCGGCAGAGGATGCGGAGGTGCTGGACACCACCCATCTGGACGCCGATCAGGCATTTCAACGGGCGGAGCAGATCGTCCGCCGGAAGTGGCCGCGATAAAACCGGCTGTCTCCTCTGCATGGCAGGCGGGGCAGCGGAGGCGGAATTTCCTTGACTTACGGGCATCAGTGGGCGTTGTTGCCGGCTGATTTCCGCCATGGCCCGACCTGTCCCGCCGCGGAAACCGGGACGCGCGATGATCGCGTGATGTAAGGTCCGGCAAGCCGTGATCCCCGGCGCGTAACCCGCGCCCGGCGGTGTAGCGCCTTCCTTGATAGCCTCCGGGCTGTCAGTTCAAGGACATAGTTTTCCCACATGGCATCTTCCGCCACTGCTATCCAACAACAGGGTGACGAGGATTTCGCCGCCCTGCTCGACGAGACCCTGGGCCGTGACAGCGGCTTTGATGGCTCCGTCGTCAGCGGCCGCGTGCTGCGCATCGACCCCGAATTCGTGATCGTCGATGTGGGCCTGAAGTCTGAAGGCCGCGTCGCCCTGAAAGAATTCGGCCCTCCGGGTCAGAAGCCCGACGTGAAGCCCGGCGATGTCGTCGAGCTGTATGTCGAGCGTTACGAGGACCGTGACGGTTCCATCGTCCTGTCGCGCGAGAAGGCTCGCCGCGAGGAAGCATGGACCACTCTGGAAAAGGCTTTTGAAAGCGCCCAGCGCGTTCAGGGCACGATCTATGGTCGCGTGAAGGGTGGCTTCACCGTTGATCTCGGCGGCGCGGTCGCGTTCCTGCCGGGCAGCCAGGTCGATATCCGCCCTGTGCGTGATGTCGGTCCGCTGATGGGCACCCCGCAGCCGTTCCAGATCCTGAAGATGGACCGCGCGCGCGGTAACATCGTGGTCAGCCGCCGTGCGGTGCTGGAAGAGACTCGCGCCGAGCAGCGCAGCGAGCTGATCCAGGGCCTGAAGGAAGGCATGATCCTGGATGGCGTGGTGAAGAATATTACCGATTACGGCGCGTTCGTGGATCTGGGTGGCGTCGATGGCCTCCTGCATGTCACGGACATCGCCTGGAAGCGCATCAATCACCCGAGCGAGGCCCTGCAGATCGGCCAGACCGTGAAGGTGCAGGTGATCCGCTTCAATTCCGACACGCAGCGTATCAGCCTGGGCATGAAGCAGCTTGAGGCCGATCCGTGGGAAGGTGTGGCGGCGAAGTATCCGCCGGGCGCGAAATACAGCGGACGCGTGACCAACATCACCGATTACGGTGCCTTCGTGGAACTGGAACCGGGCGTCGAAGGCCTGGTGCATGTCAGCGAAATGTCCTGGACGAAGAAGAACGTCCATCCGGGCAAGATCGTCGCGACCTCGCAGGAAGTCGACGTGGTCGTGCTGGATGTGGACAGCTCCAAGCGCCGCATCTCCCTGGGCCTGAAGCAGGTGCAGGGCAACCCGTGGGAGCAGTTCCTGGAACAGCACCCGGTCGGGTCCGAGCTGGAAGGCGAGATCCGGAACATCACCGAATTCGGTCTGTTCATCGGCATCACCGCCGATATCGACGGCATGGTTCACATGTCCGACATCTCCTGGGACGATCAGAGCGAAACCGCTATGGCCGCCTACGAGAAGGGTCAGGTCGTGCGCGCCCGCGTGCTGGATGTGGATGTGGAGAAAGAGCGTATCTCCCTCGGCATCAAGCAGATGCATGAAGATCCCGCCGCCGGTCAGCTGGATGCGGTCCATCGCGGTGATGTCGTTACCTGCGTGGTGACGGCTGTGCAGGCCAACGGCATCGAAGTGAAGGTGGGCGACGTTCTGTCCGGCTTCATCCGCCGTGCGGAACTGTCCCGTGACAAGGCCGACCAGCGCCCTGACCGCTTCGCGGTCGGTGAGAAGGTGGATGCGAAGGTGACCGCGGTTGACCGCGCCGCCCGCAAGCTCCAGCTCACCATCAAGGGCAAGGAAGTCGAGGAAGACAAGGCGGCGATCGCCGAGTTCGGCTCCTCCGACAGCGGTGCGTCCCTGGGCGATATCCTGGGTGCCGCGATCCGTCGCCGGAACCTGCAAACCGACGCCTGATTGGCTTCGGCTATCATGGATACATCGTCCTGACCTTAACGGGTCAGGACGCAACTTGAAAGCCGGGGGTTACGCCTCCGGCTTTTTTGTTCTGAAAACGGCTGTACTCCCCTTTTGCCGGCGCGATGATTTCGCCATTTTGGCGGTTATGACATCTGACCTTGCTTCCCGCCCGTCTGCTGCCCCCGATCAGGACTGGCTGATAGACCGCCATCATCTGAAGCGGCGTTTGCTGCTATGGCGGCTCGTGACGATTGGCCTGCTGGTGCTGGGGGCGCTGGCGCTGGTGAGGGTATCGCATGCGGTGGTATCGGGGCCGCATCTCACCCGGATCAGGATCAGCGGTATCATCACCTATGACCGCCCCTTGCTGGAGGCGATCAGCCATGCGGCAGATGATTCTTCGGTCAAGGCGGTGTTGCTGGAGATCAACAGTCCCGGTGGCACCGTCGCGGGGGGTGAGGCCCTGCATGATGCGCTGGCACAGCTGGCAGCGCGCAAGCCGCTGGTGACGACTATGGAGAGTGTTGCGGCCTCCGCCGGTTATATGATCGCGGCGCCATCGGCACGGATTTTCGCGCGTCAGGCGACGTTGACGGGCTCCATCGGTGTGCTGATGCAATCAGCCGAACTGTCCGGCCTGCTTGGAAAACTGGGGGTCGGGTCCAACACCATTGTCTCCGGCCCGATGAAAGATCAGCCGAGCCTGACCGCGCCGCTTTCCCCGGAAGGGAGGCAGATGCTTCAGGGGATCGTCAACGATATGTACGACCAGTTCGTGACCATGGTTGCTCAGGGGCGGCATATGACGCCGGAACATGTGCGTGCCTTGGCAGATGGGCGCCCTTATACCGGGCGGCAGGCGCTGGCGCTCGGGCTGGTCGATCAGATCGGTGGTGAGCATGACGCGCGGGTCTGGCTGGCGAAAGAACGCCATGTTCCGGAGGACCTGCCGGTCAGGCCGCTTCATGAGTCGGATGGTCTGCGTAAGCACTGGTTCGGCGGATGGCTGGGCAGTCTGGAAAATTTTGTAGAAAGCAAGTTATCTCAAGGTGTTAGCATTGACGGAGCTTGGGCGCTCTGGCAGCCTCGGCTTTAATGCGGTGATCGGTCCGGACCTGCTGGCGGGATTCGGTATCTCCAACCGGGCAGGGGAAAGCTGACATGACCAAATCGGAACTGATCGCGAGTCTGAAGGCCGATAATCCGCATCTGACGGAACGCGATGTGGAAACCATCGTCTCCACGATTTTTGATGAGATTTCCAATGCTCTTGCCCGTGGTGCCAGGGTGGAGCTGCGTGGTTTCGGCGCTTTTACGATCAAGCGACGGGATGCCCGGGTGGGGCGCAACCCGCGCACCGGAGAAACCGTTTCCGTCGATGAAAAGGTTGTCCCTTTCTTCAAGGCCGGAAAAGAACTGCGGGAGCGGGTGAATAACGGTACCCGCAAGAATGGCGGGTCTGCCGACGCCGCTTCCGGAGGCTGAGAGCATCCTGCTTCTGACTTTCGCGAGAGTCACCGCGTGACGGGAAAAAACTGATGCGTCTGTTGATCGCCTTGCCGTTTCTGATCCTGCTGGTGCTGTTCACGCTCTCGAACACCACCACGGTTCATATCGGCTTATGGCCGACCGATTACGGGGCTGATCTGCCGTTTTCCATTGCCGTGCTCAGTGCGATGGCGATCGCTTTTATTGCCGGTGGCTTGCTGACCTGGTTCTCTGCACTGGGACAGCGCCGCCGTGCCCGTCGGGCGGAAGCCCAGGTCAAGGCGCTGGAAGAACAGCTTGAAACCCTGCGCGAGACCCTGCGCCGTCAGGAGGCCGTTCTCTCCACTCCTGTCACAGCCAGTGCTCCTTTGCCTGCCATTCAGTAACCTGGCCTGTCCTGTGATACGGTCGGCCCATTTTATTTCATAAAGACAGTCACGTCATGTCGTCTGATCGTATCGCGCCCGCCGGTTCTCTTCCCTCGCGGCGTGTCATTGTTTCCCTCGATACACCGGACCCCGCCACCGCACGCGCATGGAATCAGGCTTTCGCGCCGTATAGCGGGATGAGCAAGCTGGGGTTGGAATATTACCTGGCCAATGGTCCACAGGGCATGACGGGGTTTGAGGGACCGATTTTTCTGGATCTGAAGCTGCACGATATTCCCAACACGGTCGCGGCCGGGGTGCGTTCGGTCTTGCCGCTGAAGCCCGCTTTGCTGACCGTTCATGCGGGTGGAGGCTCGGCAATGGTTGCTGCGGCGCGGAATGCGACAGGAGATGCGGCGGACCGGACCAGGATTTTGGCTGTTACCATTCTGACAAGTCTGGATGCGGAGGCCGTTGCCGCGATCGGTTTTGCGGAAGATCCGGCGCGGCAGGTTCTCAGACTGGCAAAGCTGGCTGTAGCGGCGGGGGCGGACGGGCTGGTGTGCAGCGCGCATGAAGCAGCCCTGCTCAGGGCGGAACTGGGGCCGGAGCCTTTACTGGTCGTACCCGGCATCCGTCCGGTGGGAAGCGAAGCGAGCGATCAGTCCCGCACCATGACCCCGCGTGCCGCCATTCAGGCCGGGGCGGATTATATCGTGGTCGGTCGTCCCATTACGCAGGCGGCTGATCCGGCGGCGGTTGCCTCTTCCATTGCGGCGGATATTGCGGGGCTTTGAAGCATCATGGTCGCTCAGGTTAAAATCTGCGGATTGAACAGCGCAGCATCGGTCGCGGCTTCCATCGCGGGGGGCGCTGATTATCTTGGATTCGTATTCTTTCCGCCCTCTCCACGGGCTGTGACGGCGCAGGAGGCGGCTTCCCTCGCGGCTCCCATTGCCCAGCCTCTGCGGAAAGTAGGGCTGTTCGTCAATCCGCGTGATGGAGAGATCGAGGCGGTCCTGCGTGAGCTGCCGCTCGATATCATCCAGCTTCATGATGTCCCTGTGGCGCGTGCCCTCCAGTTGCGCGAACGGCTTGCCTTACCCGTCTGGCGGTCTGTGGGAATTGCGGCAGCGGATGATCTGCCACGCGATTCCGGGGGTGTGGATGCCCTGCTGCTGGATGCTAAGCCGAGGCCCGACGCTGCTCTGCCGGGTGGAAACGGACAGGCTTTCGATTGGTCGATCCTTGCGGATTTTGCGCCATCCTTTGCGTGGATCCTCGCGGGTGGGTTGACCCCGGATACGGTCGCTGATGCGGTGCGCCGGACAGGTGCGCCTATTGTCGACGTTTCGTCAGGGGTCGAACAGTCACGTGGACGCAAGGATCCGGCGCTGATCCGCTCCTTCCTCTCTGCAGTGCGTAACGCCTGAGCCGATAACCCGCGCAGGGGTCGGCCATTGAACGGACGGATCAGATGGGTACGACACCAGGAACGGAACTTCCCAATGCCGCTGGCGAGCATGTGGTGGAGGTTTCCCGCACCGGATATGAGCTTCTTTCCGATCCGTTGCTGAACAAGGGAATGGCGTTTTCCGAGGATGAACGGACCGCCTTCCATCTGCATGGCCTGTTGCCGCCGCATGTCGGTAATCTGGATGAACAGGTCAACCGCCGTCTGACAGCCTTCAGGGAGCTTAAATCCCCGATCAACCGCTATATTTTTCTGCGGGATTTGCAGGATACCAACGAAACGCTGTTTTACGCGCTGTTGTCCCGTAACCTCGAAGAGATGATGCCGGTCGTCTATACGCCGACCGTCGGGCTGGGCTGTCAGAATTTCTCCCGCCTGTTCCGCAAGCCGCGCGGATTGTTTCTGTCACCGCCGCATCAGGAGCAGATCGACGAGATTTTGTCCCATCCGCGTTTCGATCATGTACAGGTGATCGTGGTCAGTGATGGCGAGCGTATTCTCGGGCTTGGCGATCAGGGTGCAGGCGGCATGGGTATCCCGATCGGGAAGCTGGCGCTCTACACGGCCTGCGGGGGGATTCCGCCCTGGGCGACGCTTCCGATCCTGCTGGATACCGGTACGGATAACAAGGAACGTCATGACGATCCGCTGTATATCGGCTGGCGGCATGAGCGTATCCGGGGCGAGGCGTATGATTCGTTCATTGATACTTTCGTAGGCGCGGTGCAGCGCCGCTGGCCGCATGTTCTGCTGCAATGGGAGGATTTCGCCCGTCCCAATGCGGGGCGGCTGCTGACGAAATATCGTGACCAGCTCTGCACCTTCAACGACGACATTCAGGGCACGGCCTCCGTGACGGTCGGTACCCTGATGGCGGCGGCCTCCGTCGCCGGTGTGCCGATGAAAGACCAGCGCATCGTCGTGGTCGGGGCCGGTTCAGCAGGTGTCGGTATTGCACGGATGCTGCGTCAGGCGATGATCGAGGAAGGGGTGCCGGAGCACGAAGCCCATCGCCGCTTCTTTCTGGTGGATCGCGATGGTTTGCTGCGGGAAGGCGATAATGATCTGGCTGCCTTCCAGCAGGAATTCGCCGTTCCCGCCGATGTGCTGAGCCATTGGGATGATCGGGAAAAACCGGGGCTGGAAGCGGTAATTCGCAACGCGCATCCGACCACCTTGATCGGTGTGTCCGGTCAACCCGGCCTGTTTACCGAGGCCGCTATCCGCGAAATGGCGCAGCATGTTGCCCGCCCGGTGATTTTCCCCCTCTCCAATCCGACAGCCAATGCGGAGGCGACACCAGCCGATCTGCTGGCCTGGACCGATGGGCAGGCGATTATCGGCACGGGCAGCCCGTTCGACCCGGTGCAGATCAATGGTCGCACCATCATGGTCGACCAGACCAATAATTCCTATATTTTCCCCGGCGTCGGGCTGGGCGCTATTGCCTCTCGCGCCGAGCATGTGACGGATGCCATGTTCCTTGCGGCAGCCCGGGCATTGGCGGAGATGTCTCCGGCCCGCACCGATCCTGCTCTGCCCTTATTGCCGCATCTGGCCAAAATGCGCGACGTGTCCCGGCATGTGGCCGTCGCGGTCGGACTGTGCGCCATGCGGGATGGTCAGGCCGAGCCATGTGATGAAGAAACCCTGCGTGCCCGAGTGGATGACCTGATGTGGGAGCCGCAGTATCCCACTTATCGCCGGGTTGAGCCGAAGCGTTGAAATGGGTCATAAAACGGCCATAAAGCGTCTTCAGGGGCGATCTCCTGATTTGCGTGAGCGCCGTTCTGCTTTAAGAGCGGCAGATTACTCCGCGCTGTATGACAATATGGCGCGGCTCTGAAATGCATCCCAGCCGGCGAGTATAGCCATCGTGTCCATAGCCAGTTCCCTTCCGAACTCCTATCGCTCCGGTCCGGACGATCATGGGCGGTTTGGTCCGTTTGGCGGCCGCTTTGTGGCGGAAACGCTGATGCCTCTGATCCTGGAGGTGGAAAAGGCATGGCGGGCGGCGCGGAATGATGCGGCGTTCAACGCGGAACTCGACCTGCTGCTGAAAAATTACGTGGGCCGTCCCAGCCCGCTCTGGTTCGCCAAGCGCCTGACGGAGGAGCTGGGCGGTGCGCAGGTATGGCTGAAGCGGGAGGAGCTGAACCATACCGGCAGCCATAAGGTGAATAACTGTCTTGGCCAGATCCTGATCGCCCGTCGTATGGGCAAGACCCGTATCATCGCCGAGACGGGGGCGGGCCAGCATGGCGTGGCGACGGCGACGGTCTGTGCGCTGTTCGGTCTGCCTTGCACCATCTATATGGGCGCGGTCGATGTTGAACGGCAGAAGCCCAACGTGTTCCGCATGCGTCTGCTGGGGGCGGAGGTCAAGGCGGTAACCTCCGGTGCGGCGACGCTCAAGGATGCGATGAACGAGGCTTTGCGCGACTGGGTCGCCAATGTGTCGGATACGTATTACCTGATTGGCACGGTCGCCGGGCCGCATCCGTATCCGGCGATGGTGCGCGATTTCCAGAACATCATCGGTGAGGAAACCCGCGCCCAGATGCTGGCGGAGACCGGACGTTTGCCGGATGTGGCGACGGCCTGTATCGGCGGCGGCTCCAACGCGATGGGCCTGTTTCATCCGTTCCTGGACGATCCATCCGTGCGGCTGATCGGGGTCGAGGCCGGAGGACACGGCGTTGAAACCGGTGAACATGCCGCCAGCCTGACGGGTGGTCGCCCCGGCGTGCTGCACGGGAACCGAACCTATCTGTTGCAGGATGCGGAAGGGCAAATTCTGGAAGGCCATTCGATTTCCGCAGGCCTCGATTATCCAGGCATCGGGCCGGAGCATGCATGGCTGCATGAAACCGGCCGGGTCGAATATGTCTCGGCCACCGATCAGGAGGCGCTGGGTGCGTTCCAGCTTCTGACCCGCACGGAAGGCATTATTCCCGCGCTGGAACCGAGCCATGCTTTGGCGTATGTCCGCAAGCTTGCCCCGACGCTGGGGAAGGACAAAACCATTGTGGTCAATCTGTCGGGCCGGGGGGATAAGGATATCTTCACCGTTGCCGAGCATCTGGGGGTCAAGCTGTGAGCCGTATCCAGACGCGTTTCGCGGCGCTGAAGCGTGAGGGACGCGGTGCGCTGATCCCGTTTATCGAGGCGGGTGACCCTGATGCTGAAACCAGCCAGACATTGTTGCATGGCCTGCCGGCAGCAGGCGCCGATCTGATCGAGATCGGTGTGCCGTTCACCGACCCGATGGCGGATGGTCCGACCATCCAGCGCGCCGGACGGCGTGCGCTGGAGGCGGGTGCCACACTCGCCAAAACTCTGGCGATGGTCGAGACCTTCCGGCAGCAGGATAAGGATACGCCGATCATTCTGATGGGGTATCTTAACCCGATTGAAACCTACGGCCATGAGCGGTTCTGCGTCGATGCCGCCGCGGTCGGGGTGGATGGGTTGATTATCGTCGATCTGCCGACCGAGGAGGCGGACCTGATCCTGCCTTTCGCCACCGCGAACGGGCTGGATGTGATCAGGCTGGTCGCGCCGACCACGGATGACGCACGTCTGCCGCATGTGCTGAACGGCTCATCCGGTTTCGTCTATTACGTCAGTATCACCGGCATCACCGGCACCGTCACCGCGAGTGCGGAGCAGCTGGCGCAGAATATGCCGCGTTTGCGGCGCGTGACCGACCTGCCGGTTGCGATCGGTTTTGGTATCCGCAATCCGGCGCAGGCCGCGGAGGCGGTGCGGCAGGGAGATGCCGCCATCGTTGCTTCTGCGCTGATCGATACGCTGGCTGAAACGCTGGATGATGGCCGCGCCACTGATCGCACCGTGCCTGCGGTGCTGGATCAGGTCCGCCAACTGGCCGAGGCTGTGCGCAGCGCCCGCCTCTCCGCCCGAGGAGCCTGATATGAGCTGGTTGACCGAATATGTGCGTCCGAAAATCCGCACCCTGCTGGGGCGCAGGGATGTGCCGGACAATCTCTGGGTACAGTGCCCTGCCTGTCAGCAGATGATCTTTGCCAGAGATCTGGAAAAGAATCAGCGCGTCTGCACCCATTGTGACCATCACATGCGCGGTACCGCGCTGGAGCGTCTGAAATGGACGCTGGATGAGGGCTATACACGGATCGAGCTGCCGAAAGCGCCACAGGATCCGCTGCGTTTCCGCGATTCCAAACGCTACACCGATCGTCTGCGTGATGCGCGGGAAAAGACGCATCTCGATGACGCCATCGTCGTGGCCCATGGCACGATCGAGGGTCAGAAAGCAGTTGTCGCGGCCATGGCGTTCGAGTTCATGGGTGGCTCCATGGGGGCGGCGGTCGGCGAGGGCATTGTGGCAGCCGCTCAGCTGGCGGTGTTGCAGAAAGCGCCGTTCATTATTTTCACCGCTTCAGGCGGTGCCCGCATGCAGGAAGCGGCAATCAGCCTGATGCAGATGCCCCGCACCACCATCGCCACGCGCATGGTGAAGGAAGCCGGGCTGCCGTTCATTGTCGTACTGACCGACCCCACCACTGGCGGCGTGACCGCCAGTTTTGCCATGCTCGGTGACATTCAGATTGCCGAGCCGAAAGCCCTGATCGGCTTTGCAGGTGCGCGCGTCATTGAGGATACGACCCGCGAAAAACTGCCGGAAGGCTTCCAGCGTGCTGAATTCCTGCTGGAACACGGGATCGTCGATATGGTGGTGCGTCGGGCGGATATGCGCGCGACCCTGTCCCGCGTGATCGCCTTGCTGACGGAGGGGGTGACCCTGCCGAAGGTGGAAAGCGTAGCCTCTCTCACAGAGGCGAAGCAGCCTGCCCGCACGGCGGATGCCTGATCAGGCCATCCGTCGCCAGCAATCCATTCCATTGAGGCCGAAGGCATGAGTAAAGGTCGCACCGAAGCGGTGATCGAGCGGCTGCACGGTTTGCATCCGAAGATGATCGACCTGTCGCTGGGTCGGCTCGAAGCCCTGCTGGAGAAGCTGGGCCATCCGGAGCGGTCGCTGCCGCCGGTCGTGCATGTAGCCGGGACCAATGGCAAAGGCAGCACCTGCGCTTTTCTCCGTGCGCTGGCCGAGGCGGCGGGGCAGCGTGTGCACGTTTATATTTCTCCCCATCTCGTCCAGTTCAACGAGCGTATCCGTCTGGCCGGAGAGCTGGTGTCCGAGCCGGTTCTGGTCGAGGCTCTGGAGGAGGTGGAGCGCGTCAATGCCGGCGCTCCAATCACCGTTTTCGAGGTCATCACGGCGGTCGCTCTGCTGTTGTTCAGCCGCGTTCCAGCGGATCTGTGTGTGGTGGAGGTCGGGCTTGGCGGCCGCTTCGATGCCACCAATGTCGTGACGCCGGTGGTCAGTGCGATTGCCTCGATTTCGATCGACCATCGTGAATATCTGGGCGACGACATCAGGGGCATTGCAGCGGAGAAAGCCGGCATTCTTAAATCCGGTGCGCCAGGCGTGACCGGCCTGCAACTGCCGGACGTGCTGGAAGTGCTGGATCGGGAGGCTGCGAAACAGGGTGTTTCTCTGCTGGCCCGTGATCGTGACTGGCATATCGCCAGGCGTGGGGACGGCTTGCGCTATAGCGATCCGGATGGCGTGGTTGATCTGCCGCTCCCTGCGCTGCCGGGTGAGCACCAGTTAGACAATGCCGGGATTGCCGTTGCGGCGATGCGTGCAGCGGCAAAAACCGCTCTCCCGTTGTCATGGCGGGCGGAAGGGTTGGCGCGGGCGGAATGGCCTGCGCGGATGCAGCGTCTGACCGGTCTGTTGGCAAAGGATTTACCGGATGGCTGGGAGCTATGGCTGGATGGCGGCCATAATCCGGGGGCTGGCGTGATGCTGGCGGGTCATCTGCGCGGCTGGAAAGATCGTCCGGCCCATGTGATTGTCGGCATGAAACAGGCAAAAGATGCCGGGCAGTTTCTGGCCTCGGTCCTGCCGGAGGCCGACACCGTCTGGGCCATTGCCGAGCCGGGTCAGTATCTGGCGCTGCCGGTGGAGGCAATTGTCAGCGCTTCGGGCGGCAAGGCGATTCCTGGTCCGACCGTGCGGCAGGCCATGGCGGCGATCCTGAAGCAGGCGGAGGCAGGGAGTATACCGGGCCGCATCCTGATTTGCGGCAGTCTGTATCTGGCGGGTGAAATCCTGAAGCTGGATCAGGGGCTGGCCTGATTTCCACAGGTTGATAAGAACCGGGCCGGGCTGAACGCCCGGCCCTGTCATACGGATCAGATATTCCCGCTGACCCACTGTTTCAGTGCGCTTTTCGGCAGGGCGCCGACTTGTTTAGCGATCGGCTGACCGTCCTTGAACAGAATCAGGGTCGGAATGCCGGTGACGCCATAGCGATTGGGGCTGTCGGGGTTTTCGTCGATATTCACCTTGGCGACTGTCAACCTGCCGGTATTCTCTGCGGCGACTTCTTCCAATGCCGGAGCGATCATACGGCACGGGCCGCACCACTCGGCCCAGAAATCCACCAGCACCGGCCCGGATGCACCCAGCACATCGGTTTCGAAGGTGGCATCCGTGACGGGTTTCGTATGCTCGCTCATGGGCAGTCTCTTTTCGATCATTGATCCCGTGGCAGCCTTATCAGACGGGATCCTGTTTGTTGATGGGCAGTTGAACAGGCAAGTGGGGCAGGCACCCGGTTTGATCAAGCCTTTTGATCAAACGCAGGCATAGCGACGCCGGGTGCATGCGGGTCCAGTAACTCTGATGGCAGTGTGTCGATCCGACCGGTTTCCGTCCATATCAATGCGCATAGAACATCCCGGTCCGGATAGATTGAGGACAGTACCGCACGGTAGGCTGCCATCTGCCGCAGATACAGCACCGGTGTCTCCGAGATGCTCGCAGGGGGGTGCCGGTTCGTCTTGTAATCCGCGATCAGGATACGCTCCGGCAACACCGCCAGACGGTCCACGATGCCGCCGATGACCTGTGGTTTGTCATCCGGGCCGATGACTCCGGTCAGTGGGACTTCACCCCGCCCGTCAGCGCCGAACAATGCGGCAAGGCGGGGATGATCCAGAATAGCGCTGATCTGCTTTGCCACATGATCGGCTTCCGAAGGCAGCGTCTGTAAGAGGAACCGCTTCATGGCGGCCTCACGTTCCTTGGCAGGCAACAGGGGCAGATGTTGCAGCAGTTGATGAATCACCTGTCCGCGCCGGAACCGTGCGCGTCGGTCGGCGATCAGCGGTGAGTCGGCGGCAGGCACGGGGCCCAGATCGGCATTGTCGGGGCGGCTTGGTGCGAGCGGCTCGGGGCGCACAGGCTCCGCAGGACGGGGGGCAGGCTGCCAGTCCGGAGCCTGCCCCATCCATGCGGGTGGGGCTTGAACGGGGGTAGAGATGTCGGTGCGTGCCTGCTGTGCGGCACGCTGTTGCGGGGAGGTCAGGCGGATTACCTCGCCATGATCTGTCCCGACGGTTTCGGCGTTTGGCAGTCGTTCCATCCCGCGCCGGATGGCGGCGTACCAGCTTTCATCCGGGGGCGGCTTGTTTTCCTTCCCCAGCCAGCCGCACACCAGCAGCCGGTCTCTGGCACGGGTCAGCGCGACATAGAGAAGTCGATTGTATTCCTCCTGTCGGGCAGCCTGTTCCTTTGCCTCCAGTACGGCGAAGCTGTCGCACTGAAAATCCTGATTGGGTTTCCACAGCGGTACCGACAGGCCGGTTTCAGGATCCTCCGTCCAGAGAATGCTGTTCTCCGTACGGGGGGTGGAGACAGTATCGGGCAGGATGACGATAGGGGCTTCCAGACCCTTCGAGCCATGCACCGTCATGATACGGACGGCCTGGCCGCCTGATGACATTTCGCGTTTGACCTCCGGCGCGGAGCGGCGCAGCCAGTGGACGAAACCCTGTAATGAGGGTGGATGAAGCTGCGCATAGCGCATCGCGGCATTCAGCAGCTCGTCGATCGGCTCGGAGGCTTCCGCGCCCAGACGCGCGAACAGGCGTGCCCGCCCGCGATGCCGCACCAGTGCGGCGCTGAGCAGGGCATGGGGCGTGGTGTAATCCACCTGCCCGAGCATATCTTCGAGAAAACTGGCGGCCTGATCCCACGCCGTGCGTTCTTTCCGGCGTTTT
Organism: Granulibacter bethesdensis CGDNIH1; assembly: GCF_000014285.2. NCBI lineage: Bacteria > Pseudomonadati > Pseudomonadota > Alphaproteobacteria > Acetobacterales > Acetobacteraceae > Granulibacter > Granulibacter bethesdensis. The sequence continues at coordinate 2,255,282 of NC_008343.2, read as the reverse complement.
CTCAGCGTACCCCACAATGTGTCCCGACGGCCCAGCGCCAGTTCCATCAGGGAGTCGTCGCTCAGGCCGCCCAGCGGGCTGGTGAGCAGACAGGCCAGCGCCATATCGTCATCAGGCAGCAGCAGCGTGTCGCACAGGGCCAGCAGATCGGCCACGGCAGGCTGGCTGGTCAGGGGCAGCCGGTCCAGCCCCGCCACCGGCACGCCCCGCAGCTTCAGTGCCCGTTCCAGCAGAGGGGCGAAAGGTTTGCGCCGGCGCAGCAGGATCAGATAATCTCCCGCATGGATCGGACGGTTTTCACTCGGCAGTGTCTGGCCGATCCGGCTGGCGATCCAGTCCGCGAGCCGGCCCGCCAGCAGGCTGGCGGCGGTGGTGTGGGTGCCGTACTCCTCGGCAGGCTGCCATGCGGGGCGGGTTGGGGTTTCCGGGGTCTGCACTGGCTCCCAGATTTCCACTGTGCCCGCATCCTCGGCGCGGTCAGGCAGGTGGCGCAGGGTTTCTTCTGGTTCGATCACACCCTGACGGGCCAGCGGATCGGCGAATACCGCATCGGTCAAGGCCAGCACCGGGGCGGTGGAGCGGAACGAGACCGTCAGGGGACGGTCGCGCCATTCATAGCCGATCTGCTGCACACGGTGCGCCATGATGCCGCGCCAGTGCCGGAAAGCCTGCGGGTCGGCCCCCTGAAACGAGTAGATCGACTGTTTCGGATCGCCCACCGCAAAGACAGTCCGGGGTTTGCCCTGTTCGGCGCGATCATCGAGACCGGCGAAAAACTCCGCCGTCAGGGTTCCGGCAATCTCCCACTGTTCCGGAGCGGTATCCTGCACTTCATCCAGCAGCAGATGGTCGATGCCGCCATCCAGCTTGTACAGCACCCAGGCAGCGCCGGGTTCTCTCAGCAATGCGCTGGTGCGCCCGATCAGATCGGAGAAATCAACCAGCCCGCGCCGTGCCTTGTCCTTTGCGTAGGCCTCGGCCACCGGGATCGCCAGCCGGGTCAGGGCAGCGGAGAGGGAGGCAAGCCTGATCGCATGCAGGGTCTGACGGATTGAGACGATCCGATGCGACTCATCAACCAGAGTCTCCCGGGAGGTATCGGCGCTGGTGCCGCGATTGGCCTTGTTTTCGTTGAACAGGGTTTTCGGGCTGCATGGCTCCCCTTTGGCGGTCAGGAACAGGCTGGCCCATTCCTCCCAGCGTGTTTGACGTTCGGCAGGCGACAGGGACAGCCAGGCGAGCATCTGTCCTGCTCTTTCGCGCACGGTGTTTGATCCGTTCTCGAACGCATCCCGCGCTGCCTCACGGACTTTGCCGATGGCGGTCCACTCGACGGCGGTGGCCAGCAACGCTTCTTCCCCCTGACTGCCCGGCACGCCCAGCGCCCGGCGTTGGGCGGCTTCCAGCCCAGCCAGAGATGGGGTCAGCCGGTTCAGGCGGTCCGGTTCGATATGCAATCCAGCGGAGAGCATGCCGAATGTCTGAAGGCTGATCTGGCCGGAGAGCAGGGACAGGGAGGCATGATCCGCCGTCGCTGCCAGCATCGTCTCCTGCGCTTCCTGGCGGGTGACTTCCTGCTCAGCCGGTTCGATCATTTTGAAGTGGGGACTCAGTGCGGCTTCCAGCGGAAAGCGCCGCAGCAGAGACTGGCAGAAAGCATGGATCGTCTCGATCCGCATGCCGCCGGGCAGATCCAGCACCTGCGCAAACAGAGCGCGCGCCCTCAGCCTGGCTGCATCGTCCGGCGTGAAGGCCAGCGCCGCCAGCGCCTGATCGAGCGCCGCATCGCTCATCGTCACCCATGCGCCCAGTCTTGACCGCAGACGGATCGCCATTTCCGCCGCACCGGCCTTGGTGAAGGTGAGGCATTGAATCCGCCCCGGATGGGCGCCGGAGAGCATCAGGCGCAGCAGCCGGTCTGTCAGCAGCTTGGTCTTGCCCGACCCGGCAGAGGCACTGACAAAAGCGGAAACGATGGGGTCGGAGGCATCGCGCTGATTGCGTTCCGCTTCATCGCGGGGAGAAAACGCGGCGCTCATGACTCGTCACCATCCGCCCATTCCGGCACGCGGGCCAGATGCGCATAAGCATCCATGGGCGCATGGCCGGGGGCAAAAGGTTGTGCCAGATAGGGAAAATCCGGATCGTCATAGCGCATGACCAGATCGCGCAGCTTCTCGGCCGCCAGTTGCGCCTGTTCTTCGGCCCATGCGGCGGGGGCTTTCCTGCCGAGAATGATTTCCTCGCCGGCGACACGGCCGCCACTGAGCCGCCAGTACACCAGTTCGGACGGATATTGTGCCGGTACATCCGGGAAGGCCCCCGCCTTCATCATCGCGGCTTCCAGCGGCAGTTGCGGAGCCTCTCCGCTCAGAATCGCCGGTGCAGAGGGAACCGTGCCGGTTTTGTAATCGAGCAGACGGATACTGCCGTCCTGCCTGATCTCGATCCGGTCGGCCCGGCCTTTCAGCGTGAAGGGGCCGCCCGGGAAAGCCGATAAATGCCAGATGCCGGAGGTTTCGGTATGGATTTTCGTATCCCGCTGCTCCCGGGTTGCCACCCAGGCTGCGATCCGGTCGAGACGCGGCAGCCACCAGCTTCGCAGGGCAGGGCGAGGATTGTGGCGGTCCAGCGCGACCCGGAATGCCGTGCGCAGGGCGGCCGGCAGGTCCCCATCGGGCCATTGCCGGGCGGCATTTTCCAGAAAACACTGCATGCCATCATGCACGATCATGCCGAAATCGGCGGCATCAGTATCCTGTTCCAGCGGATCAAGCGGTTTCAATTTCAGGATACGCTCCGCATAGACTCGATAAGGATCGCTCAGCCAGCGTCCTATTTCCGTCACACTCAGGCTGCGAGGACGTGACCTGCGGGGTGGGCAGGGGCGAGGCGGCCTGACCGGGGCAGGCCGTTCCGGTTGATCCAGTATTCCGGCCCAGGCGGTGGCGGGGTGGGTCGGCAGATGTTTCCCATGTCCCTTCAGCAGAGCGTCGATCCGTGCCAGCCAGCGTGCTGTGACGACAGGCGCACCTTCCCGCCGGGCGGGGCAGGACAGGATCGCCACGGAGGCGCTGCATACTGCCTGCACGAAATCATGGGCCGCCTGACCGATGATTCGCTCGGCGCTCGGCAGCCCGACACGGCTGCGCATCGGGCGGCTCATCCATGGGCCGGGATCCGTGGCGGGGGGCCATACCCCCTCGCTCAGACCACCCAGCACAGCCACATCCACATGTTGAAGCTGTGCCTCCAGCAGGCCCCAGATAAACAGGCGCGGATGTTCGGCATCGTTCTCGCCGAAGCGGCGCAGGGCACGGCGGCTGCGGACGGCAATGCCTTCCAGTACCGCGTCGAACAGGCCCGGCAGCGTATCGGGCGGTTGCGGCGGCAGCACCGTCAGGGCGGGCAGCGTCTCCGCCAGCAGGACGGCCAGCGCCTCCCCTTCCTCCAACGCCCACAGACGCTCGGCGCCGGAGTGAGTATCGCTGGCGGCCACGGCTTCCCCGGCGGTCAGCAAGGCGCGCAGGTAGTCATGGGGCGCAAGCTTTTCCTGTGCTACGAGGTCGATCAGGGGATGCAGAACCTGTTCCAGCCGGTCGATCAGAGCGGCGGCTTCCGTTTTTCCGGCTTCGAGGACCGCACGCAGCCCGGACAGGCCCGGCGGAGGACGCGGGCCGCGCAGGGCGTGCTGTTCCAGCCCGCGCGCCGCATGCAGCGTCATCAGACGGTCCATGCCCAGCGCTGTCATGGGATGTTTCAGCAGGGATAGCAACGAGACCGGAGAGAAACCGCTCCGCACCGTTTCCGCCAGCAGGCGCAGAAAGAGGGCAGGGGGTGTTTCGGCAAGCGGTTCGCCGGCGCTGTCATCGGCGATGACGCCGAACCGGGCCAACTCGGTTGACACTCTCACCGCCAGCCCGCGATCCGGCGTGATCAGCGCGGCCCTCCGTCCCGGTGTCTCCAGCGCATCCCGCAGGATCAGCGCGATGGCGACGGCCTCCTGCTGTTCATCTTCCGCTTCCAGACGGAACACGGATTCGGAGGAAGGCGGCGTGGTTTCGCGCCAGAGCGTCAGGGCTTCGGCAGGAAGCAGCGCCTGATGCAGCAGACGGGAGCGATCAGCAGGGCGGGAAGGCGGGGGCGTCAATCCCCATGGTGCTACATCATCCCGCCTTGCATCCATCATGGCCAGCAGGTCGCGCATCCCCGCCTGTGGATGAGAGGCCTCCAGCATGCCCCATGCTTCCTCCGGCATGGTCATGTCGAGGCCGGGCAGGATCACCAGGCCCTGCTTCAGTCTGGCGATGGTTTTCAGCAGCATCGCTTCGGCCGGGGCCGCGCCGGAAATCCCCGCCGCCCAGAGACGTGTCGCAGGCGGATGATCCTGCCAGTGCGTCGCCTGAATCCGCAGCAGGGCGGCCTGCCGCGCTGCCGGATCGGTCAGACCTTCCTCCGCCAGCCAGTCCGGCCAGGCACGGGTCACGATCTGAAGAAAGGTCAGAGTCGTCTGCCAGTGCGCTGCGAAAGATGGATCGACCGCATCGGGCAGGGACGTTGCAAGATCAATCCCGGCGCGGGCGGCTTCGTCCAGGAGTTTGGCCAGTTCTCTGGCCAGCATCCATGCATTATCCGCCGACAGGGCCGGGTCTGGTAATGCCAGAATCAGCCGTGTCAGCTCCGCCAGACGACGGGGCGTGTCCACGGCGGGCGGCAGATCCAGTGCGCCATGCAGGGCCAGCGGTGTTTCGTCCAGCGCGCCGAGGGCCGTGATACGTGGCAACAGCAACGGGCGGCCATTGGAGATACGCAGAAACGCATCGGCCAGCGCCCGCGCAGCGCGCCGTGTCGGCAGCAGGATGATGCCATCAGCCGTATCAAGCGGGCTTTGCTCACCCTTCCCCAGCCAGGCAGACGCGACAGTGTCGAGAAACGGCCAGTCCGGCGGGATGGAGGTGATGCGCATGGTGCTGCCTAACGCGTTTCGCCGGTTTCCGCCGCGTAGAGTTTCTGTTCTGCGACCTCCAGATCTTCCGGAGTGGACAGGTGGAACCACAGCCCGTCATGCACCATGGCCCGCAGCCTTTCCGCCTCGATGGCGCGGTCCCACAGCAGGTTGGTGCTGAATGGTCCCTCCGGCGCATCGGCGAACAGGCGGGCGGATGCGATCTGCACCCCTGCGAACAGATAGGGGACGATTTCCATTTCCTTACGGCGGCGGACATGGCCCAGCGGGTCCAGTACGAAATCGCCCGCGCCCACTTCGGCGGAAATCTGGAATGTCCGATGTACCAGCAGCAGCGCGTCCATCGCGTCAGCGCTACCCCATTGCGTCCAGGCTTCAGCCAGCCGGTCGAGCATCGGGATGGGGCCGTTGAGCCAGAACGCATCGCCATTGACGACGTAGAACGGCTCGGCCTGATCCAGCAGCCCGTCTTTCAGTGCGGCGACGATGGCTCCCCCCGTGTCGAGCAGGGTTTCCTCGGCCCGGACCACGATGCGCGGATCGTGACGGGCAGCGATATGGGCTGCGACCAGATCGCCTTTCCAGTGGGTGTTGACCACCACATGCTCCACCCCGGCCTCGAACAGGCGATCGAGCGCGTGGTCCAGCAAGGTCCGTCCGGCCAGCGGCACCAGCGGCTTGGCGGTGGTGTCTGTCAGGGGGCGCATGCGGGTGCCAAGGCCAGCCGCCAGCAGCATTGCGTGTCGTATCGTCATAATTCTGGTCTTTAATCCCTGGCAGAGCCTGTCTGTTCCGGCAACAAAAGCGCCGGGTTACCGCGCCGGGAGGCCGGCACGTGATCGTTGAAGAAATCCATCAGCGCCTGATTGGCCGGATGTGTCAGCGCATGCAGCAGCCGACGCCAGGAGCGTGGTCCATGCGTCAGGTAACCAGTCTTGCCATCCCGTTGTGCCAGCCGCACCCATAGCCCGGCATGCCGCATATGGCGTTGCGCCGCGCAGACCGCACAGGCTGCGGGCAGAGAGTCCGGACCGGTTGGGCCGAGGCTCAGGCCGAGTGCTGTGGCATAGCGTGCGATCTGCTGTTCCGCGAAACCATCCGGCATCTCCCGGCGTGCATCCTGGGTCAGGGAGACCAGATCATAGGCGCCATGCCCGGCCCCGAGATCCTGAAAATCGATGATGCCGGTGCGGCGGAAGCCATCTCGTTGTGGCAGCCAGAGCAGGTTGCCACCCTCGAAATCACGATGCACCGGAACGGGAGGAGAGGCGGCCAAAATAGACAGCGTTTCATCCAGAGCCGCATGCAGCGCGGCGATGACGCGGGCGGAAGGCGTTTCTCCGAACGTGGCGGGCCACCACCAGCCCAGAAACGTGTCGCTGGTTGCATCCCGCATGGCCGCGCCATCCCAGCGCAGCGGATCCGGTGGCATGGGCATACGGTGCAGCACGGTCAGCGCGCTGGCGGCGGCTTCCCCGAACGCATCCGCGTTGCTGTCATCCAGAAGAGTACGATAGAGCGCATCGCCCAGATCTTCCAGCAGGACCAGCCCGGCCTCGACATTGGCGGCCTCGATATGAGGAACGGACAGACCCGTACCTTCCATGGCAGAGGCAATGCGCAGAAATGGCTCCACGGCTTCGTGGGGAGGTGGCGCATCCATCAGCACCAGCGTAGCGCCTGTTTCGTCACGCAGCCGCCAGTAGCGGCGGAAGCTTGCATCCCCGGCCAGTGGCGTTCGCTGAAAATCCGCACAGCCATGCTCGGCCAGAAAACGGGTGATGGTATCCTCGCGCATCGCTGTATCGGCGGATGGGGTACTCATCGGGACAGGCGATCCGCAGGCCAACCGGACAGATGGGCATGGCGCGCGCCATCGTTGTCGGGCACGGTTTCCAGCCGGATGGTCAGCGCCTGCGGCGGACGCAAATCTTCCAACCGGTCAGGCCATTCGACGATGACAATGTCTTTCAGCAAGGCGTCCCATCCCAGTTCATGCAGCGCATCAGGCCCGTCCAGACGCCATAGATCCAGATGGGCCACGGCTCCACGTGGCGTATCGTAGCCTTGCACCAGCGTATAGGTGGGGCTTGGCACTTCCATGGCCGGATCGCCCGCCATATGGCGCAGCAAGGCACGGACCAGCGTGCTTTTTCCGGCGCCGAGAGAGCCTTCCAGCAGGATGACATCACCGGGATGCAGCGTATCGGCGATCTGGCGGCCCAGAGCCTCCGTCGCTTCCTGATCGGTCAGCACCAGCATGGATGAAGAAGAGGTGGTCAGGGACATGCGTCTTACTATGCCTCATCCGGAGCAATGCAACAGGCCCGGATCAACCTCGCATGTAACCGGCGCGGCGCTTTTTGGGAATGTGGGCATCGGGAGTCGGAATAGGCAATTGTCGCATTTTCGTGGCCGTCTTATGGTCCCGCCCATGACACAGATCGACCTGGCCCCCCCTGCTTCTTCGACCCAGCCCCGGATAATCGACACCGATGTCGCTATTATCGGCGCGGGGCCAGCCGGATTATTTGCTGCTTTCGAACTGGGGATGCTGCGGTTACGCGCCGTGCTGATCGACGCGTTGCAGGAGGTCGGTGGCCAGTGCGCGGCCCTGTATCCAGAAAAGCCGATCTATGACATTCCCGCCCATCCGGCGATTTCCGGTGGCGATCTGATCACGGCGCTGGAACGGCAGATTGCCCCTTTCGACATGCCCCGCCTGCTGTCCCGCCGGGTGGAGACACTGACCGGAACACAGGGCGATTTCACGCTGACGACCAGTGCCGGCGATACGGTGTGCGCACGTGCCGTGGTGCTCGCGGCCGGCGCGGGTGCATTCGGACCGAACCGTCCGCCGCTGGATGGGCTGGAAGCGTTCGAGGCTTCCGGTGCCGTTCAGTATTATGTGCGTCGCCGGGAGGATTTTCGGGGGCGCTCCGTCGTGATTGCGGGTGGCGGTGACAGCGCGGTGGACTGGGCACTGGCCTTACGTGGGATTGCAGCCCGGATTTTCGTGGTGCACCGGCGCGCCAAATTCCGTGCCGCCCCGGAATCGCTTGCGCAACTGGAGCAAGCTGCGGCAGCGGGGGAGGTAGAGCTGGTGGTCCCTTATCAACTGCATGGTCTTCAGGGTGCAGAGGGGGTGTTGTCCGTCGTTGAAGTTGCGACGCTGGATGGCGAGATACGCCGTCTGGAGGCTGATTGCCTGCTGCCTTTCTTCGGTCTGTCGATGGATCTGGGGCCCATTGCGGAGTGGGGGCTGGCGCTGGAACGTCATCATATCACGATCGATCCGTCGCGTTGCGAGACCAATGTGCCGGGTATTTTCGCTATCGGAGATGTGGCCACCTATCCGGGCAAGCTGAAACTGATTTTACAGGGATTCAGCGAAGCCGCGATGGCGGCGCATGCCATCCATCCGATCGTGCATCCCGATCAGGCACTACATTTTGAATATTCGACCAGCACCGGTGTTCCAGGCTGACCCGGCATGGCATGTATTCCTTCATTTTGCCGCAATGATCGCCTAAATGTGAAGGGATCATGAAACCGCTTATTGGCATTTCCTGTTGCACGAAGCCGTTCGGGGCTTTTTCGACACCCAACCATGCTGCGTCGGATACATATGTACAGGTGACCGATGATGTGATCCGGGCTGTGCCGGTGCTGATCCCGGCGAATGGAGACCGCGCCGATCTCTCCGCCCTGCTGAGCCGGCTGGATGGCATTATTTTTACCGGTAGCCGATCCAACGTGCATCCCGGTCAATATGGCGGTGCGCCGCATGCGGAGGGAACGCCGGAAGATGTGCGGCGTGATGCGGTGACATTGCCATTGATCCGGGCCGCTGTGGCCTGCGGCGTGCCGATTCTGGCTATCTGCCGCGGCTTTCAGGAACTGAATGTTGCTCTGGGCGGCAGCCTGCATCAGGTTTTGCAGGATATGCCGGGTTATCTGGATCATTCCACTCCGATCGTGCCGCAATCCTCCCTGCGCAATGGCAAGGCGCATATGGTCACCGCCGTGACCGATGGCTGGCTGCACCGTTTGTCTGACTCGGCCTCTTTTGCTGTGAACTCTCTGCATAATCAGGGCATCGACCGGCTGGCTCCGCCTCTGCGTGCCGATGCGCATGCGCCTGATGGTGTGATCGAGGCTGTCCGGGCAGTGGATTGCACTGGGTTTGTGGTGGGCGTGCAGTGGCATCCTGAATTCGATTATCTGACCGATCCATTGTCGCATCGTATTTTCGAGGATTTTGGTGCGGCGGTGGAGGCTCGCCATCGGGGGATCACCGGCAAGGCAGCCGGCCGTTCGGATGGACTAGCCAGCGCGGCTGAATAAAATCCGTCTGCATGGGGCCTGCATGCGGGGAGTGTGCCGGGAACAGCGCTGGTGTTTCTGGCGGGTTTTGATAAGCAGGATGAATGCAGAGCGTTTTTCCTCCCCCGACTCCCGTGATTGTGCCCGTGACGGATGGAAGGGGTTTTCCCGTCCGAAGAGTATTTTGTGTCGGCAGGAACTATGCTGCTCATGCGCGTGAAATGGGGAGTGATCCGGCGCGCGAGCCGCCATTTTTCTTCTCCAAACCGGCTGATGCGGTGGTGCCGGGGGATGCGGATATTCCTTATCCTCCTGCGACCGCCTTGCTGCATCATGAGGTTGAGCTGGTCGTGGCGCTGCATTCCGGCGGACGCGATATTCCGGTCGAGGCTGCACTGTCCCATGTGTTCGGCTATGCGGTCGGGCTGGATCTGACGCGGCGCGATCTCCAGTTCGCGGCGCGTGATGCGGGGCGTCCGTGGGATATGGCGAAGGGGTTCGACCACTCCGCCCCCATCGGACCGATCACGCCGGTGGTGGGGGGCGGGTTGCCCAATGGAGAGTCGGATGGGGATATCGTGCTGACGGTCAATGGCACCGAGCGTCAGCGCGGGCGGCTGAGCGACATGATCTGGTCAGTCAGTGAAATCATCTCGGCCCTGTCGCGTCTGGTCACCCTTGCAGCTGGTGATCTGATCATGACTGGTACACCGGATGGGGTTTCCGCCCTGTCGCGCGGGGATGTCCTGAATGCATCGGTGTCTGGCCTGATCCCCCTGCGCAATCGCATCGTCTGAGGAAATGGCACTCATGCGTGTGCGTGTTGCGACCTGGAACATCAATTCCCTGCGTCTGCGTCTGCCCTTGCTGGAGAAAGTGCTGGCCGAGCTTGATCCGGATGTGCTGTGCCTTCAGGAAACCAAGGTGCCTGACCCCTTGTTCCCGGCAGATCTGTTCCCCGGCAGGGCGGCGGAGCATCACGGTTATGCCCATGTCGCCTATCGCGGGATGAAAGGATATAACGGGGTTGCCATTCTTTCCCGGATTCCTTTCACGGTGGATGAGGCGGCGCCGGACTGGTGCGCCAAAGGCGACTGCCGTCATATGGCGGTGTCGCTGGCAGTGCCGTCAGGTCCCGTGGCGCTGCATAATTTCTATGTCCCGGCAGGCGGGGATGAGCCCGACCCGGCTATCAACCCGAAATTCGCGCATAAGTTGGCTTTCGTGGAGGAAGCCACGGCCTATTTCGCGGCGCAGTCTCCTTTTACCCGCACCGTGCTGGTCGGTGACCTCAATATTGCTCCGCTGGAGCATGATGTCTGGAGCCACAAGCAGCTGCTGAATGTGGTCAGCCATACGCCGCCGGAGACCACCCGGATGAGACAATGGCTGGAAACCGGCTTCGTTGATGCAATACGCCATTTCGTGCCGTCGGACCGCAAGCATTATACGTGGTGGTCATACCGGAACCGGGACTGGCGTGCGTCTGATCGGGGGCGGAGGCTGGACCATGTGTGGGTCAGCCCTGATCTGGTTTCTTCACTGCAAGGCCATACAACCTTGAAAGAGGCCCGAGATTGGGAGCGTACTTCTGATCATGTACCCGTCAGCGTGACTTTGTCGCTGTAAGGCCCTTACCATAATCTGCCGCGGGCCTATCCGGGACGCCAATCCTCCCTCGTGTGGGCAGAGGGAGGGGCGCTTCAGGGAAGCAGCCGGTATCCCCCTCCTTCAGTGGTCAGGAGTTGCGCGCTGGAAGGATCCTGCTCGATTTTCTGCCGCAGGCGATAGATATGGGTCTCCAGCGTATGCGTGGTGACGGCGGCGTTGTAGCCCCATACCTCGTTCAGCAGCACCTCCCGCGCTACGGCCTTGGTTCCGGCACGGTAGAGAAATTTCAGAATGGAGGCTTCTTTCTCGGTCAGTCGAATGCGCTTGTTCTGTTCGGTTTCCAGCAGTTTTGCGGCGGGCTTGAAGATGTAGGGACCGATTTTGAACGCTGCATCCTCGCTGTTTTCGTAGCTCCGCAGCTGATTGCGGACCCGGGCCAGCAATTCGGCCATGCGGAAAGGCTTGGCGATATAATCATTTGCCCCTGCCTCAAGCCCGCGTACGACATCATGTTCTTCGTCGGAACCAGTCAGGATGATAATTGGCACCTTGACGCCCATGCGCCGCCAGCGCACGCACAGATCCCGCCCGTCCCCATCCGGCAGGCCGACATCCAGAATAATGGCATCAAAGCGAGAGATGTTATCGCTGAGAAAATCGTCTGCCTCTTTTCCGTTGATGGCCGGGATAGCGACGAACTCCCCGTCGACCGACAGCTGATCAGACAGGGTTTCCCGTAGCATTGTATCGTCATCAACGACCAGGATAGGGCGTGTGTGTGGCATACGGGTTGTCTCCAATCGAGGCAGGCCTGTAGAGAGTGATATGTTACGGCTGGCAGGTAAAGTCAAAATGTCATCGTAATGATGGAAACTAAAATCATAGACATTGTGATAGATATTTTTGGGTCACATAAATGTTGTGAAGGAATTTTTCATGCATTGATATAGGAGGGCAAAAATGAAATTTTCAGTTGTAACTAAAAAGCATATCATCTTTCAAAGGTGCTGACAATTTTAGTAACCATTGTTTTTTTGAATGGCGCATTGGTTTAAATGGAAAACAATACGGCAAACTATATGGAAGCAATCATAAGTCCGGATGGACGGCTGATGTATCGGAATACGGTTCTTCGAGTTGCGCTGGGACGAGCAGGCGTTACGACCTGCAAGCAGGAAGGGGACGGAGCTACGCCGGTCGGCATCCTTCCTCTCCGTCGGGTGTTTTACAGGGCTGATCGTCTGACAATACCGGTTTGTGCTTGCCCGCTGGAGCCAATCGCCCCGTCTGATGGCTGGTGTGACGATCCGGCGCATCCACAATATAATTGCCGGATAACCCGACCGTTTTCAGCCAGTCATGAAGAATTATGGCGTCAGGATGATCTCTACGATATTATCGGTGTGTTGGGATGGAATGATCAACCAGTTGAAAAAGGCAGAGGCTCTGCCATTTTTCTGCATGTCGCGCAGCAGGATTATCAGCCTACGGCGGGCTGCCTTGCTCTTGCGGCCCCGGATGTTATCCGTCTGCTCAAGGACGGAATAACATCCTTCAGGGTGTTGCCTGCCTGAGGGCCGGATCAGATGAGAAAATTCATCTGCCTCTGTGACGCAAAGATGTGGCTATCAGAAGCGATGGAAGATGGTCAGAGCGGGTGGGTAGTTTCTGACGCGCCACTCGGCGATGCCAGAGTATTGACGCCGTCAGGCAACTTCTTCGCGTGATTCTTCCAGAGCCGTGGCGTAACCATCCTGTGCCATTTTATTGGCCACGGACTGTGCGGCCAATGCCCGTGCCATCTGGCTGAGGGCTTCCTGATGCTTCTCGTTGTCGATCGCTGCAAAGTTGCGTGCAAGTTCGAGGCACATGCGCTGCCGCGTCGTCAGATCGGCTGTTTTGCTTTCAGTAGCAAAGCCATCAAAGAACCAGGAAATCGGCACATTCAGCACATGCGATATCTGATAAAGCCGACCCGCTGAAATGCGGTTCAGCCCGCGCTCATATTTATGGGCTTGCTGATAGGTCACGCCAATCATCTGGGCCAGCTGCTGCTGGGACAGCCCGAGCATGACCCTGCGCTCCCTGATGCGATTGCCCACATGCCTGTCTGCATCACTGGCCCTGGCTGCGGCGCGACCGCCTGAAGCGGTTCGCGAGGTTACAGCAAGAATGCTTCCTTCATCAGCAACAGGATATGCCGGGTTCGGCTGGGGCAGGTGTTCTGCATCCTGTGCGATATGATTAGTAGAAGACTGCATGTTTCAATTCCTGTCGGACACTGCCGGATTTGACCCTTCAATATCTGGGAGGGGTTCAGAGAAGAGTTCAGGTGGGATGGCTTGCAACCAGATCGATCAAAACGAGCGTAACAAAGACAATAAATTGATAAGTGTTCTCCATTAATACAATCACGTTCTTGTGAATTTTGTCATTCAATAAAGGTAGTCACCTTATAATCGTTATTTAAAATTGCTTTGTGCTTTCTTTAGTTGATCTTTGAGAGCTTTTATTTCTTCTTTTAGTTGAATGATCTCTTGATCGGCAGAGAAACGCTCATCCTGTTTTTCTGAGACCGGAGTCTCCGGTCCTTTATAGAATGGATTGAAAAGACTCATGGCTTTTTCAATCATGGCCATATTCTGACGGCTGACTTCTTCCAGAGTACTGCTGGAAGCGAACGGGAAAAAGCTGCCCATAGTGTGTTGTACTGCACTGCGCATCTGCTGTTGCTGATGGGCAAAGGTGCTCATGGCTTCCTCAAGGTAGCGGGGCACAATGGATTGCAGGCTATCCCCATAAAACCCGATCAACTGCCGGAGGAAGGTGGTAGGCAGCATGGCCCGCCCCTTGTTTTCTTCGTCGACGATAATCTGGGTCAGAACGCTTCTTGTGATGTCTTCGCCGCTTTTGGCATCGAAGACGGAGAATTCGCGCCCCGTGCGGACCATGTCGGCCAGATTTTCAAGCGTGATGTAACAGGATGTCTCGGTATTATAGAGGCGGCGGTTGGCGTATTTCTTGATAATGACGGGTGGCGGGGCCCCATGGGAATCATCCTGGGAATCATCCTGGTCCGGTGCTGCTTCCCCATTCGCCTGCGCCACGTGATGCATAGAGGCGTTTTTGACGGACCTGGACGGGCGTCCAGCAGCACGGGAAGAAGCGGGACGCGGGTTGGGCATGGACATACTCTGCTCTGCGGGGCCTGCATCGACGTTACCGGGAGGGCGTCAGCGGGGCCAGAAGTATATGCTGTGCTTATAGCGCAGCCGGGAGGAGCCGTGATGACCGGTTTTAAATCCTGAGCGAAACAAGAAGCATCGCTGGCCGGTATTCTCGCATCTGTCACATTGTGGCAAGCACGATCTTTCCTCATTGGAAGAAATGGGTGATTCATGGCGGGAAACGACACGGGGGCAGGACCGTCGACGGAAGGAAGCGGATCCGGGACGACGTCCGATTCGACATCCACCGCTGATTTTGCCCGTGACTGGGTCGATCTGTGGCAGAGCGAATTATCGGCACGTGCCAGTGATCCGGACTCTTTGTCTGCATGGCAGGCTCTGGCGCAGAATTGGTCGGCCATGGCAGCACAGTCGATGGAAACCATGCAGGCTGCTCTGAAAGCCTCGCAGGAGCGTGGCTATCAGCAGGAGCCGGGACAGGCGGGCGGAGAAGAAAGTGGATCACAACAGTCCCGATCCGGCAGACAGGCCGGAGCAGCCGCGCCCCATGCACCGCAGCGGCCCACGGCCGCTCGGCCTGCATCTGACCCTCGCGATGATGCGCTCCGGTTTCTCCTTGGCAGGGTTGCAGAGCTGGAAAAGCGGCTGGCCCGCCTGGAAAACGCCGCAGGCGGCGGAGATGGCGGAAAAGCTGCTGCAAAACCTCGTGGTCGAAAGGCTTCATCACGGGAGAGCGGCGGGAAAAACTGAATTTTCTCCACTGTTGGAGCAAGCGGTCTGGACCGAGTCTCTTCAGCGTGATGCGGCTCTGATCGCGGGTGTAGCGGCGTATCGCCGGCATCCTTATTATCGCCATGCTCCGCCGAGACAGGTGATCTGGCGGGAGGGGGGAAGCACGGTTCTGCGGCACCCTGCGCCGGGTTCCGGCCATTTGCCGCCTGTTTTGCTGGTCCCCAGTTTGATCAATCGCGGCTATGTACTCGATCTGGCACCGGGTTATTCCCTGATGGATCGGCTGGCTCAGGCCGGGTATCGCGTCTTTCTGCTGGAATGGGGCGGGCCGGGGGAAACTGAACAGCATTTCGGTCTGACCGACTATATTGCGGGCCGTCTGGATCGCGCTGTGCAGGCTATTGCCGATCTGACGGATCAGGCTGTGGTCATGGCTGGATATTGTATGGGGGGCCTGTTGGCTCTCGCTGCGTCTCTGCGCCGTCCGGAGGCGGTGCGGGCGCTTGCACTGTTGGCCACTCCCTGGGATTTCCATGCGGCCGGGCCGGAGCATCAGCGTCTGAGTGCTGCGTTGCAGCCTGTTCTGGGGGGAATACTGAAACAGTACGGCTGTCTGCCGGTGGATATTCTCCAGATTATGTTTGCGTTGATTGAGCCGTTTGCGGTTGCGGATAAATACCGTGCTTTTGGTCGCCTGCCGCAGGATCATCCGCGTGCCGACCATTTCGTGGCGCTGGAGGACTGGCTCAATGACGGGATCTCCCTTGCGGCCCCGGTGGCTCAGGAGGTGGTGAATGGCTGGTATTGCGACAATCTGCCGGCACAAGGCGGATGGAAAGTGGCAGGGCATGTGGTTGATCCCGCCGCCTTGCACTGTCCGGCTTTTGTGGCTGTTCCATCCCGGGACCGGATTGTGCCGCCCGCCAGCGCCCTGAAGCTGGCACAGCTTATCCCTGGTGCGTTGCTGCACCGGATGGAGGCGGGCCATATCGGCATGACGGCGGGCCGCTCGGCAGAGGCTGTGCTGTGGCAGCCTCTGCTACGTTGGCTGGGAACTGTCTGAGTTTCCGGCTTATTCGGCTGGTTCGGTGATCCCACGCTGGGGGGCGGAGGGATAGACGCCGAGGATTTTCACTTCCCGGCTGAAAAAACCAAGTTCTTCAAGCGCCCGGCGGAGCGGCGGCTGTTCGGGATGACCGATCACATCGCACAGGAACTGTGTAGCGGTGAAGGCACCATCCAGCATATAGCTTTCCAGCTTGATCAGATTGATACCGTTGGTAGCGAACCCTCCCAGCGCCTTGTAGAGCGCGGCCGGGATGTTGCGCACGCGAAAGACAAAGGTGGTCATGGTATCGCTGCGTTCCGGCTCTGGCGGCGCGGCGGCGGTCGAGACGACGTAAAAGCGGGTCGTATTATGGGCTGCATCCTCGACATTCCGGCGCAGGATATTCAGGCCGTAAATTTCGGCGGCGAGGGGGGAGGCGATGGCGGCATCCTCGGTACCCCCCAGTTCGGCAACCAGCTTTGCAGCGCCTGCGGTATCGGCTTCCACGACGGCTTCAAGCCCCAGATCGCGCAGGATGTTACGGACCTGACCCAGTGCCACTGCGTGGGATCGGGCCCGTTTCAGCGTTTCCAGCGTCGCGCCATGTGGGGCCAGCAGGGCATGCTCCACGCGCTGGAAATGCTCGCCGACGATGAACAGCCCGCTGGCAGGCAACAGGGAGTGAATATCCGGCACCCGGCCGGCCAATGTGTTCTCGCAAGGCAGCATGGCCAGATCGGCCCGTCCGTCGCGGACGGCCTCGATCACGGCTTCGAAAGTCGGGCAGGGCAAGGTGTTCAGATGCGGATAGGCGGCACGGCAGGCGAGGTCGGAATAGGCACCGGGTTGCCCTTGAAACGCGATCGGACCGCGATAGGACGCGGCAGGTGGTGCAGGGGGGAAAGGGTTCATGCCGAAGGCTCCGTGACGGAGGATGACCAGGTGCGGAGCACCGCGCGGGCGCGTTCCAGGTCGTCCGGCGTATCGACGCCGAAGGGCGCGTGCTCGACGCGGGCGCAGCCAATCCGCATGCCTGCTTCCAACGCACGCAGCTGTTCCAGCTTCTCGCGTTTTTCCAGCGGGCTTTCAGGCAGGGAGACAAACCGGTCCAGCGCGGTACGCCGATAGGCATAAATGCCGATATGATGCCAGAGCGATCCCGGTCCTGATGGGACCGCCGCACGGGAGAAATACAGTGCCGGAGCAACGGTGCCGGACGGATCGGGAAAAGCGCAGACGGCCTTGACCACGGCGGGGGAGGTCCGCTCTTCCTCAGTGGTGATTTCCGCCACCAGCGTAGCGATGTCGAAAGTCGGGCTGCGCAGAGGCTTCAGCACCGTGCTGATCATGTCCGGCGGGATGGTGGGCAGATCGCCCTGAAGATTGACCACCGCATTATATCGCATCTCCGGATCGAGCACGCCAAGTGCCGCATGCACACGGTCGGTCCCGGCGGGCAGGTCCGGATCGGTCAGGATGGCGGTTCCCCCTGCGGCGCGCACGGCGGCGGCGATTTCTTCTTCTGCGCAGGCGACAGCCACCGGCCCGATCCCGGCCTCCATCGCCCGGTCCAGCACATGCAGGATCATCGGGCGCCCGTTGAGATCGGCGAGAGGTTTGCCGGGCAGGCGGCTCGATCCCATGCGGCTGGGAATGACGATGAGAGGGGTCATGCGGTCGATCCTGACGCGTCGCCATGATCATGACCAGATGGCCTGCGACGATGCGATTATCCGTGTTAGACAGAAAGCAGGCCTTTAAGCCAGAAGCGGGGCGCTGGGAATGACCCGTTGGGGGGAAGAACGGGTTTGTACGAGGTGGGACAGGTATGAAATCGGTCATGATCTGGGCAGTGGCGTTCGGCGCGGCAGCGCTTACGCTCGCCGGATGGTGCCTGTTGCCGGCCATGTGGGGGGATGAAACCCCGGTTCCGGTGCCCTCGATCGCCTTGCTGATGGCCAGCGCTGATCCGGCGAAGGGCGAGGTGGCCGCCGAACGGCATTGTCACCGTTGTCACGCTTTGACAGGATCGCCCGATGCCCGCACCGTGGCGCCGCCCTTGCGCGGCGTGATAGGGCGGGAACGTGCGTCGGTTCCCGGTTTTCACTATTCCCATGCCTTGAAAGAGATGCACGGACAATGGGATACGGACTCCCTCAATGCCTGGCTTTTCCGGCCGTCCGCTTTTGCTCCCGGTACCCGTATGTCGTTTGCCGGGGTGAAGGATGATCGGGAAAGAGCTGACATCATAGCCTATCTGCGCGTCATTTCCGGTCTGCCGCCGGCTTCCATACGGCAGTCCGGGCAACCGTGAGTGCCCGATGAGTTCTCCCCTCGACCGTTCTCTGCGTGACCGTCTGATTGCCGTTGCCGAGGCCGCCGCCGATAAAGCGGCCTCCGTGATCAGGCCGCTGTTTCGTACCCGGCTGGATGCGGCGCTGAAATCCGACCAGTCCCCGGTCACCATCGCCGACCGCAAGGCGGAGGAGGTGATGCGGCGGCTGATTGCCGATGCTTTTCCCGATCACGGCATTCTGGGCGAGGAATACGGGCTGGAACGTCCAGAGGCCGATTTCCGCTGGGTGCTCGATCCTATCGACGGCACCCGCGCCTTTATCACCGGTCGACCGACTTTCGGCACGCTGATCGGGCTGATGTGGCGCGGCGAACCCGTGCTGGGCCTGATTGACCAGCCGGTCACCGGAGAACGCTGGATCGGCGAACGTGCCCTGACCTCGGATGATGTCGTGCATCCCACACGTTTCACCGGTTCTTTCGGGGGGCAGGTCGGCATCAGACCCTGCGCCCGGCTGGAAGATGCCGAGCTTTCCGCCACCAGCCCGGAGATGTTCGGCAATGACCTGCCCCGCTGGCAATCTTTCGCCCGCCATGCCCGCCGGGTGAGCTGGGGCGGCGATTGTTATGCGTATGGGCTGCTGGCGCTGGGGCAGATCGACATCGTGGCCGAAGCGGATCTGAAAGTCTGGGACTGGGCTGCCCTGCTGCCGGTGGTGGAGGGGGCGGGTGGGCGCATGACCTGCTGGTCCGGTGAACCTCTCTCCGAGCACGGCTCGGGCCGTACGCTGGCGGTGGGCGATCCGGCCCTGCTGCCGCAGGCCGTTGCAGCCCTGTCCGAATCTTCTTCCGGCATGCGTACGAAATAAGGAACCGATGCCATGCGCCGCCGCAGTTTATTGACCACCGGCCTGACCACTGGCCTGACTGCCGGAGCCATCTCTCCGGCCCTGTTCCTGATGCCCGGCACCATGCGTCGGGCGGGGGCGCAGTTTCTGCGTGACCTGCCGCCGGGCGTGGTGCGCACGCATGCCGTGACCACGGTGGGAGCGCCGCAACTGCCGGCGGATTTCAAGAACTTCCCCTATGCCAATCCCGATGCTCCCAAGGGCGGCGAGATTGTGCAGGCGGAAATAGGCAGTTTCGACAGTCTCAACCCGTTCATTCTGCGCGGCGTTGCCGGTCCGGTCGGTGCGGTGTGGGATACGTTGCTGGTCAGCACGGCGGATGAGCCTGAAACCGGCTATGCCCATCTCGCACAGGTGATCGAGATCGCGGCGGATCGCCGCTCGGTCGCGTTCGAGCTGAGGCCGGAGGCGTGTTTCCATGACGGACATAAGCTGACGGCGGAGGACGTGGCCTGGACGTTCGAGACGCTGATGAAGCATGGCCGTCCGCAACAGCGTGCCTACTATGCCGATGTCGAGAAAGCGGAAGCACAGGGTCCCCACCGTGTGGTGTTTCATTTCCGCACCGATCAGAACCGTGAGTTACCGCTGATCATCGGACAGCTTTCGGTATTGCCGAAACATTGGTGGGAAAAGCGCGACTTCACCCAACCCCTGACGGAGCCGCCGCTCGGCTCCGGACCGTATCAGGTCGGGAAAGTGGATTTCGGCCGCAGTCTGACGCTGGAGCGGGTGAAGGACTGGTGGGCCGCCAACCTGCCGACAGGGCGGGGACTTTATAATTTCGATCGCATGCGCACGGAATTTTTTCGCGATCCGACCATCGCGTTTGAAGCATTCAAGGCCGGACAGGTGGATATCCGGGTCGAAAATATCGCCCGCCAATGGGCCACCGGCTATGATTTTCCGGCGGTGAAGGAGGGTCGGATCAAGCGGGAACAACTGCCCTGGAACCTGCCATTCGGCATGGTCGGGTTCGGGATGAATACGCGCCTGAGCAAGTTCAGTGACCCGCGTGTCCGCGAGGCCATCGTCTGTGCCTTCGATTTCGAGTGGGCGAACAAAAATCTGTTTTATGGCCGTTATCAGCGGCTGAAATCCTATTACACCTTCACGGAATGCGCGTCCTCCGGACTGCCGTCGAAGGAGGAGCTGGCTCTGCTGGAACCGTTCCGGACTCAGCTCCCGCCGCGTCTGTTCACGGAGCCATATACGCTTCCGGTGACGGATGGCTCCGGCAATAATCGCGATGTCCTGCGCCACTGCCTTACCTTGTTGAAAGAGGCCGGCTGGACGGTCAGGGAGGGCAAGCTGGTCGATGCCGGCGGGCAGCAATTGTCTTTCGAGATTTTGCTGGATAATCCGCCTTTCGAGCGGGTACTGCTGCCTTATACGCAGTCTCTCGCCAAACTCGGGATCGACGCGCGTATCCGTAGTGTGGACCCGGCGCAGGCGCAGCATTTGCAGGAAGAGTTCAACTTCGACATGGCGTTGATGCAGTTTCCGGAATCCGACAGCCCGGGCAACGAGCAGATCGGTTTCTGGAGCAGTGCCAGTGCGAAGGAAAAGGGCAGCAACAATCTGATGGGTGTCTCCAGCCCGGTGGTGGATGCGCTGGTTGCCAAAGTCATCACCGCGCCTGATCGCGCCAGCCAGATTACGGCCTGCCGTGCGTTGGATCGGGTGCTGCTGTGGGGTTGGTATATCATGCCGAACTGGACGGCGGCGACCATGAACGTTGCATACTGGAACCGCTTCGCGCATGTCGACAAACCGGTGCGCAGTGGATTTGCGCTGGATTCATGGTGGGCTGTGTCCCCCGCAAAAGGCTGATCGACGCATGACCGGCTATATCTTGCGGCGTCTGTTGCTGGTTCTGCCGACGCTGTTCGGTATTATCGCGATCAACTTCGCTGTCGTGCAGTTCGCGCCTGGCGGACCGGTGGAACAGGTGATTGCCGAACTGAAAGGCCATGGTGGGGGTGGTGCGATGGGCCGGTTGACCGGCGGTGGCGCGGAGGTCGCACAATCGACAAGCCTTGCCGGCCGTTATCGTGGCGATGCCGGGCTTGATCCGCATCTGTTGCAGGATATCAAAGGCATGTTCGGTTTCGACAAACCGCCTTTGACGCGCTTCTGGCTGATGCTGAAAGGCTATCTGCAATTCGATTTCGGGCAGAGTTTTTTTCGTGGGCAGAGCGTGCTGCATCTGGTGATGACACGCCTGCCGGTCAGTATCTCGCTTGGATTATGGTCCACATTGCTGGTCTATCTGGTCTCGATCCCGCTCGGGATCGCCAAGGCCACGCGTGAGGGAACCCGTTTCGACGTGGTAACCTCTATGGTTGTACTGATTGGATACGCAATTCCCGGTTTTCTGTTTGCCGTGTTGCTGGCGGTGCTGTTTGCGGGCGGCTCGTTCGTACAGTGGTTTCCGCTGCGTGGTCTCACCAGTGAAGGGGCGGAAAACTGGAGTTTTGTCAGTCGGGTGCTCGATTATGGCTGGCATATGGTTTTGCCGACGATCGCGCTGGTGGTGGGCGGTTTTGCCAGTCTGACCCTGCTGACGCGGAACTGCTTTATCGAGGAAATCAGGAAACAGTATGTCCTGACCGCCCGCGCAAAGGGCGCCAGTGAAAATCGCGTGTTGTACGGGCATGTTTTTCGGAATGCGATGCTGCTGATTGTCTCCGGTTTTCCGGCGGCCTTTGTGAGCATCCTGTTTTCCTCCGCTCTGCTGATCGAGATCGTGTTCTCGCTGGACGGGCTGGGTCTGCTCGGCTTCGATGCGGCTATTCGCCGTGATTATCCGGTGATGTTCGGGACGCTGTATATCTTCACGCTGATCGGGTTGCTGATGCAGATTGTCGGTGATCTGATGTACACGGCGGTCGATCCTCGCATTGATTTCGAGGGCCGTTCCTGATGAAAAACGGCGACGTGCCAGTGACGCAGGCGCAGCGCCGCTGGATGGCATTCCGTTCCAA
This sequence comes from Granulibacter bethesdensis CGDNIH1, assembly GCF_000014285.2. NCBI lineage: Bacteria > Pseudomonadati > Pseudomonadota > Alphaproteobacteria > Acetobacterales > Acetobacteraceae > Granulibacter > Granulibacter bethesdensis. Next base: position 2,233,221 of record NC_008343.2, on the reverse strand, counting down.
CCGGCGGGGTTACTGGTCGACATGGATTTTTGCCGTCCTGTTCACGATCTGCCTGTTTGCGGAGTTCGTTGCCAATGATCGCCCTTTGCTGCTGCGTTTCGACGGGCATTGGTATGTACCGGTGTTGCAAAATCTGAATGAGGACACGTTCGGGTCCGATTTTCTGCCGACCGAAGCCGATTATACCGATCCGGAGGTCATGCGGGCCATCCATGCAAAAGGCTGGGCCATCTGGCCGCTGATTCCGTTTCGCTATGATACCACCATCAAGGATCTGAAGACCTCTGCGCCGACGCCACCGGATCGCCGTAACTGGCTTGGCACCGATGATCGTGCGCGGGATGTGCTGGCGAACGTGATTTACGGGTTTCGTCTGTCGGTTCTGTTCGGCTTTGCCCTGACGGTGGTTTCCAGTTTTGTCGGCATTGCGGCAGGCGCTGTGCAGGGATATTATGGCGGTCTGGTCGATCTGGCGTTCCAGCGTTTCATCGAAATCTGGTCGGGGATGCCGCAGCTTTATCTGCTGATCATTCTGGGCAGCATCATCGAGCCGGGTTTCTGGATATTGCTGTTGTTCCTTTTGCTGTTCAGCTGGATGGCACTGACCGGTGTGGTGCGGGCGGAGTTCCTGCGCGGACGGGCACTGGATTATGTGCGCGCCGCACGGGCGCTTGGTGTGTCCGATGCGCGGATCATGGCGCGTCATATCCTGCCCAATGCGATGGTGGCGGTGCTGACCTTTCTGCCTTTCACGCTGTCCGGCTCCGTCACGGTGCTGGCCAGTCTGGATTTTCTGGGGTTCGGCATGCCGCCCGGGTCGCCCTCGCTGGGAGAGCTGGTGTTGCAGGGCAAAAACAATGTCAGCGCGCCCTGGCTTGGTCTGACGGCGTTTTTCGTGCTCGGCGCGATCCTGACCCTGCTTGTGTTCATGGGCGAGGCGGTGCGGGATGCTTTTGATCCGCGCAAGCATATCGGTGCCTTGCCGGCGCCTCCCCTCTCCGCATCCCGCATGGAGGAGGCGGCCCGCATGGAGGAGGCGGAATGAGACCGTCACACGATTCGCATCCTGACACCCCCGCACAGACCCTGCTGGAGATTGCCGATCTATCGGTGCGGTTTGCGACGAGGGAGGTGGTCAGGCGCGTCTCTTTCTCGGTTCGGCGTGGTGAGACACTGGCGCTGGTAGGAGAGTCCGGCTCCGGCAAGTCGCTGACCGCGTTGTCGATCCTGCAACTTCTGCCGGATGGGGCGCTGTGCTCCGGCCGGATCGCGCTGGATGGCGTGCCGATGATCGGAGCCGCCCCGGCGGTCTTGCGGCAGATGCGCGGTGGCGTGGCCGGGATGATCTTTCAGGAGCCGATGACGAGCCTGAATCCGCTTCACCGGATCGGGCGACAAGTGGGCGAGGCTCTGGCGCTGCATGGCCGCAAGCCGGATAAGGCGGCGGTCGCACATCTGCTGCGTCAGGCCGGTTTCGCGGATGCGGAAACGCGTCTGCATGCTTTTCCGCATCAGCTTTCAGGGGGGCAACGCCAGCGCGTCATGATTGCGATGGCGCTGGCCAACGATCCGGCTCTGCTGATTGCCGATGAGCCGACCACTGCGCTGGATGTCACGATTCAGGCCCAGATCCTCGATCTGCTGGCGGAGCAGAAACGGGCGCGTCAGCTGGGTCTGCTGTTGATCACCCATGACCTCACCGTTGTGCGCCGCCACGCCGACCGTGTCTGCGTCATGCGGCATGGAGAGATCGTCGAGCAGGGAGCGGTGAAGGATGTATTTTCCACCCCTGCCCATCCCTACACCAGGATGCTGCTGGATGCGGAGCCAACGGGGACGGCCTCTCCCTTGCCGGGGTCACCGCCGGGACTGGCATCGGCGCGCAATCTGAAAGTGTATTTCCCGATCCGTGGCGGTCTGTTGCGGCGTGTTACCGGGCAGGTCAGGGCGGTAGATGACGTGACACTGACGGTGCGGGAAGGTGAAACGCTCGGGCTGGTCGGAGAATCCGGGTCGGGCAAATCGACCATTGGTCAGGCTCTGCTGCGTCTGCAACCTTCGGAAGGGGTGATCCGCTTTGCCGGGCATGATCTGCAGGGGTTGGGGGAACGCAGCTTGCGCCCGTTGCGACGCGATATGCAGATCGTGTTTCAGGATCCGTTCGGCAGTCTCTCCCCCCGGATGAGTGTGCGGGAGATCATCGGTGAAGGTCTGGCCGTGCATGAACCCCATCAGAAACGCACAGAGCGGGAAGCACGGGTTGCGCGGGCGCTGGAAGAAGTCGGCCTGCCGAAAGACGCGGCGGAACGCTATCCGCATGAATTCAGCGGCGGCCAGCGCCAGCGTATCGCCATTGCCCGTGCGTTGGTGTTGCAGCCGCGCTTCATCGTGCTGGATGAGCCGACCAGTGCTCTGGATATGTCCGTGCAGGCGCAGATCGTCACCCTGCTGCGCGGATTACAGGCCCGCTACGGCATGGGATATCTGTTTATCAGCCATGATTTGCGTGTTGTGCGCGCCCTTGCGCACCGTGTTGCGGTTCTGCGACGCGGCGTTGTGGTCGAGGAAGGGGAGACGGCGGCGATTTTCGAGCGTCCCGCCGATCCTTATACGCGCAGCCTGATTGCGGCGGCTTTTCAGGTTCCGTCCGGCTGAGCCAGTCTCATCCAGGGCGCGGGGGCAGGGGTCAGACTCTGATCTCCAGCCTGAACAGGCGCATGCAGCGCTTCGAGCCGCAGGATCGCAAGGCCTGTCTTCCCGCGGGAGGACCGCATGGTCCCGACCTCCTTGCCATCCTGCATCAGCGGGGTTTCTCGGGGGGGCAGGGGGGCATGTCCCGTGACGGGCACCAGCCTGCGTTTCAGCAGGCCGCGATAGCGGGTGCGGGCCGTCAGTTCCTGTCCCATATAGCAGCCTTTGGTCCAGGAAATGCCGTTCAGCTCGTCAAACCCGGCTTCCAGCAGCACGGTTTTCTCTGCTTCCAGATCGGCGCTGCCATCCGGCAGGCCGAGTGACAAACGATGCGTGTCATAGGCGGCGGCATCCCCCTCCGGCAGAATTCCGGCTCCCGTAAGGGCACGCCAGCCGGCTTCGGGCAGCCTCGGGTCAGGGGCGACGCAGACGGAACCGGCAGGGATGGGTGCGCTGCCCCATCCGGCATGGACGTGCAGATCAGATTCTGCACTGATCGCGACCCGGGCACGCAGACGGAACCGGCTGAGCTTCTGTATCAGCATGGCAGCCTGTGTGGCCTCGACATCCAGCAACAGGCGTTGTCCATCGGAGAAGATGAAGAAATCGGCGATCCATTTGCCCTGCGGCGTCAGCATAGCCGCCCAGATGGCCTGTCCGGGCGCGGTCAGAGTCACATCGTTCGAGACCAGCCCCTGAAGGAATGTCACACGATCTTCCCCGGTCACGGCCAGAACGGCGCGGTGGGGCAGCAGGGCGGAGCAGGCGTTTTCCTGTGTCATGCGGCAGATGTGGCGTGCCGTGCGAGGCAGGGCAAGAGAGCATTTTTCATGCGGATATGGTCGAGCCGGTCTGATCCGGTGTTAAAAGGAGGCCATGCGTATTCTTTTCGTCACGGCGACGCGAATCGGCGATGCCGTGCTTTCTACCGCGTTGCTTGATTATCTCGGCCGGGCTTTCCCGGAAGCCCGTTTTACCATCGCCTGCGGCCCCGCGGCTGAGGGTGTGTTTCTGCGCATGCCACGCCGGGATGCCACTATCATCGTGGAAAAACGTCCGCGGAATGGGCATTGGTTCGCGTTATGGCGGCAGGTTGCGCCACGCTGGTGGGATATGGTGGTTGATCTGCGTGGCTCGGCGCTCTCCCTGACGATCCCGGCGCGACGGCGTTTCATCATGCGTGGCGGTCGCCGTCCTGGACACAGGCTGATTCATCTGGCCGGAGCATTGGGGATCAGGACGCCGATTGCGCCGGTGGTCTGGTTCGGACCGGAGGATGAAGCGCGCGCCGCCACGTTGATCCCGGAAGGTAGCCCGGTGCTGGCGCTGGGGCCGACAGCCAACTGGGATGGCAAGCTCTGGCCTGCTGAGCGCTTCGTAGCGCTGGCCGGCAGGATGCGGGCCGGGCAACCGGCATTGCGGATTGCTGTGCTGGCTGGGCCGGGGGAGAAGGAACGGGCGCTCGCCCATCCGGTCCTGGCGGCGATTCCGGGCGCGATTGATCTCGCCGGTGCCGTGAGCCTGCCCGAAGCGGCTGCCTGCCTGTCGCGTTGTGCGCTGTTTGTTGGTAATGATTCCGGTCTGATGCATCTTTCGGCAGCATCGGGTATCCCCACTCTGGGCCTGTTCGGTCCGACTCCTGCCGCGGAATATGCTCCTGCCGGGCGCCACGCGGCTGCGGTCATGGCCGATGGTTCTCCAGGGGAAGCGCCGATGGAGGCTCTGACAGTGGATAAAGTCGTCACTGCGGCAGAGGAACTGCTTCGTCAGCCCGGATGGCTCAGACCGGGTATGGCAGGTGTCGTGATGCGGGAGAGTGCATGATGCGTGTGGCCCAGATCATGGCAGGCGCGCCTCAGGGCGGGGCGGAATTGTTTTTCGAACGTCTGAGTATTGCCTTGTATCGCTCTGGTGTGCAGGTTCTGCCCTGCATCCGCACTGAACCGGCGCGGGCCACCCGTTTGATGAAGGCAGGGCTGAAGCCGGTACAGATGGCGTTCGGCGGTTTATTCGACATCCGCACCGGAGTGAGGCTGCGCAGCCAGCTACGCGCTTTTGCACCCCAGATCGCCATTGCGTGGATGAGCCGTGCCGCGCGCTTTGCCCCATCTGGTGACTGGACGCTGGCAGGGCGGCTGGGTGGTTACTATGACCTTGGTTATTACCGCCGCTGTCAGCATCTGATCGGCAATACGGTGGGCCTGACCCGTTGGATGGTGCAGCAGGGCTGGCCGGAGGATCGGGTGCATTACCTGCCGAATTTCGCCAATGATTTCAGCCGTATCCCCGCTGCTGACCGGGCGGAGATGAAGATTCCTCCCCATGTGCCTCTGGTGCTGGCGTTGGGCAGGCTGCACAGAAACAAGGGGTTCGATACCCTGATCTGTGCCCTGCGCCATCTGCCCGGAGTCCACGCCCTGATCGCCGGGGAGGGGCCGGAGCGGGAGGCCCTGACCGATCTGGCCCGCAAAATGGGGGTCGAGGATCGGCTGTACATGCCCGGCTGGCGCAGTGATACGGGCGCATTGCTGGCCATGGCCGACATGCTGGTCTGTCCCTCCCGCCATGAGCCGCTCGGGAATGTGGTGATCGAGGGATGGTCGGCAACTTGCCCGGTTGTCGCAACCGCCGCTGACGGTCCGCGCGAGCTGATCCAGACGGGCGAGGATGGGCTGCTTTCTCCTGTTGATGATGTCGATGCGCTGGCCTCCGCCATTGCCACCGTGCTGGAGGATTCGGCGCTCGCTCATCGTCTGGCTGCGTCCGGGCGCCGCCGGTTTGAGCGGGATTATGCGGAGGCACCGGTGCTGGCGCGCTGGCTGGACTGGTTGCAGCGCCATGCGGCTCCGGAAAAGGCAGGACGCTGATGTGCGGTATTGCGGGCGTTATCATGGCTTCCGGGCAGGCGTCGCCTGATCCTTCCCTGTTGGGCGATCTGGCCACCGCCTTGCACCATCGTGGGCCGGATGGCAGCGGCCATACCCAGATCGGCCGGGTGGCGATGGTGCATACCCGTCTGGCCATTGTCGATCCGGAAGGGGGCGATCAGCCGATTTTCGCCGGCTCCTCGGCCCTGGTGGCCAATGGCGAGATTTATAACGATCTTGCGCTGCGTGAAGCGATGCCGGACGTGTCGTTCTCGACCGGCAGCGATTGCGAGCCGCCCTTGCATCTCTGGTTGCGGGAGGGGCCTGATTACGCTGTCAGACTGCGCGGCATGTATGCCATCGCGATCCATGAGCGGGCCGCACGTACAGTCACTTTGAGCCGCGATCCGTTCGGGATCAAGCCGCTTTACGTGGCCCGGCTGGCAGGGGGGGTGGCCTTTGCCTCCCAACCCTCGGCCCTGCTCGACGCCGGTCTGGTCAAACGCGATGTGGCCGATGCCCAGCGTAACGAGCTGCTTCAGCTTCAGTTCACCACCGGAGCAGATACGATTTTTCCGGGTATTCAGCGCGTGTTGCCGGGCGAGACGCTGATCTGCCGCGACGGGCAGATTCTGGATCGCCGCCGCATCAGCGCCCTGCCCGAAGGCCCCGCCGAGGAGATCGGGGAGGATGAGGCATTGGCGCGTCTGGATGCCGCCCTGGAAGAAAGCGTGGCACTGCATCAGCGTGCGGATGTGCCTTATGGCATGTTTCTGTCAGGAGGCATCGACAGCGCCACGGTGCTGAGCCTGATGGCACGGCTGAATGACAGCCCGGTCTTGGCTTTCACGGCCGGATTTGACGTGCCCGGCGCGGCTGATGAGCGTGAGCATGCTGCTGCATTGGCGGCGGCGGCAGGCGCACGGCACCGTACCGTGACGGTAACGCAATCAATGGTCTGGCAGCATCTGCCGGAGATCGTGGCCTGCATGGACGATCCCGCGGCGGATTATGCGATCATCCCCACCTGGTTTCTGGCGCGCCGGGCAAGAGAGGACGTGAAGGTTGTCCTCTCCGGTGAGGGAGGAGACGAGTTGTTCGGCGGCTATGGACGGTATCGCAGCGCGATGCGCCCATGGTGGCGTGGCGGGCGGGTCATGCGATCGAAAGGGCATTTCGATGGTCTGGATGTACTGCATGCCATTCCACCCGGCTGGCGGGACGGAATTGCGGCTGCTGAAAGTCATGTTTCTCCGTTGCGCTCACGCCTTGCAGCGGCACAGGAAACCGACATGACAGACTGGCTGCCGCATGATCTGCTGCTGAAGCTGGATCGCTGTCTGATGGCTCATGGGGTGGAGGGACGCACTCCGCTGCTCGATCCCGGCGTTGCCGCCGCTGCTTTCCGTCTGCCGGACCGGTTGAAGGTTCAGGATGGCAAAGGCAAATACATTCTCCGTCGCTGGCTGGAGCGGCACAGCCCTCAGGCAAGACCTTTTGCAGCCAAGCAGGGCTTTACCGTGCCGGTTGCCGCCTGGATCGCTGCGCGGGGGCAGGAGCTCGGGCCGCTGGTGGCACGGCAGAGATGTATTCAGGCCATCGCCCGCCCTGATCGCGTGGTCAGTCTGTTCCGCCATGCACATGGGCGCAGGGAGGGATTTGCCGCCTGGATCCTGCTGTTCTACGCGCTGTGGCACCGTGCGCATATTGAAGCGAAATCGATGGAAGGAGATGTCTTTTCGGTTCTGGCCGACTGACTCGCATCCGAACGATGTTTCCCCGCGTTAGCGGTATCGGAAGCGGGAGAGAAATGTCATGGCTGCAAACAGGCGAGCGGATAATGAAGGCACGACTGGTACTCCCACGACCGGGAGTGCCTTGTCTCATCTCGCGGTGGTTCTGCCTGTCGGTATTGTGGCCGTGCTGGCAATCTGGGGGCTGGTGTTTGGCTGGGTCTGGATTCCAGGGACTGATCTTCCCGCCCATGACTGGATCGTCATGGCGGGTGGCCTTCTGCTGATTGTGGCGGTTGTGGCTTTTGTGGCCGCTCGGCTCAGATCAAGACGTTAACCCAGCCCATGCCGTAGAAGAACCCAGAGTTTTTCCCATGCGGGGAGGCTGACCCGGCGGGGAGGAGTCCATCCGGCCTGTTCCAGCCGGTTCAGGATGGCGCGATACGTCGCAGCCATAAGCCGGGCGGGACGCATGGCACGCTGGTCGCATTGCGCCATGAACGCGAAAGCATCAGCATAATGGCCCCTGGCAATCTGCACGACCCGGCGGCAAACACCCTCCAGCGCCGGTGAGACCATGGCGGCTCTCGCATCGAGGGGAACACCGGCTTCCACCAGCCATTCGCGTGGCAAATAAAGCCGCCCGCGTGCGGCATCTTCCTGAAGATCGCGCAGGATATTGGTCAATTGCAGGGCGCGGCCCAGATGATGGGCAACCCTGTCCGCGTCTTCTGATTCATCGCCAAAAGCCCTGACAGACAGCCGGCCGACCGCAGAAGCCACCTGATCGCAATACAGATCAAGCTCAGCCCAGCTGGGGGCGACAACCTTTGTTTCGGCATCGGTCTGCATTCCATCGATCACGGCGAGGAAATCATCCTGCCGTAGTCGGAATGTCCGGATCGCCGGTAACAGCACGCGGGTGACGGGATCATCCGCTTCTCCACGATACAGGGCGGTGATGCGGGCGCGCCATTCATTCAGCCCGGCGCGTTTTTCCTCGATCGGGGCAGGCTCATCGGCGATATCGTCCACAATGCGGCAGAAGGCATAAATCGCATACATTGCCAGACGGCGATCCGCAGGCAGCACCTTCATTCCCTGATAGAACGAGGTACCGGAGGCACGGGTCAGGGCCTCGACACGGGCGAGATCGGCGGCATCGGCACTCAAAGCGGTCATAGGGCGCGCAATCCTTGAAACAGGCTCAAAGCGATGTCGATGCCACGAAGCTTCACGCGTCGCGCCAGCGGATCGCCATGCCGCAGCCGCTGCGCCAGACGTTCAGCCAGCCGGTGGATCATGGCAACGTTTACCCGCAGCCAGCGGTCTGCGGTCAATCCAGAGAGGGGAGCCGCCTCGACATTCAGCCGTTCGGTGCGATTGAGCAGATCATCCAGCACCTGCCGCAAGGCGGGGGAGCAACTGGAGCGGCGCAGATCGGCAATGCGGGCGCCATGGGCATCCAGAATGTCGGCAGGCAGGTAGCAGCGATCCAGAGACGCCAGATCCTTTCCGCAATCCTGCAGATGGTTCAGTACCTGAAGAGAGGCACAGAGCGCATCCGAAGACGGATATGTCTGCAGGGACTCGCCATGCAGATCGAGCATATAGCGGCCAACCGGCATGGCCGAGTAACGGCAGTAATCCAGCAATTCATCCCAGCTCTCATAGCGATGCTTGATGGCATCACGACGAAAGGCCACTAAAAGATCGGTGGCATGCCTCGGATCGATCCCGGTTAAGGCCAGACTGTCGCGCAGGCGGCTGGCGGTGGGGGAACCGTGATCGGCATGGCCGAGCAAAACGGCTTCCATCAGGTCCAGCCGGCTGATTTTCTCATTGGCTGACAGATCGGGATGATCGGCAATATCGTCGGCATTGCGGGCGAAAGCATAATAGGCGTTCACATGCGGTCGCCATTTGCGGCGCACGATGCGGCTGACGGGGAAATTCTCGTCCCCCTGATCTTTGCCGGACCATATCTCGACCGGCCTGTTTTCGGTCAGGGAAGCGCTCATGCGGTATGCTCCGTATAGGCGCGGCTTTTCCAGCGGACTCCGCGCCCGGTCGCGTAGTCGATGGCCGAGCCGATCGTGGCGGCGGTATAAAAACCCGCGATTGCAGGCAGTGCCAGCGCCCAGAGCGGGCTGAGGCCAAAGCGTTTCAAGGTCGGCAGATAGCTCGCCATGGCCCCGAGCCAGGCGGCAAGCCCGAGCCAGCGCGCCACTCCATGGCCGAAAAAGGTCAGGGCAGGCGGTGCAATCCAGACGATCAGCATGCCGAGCACTGTCAGCAGCAGCAGGGTCCAGGAGAATCGCAACTGTACAAACGCAGTGCGCGCAATCATCCGCCATATATCGGCGGGATGCGGATAGGGGCGGATGGAGCGAGCCAGCGCGGAATGACCCAGCCAGATCGGGCCACCGGTTTTGACCCTGCTCGCCAGGGTCACATCGTCGATCAAGGCACCGCGCAGGCTTTCGATTCCGCCGATCCTTTCCAGCGCCCGGCGACGGATCATCACCGTTCCGCCTGCCGCCGCCGCTGTTGCGCTGAGCGGGTCATTCACCCGCGCGAAAGGGTACAGCATCTGGAAAAAGAACACGAAGGCAGGCACCAACGCCCGTTCCGGCCAGCTTTCCACGTTCAGCGCCACCATTTCGCTCGTCATATCGAGGTCTTTGCTCTCTGCCTGAGCAAGCAGGGAGGCGACATGACCCGGTGCATGTTCGATATCCGCATCGGTCAGCAGCAGAATATCATCCCGTGCGGCGGCAACCCCCTGATGGACTGCCCAGAGTTTGCCGCTCCAGCCGGTCGGGCGCGGTTTGCCCGCGATCACCTGAAGCCAGCCGGGCAACCGGTTGGGGAAAGTCTCGGCGGCGATGGCGCGGGCGATGTCACCAGTGCCGTCACTGCTGGCATCGTCGACGAGAATGACATGCAACGCCCGATGATCCTGCAAAGCGAGGGAGCGCAGGCAGCGTGCGATGCTCTCCGCCTCATCCCTTGCCGGGATGACCACCGTGACGGGTGTGGTGGATGGACGAGGGGAAAGGGGCAGGATCGGCCCGGCCTGCCAGAATTGCCCGTGAAAAAACAGCAGATAGAGCCAGATCATCGCGCTCAGGGCGGCCAGCCAGATCATGCGGCGGTTCCTTTGACGGGCCGCTGTCTGATGAAAGCGGGATCGTTCTGACGGAACCACGAAACGGCATCACGAATCGCCTCCTCTGCCGGGCGGGGCGACCAGCCGAACGCGGTGCGGGCCTTGGCGGAGGAAAAAAACATCTTCTTGCGGGCCATGCGCAGATGATCCCGCGTGACCAGCGGTTCGATTCCGGTGAGACGTGCCAGTGTCTCGCTGGCCATCGCCAGCGGCCACAGCAAGGTTTCATTCAGCCGGATGCGTGGTGGTTTGCGTCCTGTCTCCCGCGCCACCATGGCCAGAATATCCGCCAGATGCATGTCGGTGCCGCCCAGAATATAGCGTTCGCCCGGCACGCCATGCTCCATGGCAAGAAGATGTCCTTCCGCGACGTCATCCACATGCACGACGTTCAGACCGGTATCGAGATAGGCAGGCATTTTACCCAAAGCTGCATCCCGGATCATGCGCCCGGTCGGTGTCGGCTTTACGTCACGCGGCCCGATCGGTGTGGAGGGATTGACGATCACTGCCCTCACCCCTTCCTCCGCCACCAGCCGCAGAACAGCCTGTTCGGCCCGATATTTTGATTTCTTATAGATGCCGACAGTCTTGGCCTCGCTGTTCGGCGTATCCTCGGTGGAGGGGGTGCCGTCACCAATCAGGCCCAGCGCCGCGACGGAACTGCAATAGACGATTCGCTCAATTCCGGCTGCCTGAGCCGCGCGCAGCAGAGCCACGGTACCATCGACATTGGCACGCATCATGGCCTCCGGTTCCGGCACCCAGATGCGGTAATCGGCAGCGACATGAAACAGGGCCTGACAGCCGTGCAGATGGGGTGTGATGCTTTCGGGCTGCAGCAGATCACCCTCCACAATGTCCGCGGTGAGACCGGCAAGGTTCCGCGTGTCGGAGCTGCGCCGGGTCAGCAGCCTGACCTGCCAGCCTCGTTGCAGCAAAGCACGCGCGACGGCCGAACCGACAAAGCCGGTTGCTCCGGTAATGAAGGCCCGTCCCGGACTGGTCATTCCTGTCTGCCCATCCGCTTGTGATCCTTGCCGCTGAAAAGGGTGAACACGCTGTGCGGCTGGCGTGCGGATGCCCTTCTACAGCCGACCTTCGATTGGGGCAAAATTATGCTGCTTTGCCCTCTCTGGAGAAATATCTGCACCGTCTTGCCGGGTGTAGAGTTTCACCGTTCTTTCGTGTAGCACGGGCGCCATTCTTTTTCCCGCAGACTGGTCTGGCGGGCTGGTTTGGGCGGGCGGAGCGTTTGCAACGGATTTCGATTTTGGCGGCCCTGCTGGGTCTTGCCCTGGCAACGGGCCTGATCGGCTGGTTCGGGCTGGATCAGGTGCTGGATGCCACGCTCCGTATCGGCTGGAAAGGGCTGGGCCTGCTGTGCCTGTTGCAGGTGCCGATTTTCCTGCTGCTGGGGCGGGCATGGCGGCAGATGCTGCCGGGCAATGTTTCGTTCTGGCTGCCGGTCTGGTGCAGGATGGTGAGGGATGCCGCCAGTACCTGTCTGCCCTTTTCGCAAATCGGCGGTCTGGTGCTCGGCGCCCGCGCCGCGACGCTTTGGGGGCTGCGCTGGCCGGTCGCGGCGGCCTCGACCATTGTGGATGTCACCTGTGAGTTTCTGGCCCAGTTGATTTTTGCCTTGCTCGGGTTGTCGATCCTGCTGGCCAGCACGTCATCAGGCACTTTGCTGATCCCGGCCGTGGCCGGGGTTGTGGTGGCCGGTTTGGCAGGATGGGGCGCGGTGTGGGTGCAACGCCATGGGGTCGGACCGATAATGAGGGCGCTGGCTTCCAGAGTCGCTGCTCCTGCTCTGGGTGATGGTATTGACTGTCTGGAAATGGAGCTGACCCAGCTCTCTGCCAATCTGCCTGCCCTGCTGAGGGGGATTGGCTGGCATTTTCTGGCGTGGATGGGGTCTGGCGTTGCAACCTGGCTCACGGCGCATATGTTGGGCGTGCAATTGCTGTTCATCGATGCGTTGGCGGTGGAGGGCATGATGCACGGTCTGGTGGCGGGGGCTTTTATGGTGCCGGGACTGCTGGGGGTGCAGGAAGCTGCCTATGTTGCGCTCGGCAGTGTGTTCGGTGTGCCACCGGATATTGCCATTGGTATTTCTCTGGTGCGGCGGGCGCGGGATCTTCTGGTTGGTGTGCCGATTCTGCTGGGATGGCAAATGACGGAAGCGAGGGCCTTGCGCCGCTGACAGTCTGCATGTCGCCGATGATGGGAGGATGTGATGGCATTGATCTCTTCTCTCTTTCGGCAGGCCCGACCGCTGCTTCTGGATGGCGCCTTGGCGACGGAACTGGAACGTGCCGGGTATCATCTGGATGATCCGCTCTGGTCCGGTCGCCTGCTGCTGGATAATCCGGCGGCGATTGCGGCGGTGCATCGGGCCTATCTGGAAGCCGGAGCCGATTGTATCGAAACCGCCAGCTATCAGCTGAGTCTGCCGGGGTTGCAGCGCAGGGGATTGTCGCGAGGTCGGGCTATGTCGGTCCTGGCCGATGCGGCGCGACTGGCCTGTTCGGTCCGGGATGACGTCTGGGCCGGTCTGCCGGCTGCGCAGCGCCGCAACCGGATTCGTCCGCTGGTGGCCGGCTCGCTGGGGCCATATGGGGCGTGCCAGGCCGATGGCTCGGAATATACCGGGCGCTATGCCCTGTCGCGCTCACAGTATCTGGCGTTCCACGCTCCCCGCATGCGTGCGCTTGCAGCCGGAGGCGCCGATCTCATCGCCTGTGAAACCGTGCCGCATTTGGATGAGGCACTGGCGTTTGCGGATTTGCTTCAGGCATTGAGTGTGCCGGGATGGGTCAGCTTTTCCGTGCGGGATGCGGCCCATATCGCCGATGGAACGCCATTGAGACTCTGTGTGCAGGCTATGGCATCCTGCCCTTTCGTGGCCGCCATCGGGATCAATTGTACCGATCCGGTCCTCGTGCCTGCCCTGATCCGCTGTTTGCGCCGTGGTGGCCTGCCTGTGATCGTCTACCCCAATGCCGGGGAGCCATTTGATCTGGTGACCCGTTGTTGGGGACACAGGCGATCCGATGACTGGGCAGAGCAGGCGAGAAGCTGGCTCCGGCTTGGAGCACGGATCGTCGGCGGATGCTGCCGCACCCGGCCGGATGATATACGCGCTTTGCGCCGTCTGATCCACGCTCAGGCCTGACCCCGCCTTCGCAGCCCGGAAAGCAGCGCCGGGATATAGATCAGCGAGGCCACCAATGTGCAGCCTAGACTGATCATCAGCAAATTGCCCATGCTGGCTGTGCCCGGATGCTCCGACAAGGCCAGTGATCCGAAGGCGGTCGCGGTGGTCAGGGCGGAGAAAATCACAGCCCGGGCTGTGGCGGTTGCCAGAAAACCGCTGACCCCTGCCCGCCAGTTCATCACGAAATAGATGTTGAACGAGACACCGACGCCCAGCAGCAGCGGCAGGGCGATAATATTGGCGAAATTCAGCGCCATGGGCAGCAGGCTGATCACCACGACTGTCATCAGCGCGGAGAGCAGAAGCGCCGACATCACCAGTGCGGCATCCAGCACCCGACGCAACGCGAGCGCAAGGATCACCATGATGGCTGCGATGGCTCCCATTGCGGCATGACGGAACGCGGTCACGATGGTTTGAGCCGTTTCCACAATCACGATGGCGGAGCCGCTGGCATCGGGGGCAACGGCCAGAACTTCGGCGGCGAAACGGTGCAGCCCGGCGCTGTCGGAGGCTTTGGGGCTGGTCATGGCCTGGACCCGCACCCGTCCGTCAGGAAGCTGCCAGTCTTTCGCCAAGGCGGGAGGAATATCCTTGACGCTGACTTTCTCGGCGCTCAGGGCCGTACGCAGACGCTCAAGCTGCATCGGCAGAAACCGCACGAGGGCCGCATTGGCGGCAAGAAGCGTCTCATCGGAAGCATGAGACAGCCGGTCGAGCGCTGCCGCGATCCCGGCCAGAGGATGATTGGCGGGCAGTTTGGCCAAAGCCGGGCGGATCTGCCCCAGCGCCGCACTGATTGCCAGCCTGATCTGTTCGGGCGTCACGGAGGAGGGGGGGGTATGAGGGGTCAGGGTCGGCCCCAGCAGGCTGGCGGCATCCGCGACCAGAGCCAGTTTTTCATCCTGATTGTCGGGCACGAAAGAGGAGAGTGTCAGAACCTCGGCGACGGTCGGCAGTTTTTCCAGCTTTTTGGCGAGCGCTTCGGCCTGTTCCCGGTTTGCGACCAGAATATCGGCGGAATAGGGGTTGGTCATCGGATCGCCCATCATGCCGTAGAGCGTCCGCATGGCCTCCGTATTCGGATTTTTGGTGTGCAAGGGATCGGAATCGAACGTCAGCCGCGACAGCAGGGCGATCCCGGAAACGGCGATCAGGGCAAAGACCAGCAGAACAGGCCGCCGCCAGCGCAGCAGGGTGCGGTCGAGAGGCATTCCAACGGCAAAGCCGATTTCCCGTCCTTCTGCCCGTGGGCGGAACAGGCTCAGCATGGCTGGCAGGAAAGTCATAGTACACAGGAAGGCAATCACCATACCGACCCCGGCGATCAGCCCGAGCTCGGCTACCCCTTCGAAGCTGGTCGGAACAAAAGCCAGAAACCCGGCGGCTGTCGCGGCCGCGGCCACCAGAATCTGTCCGCCGACCCGGCGTGTGGTTTCGGGCAGGGAAATGGCCGGATCGGCGATTTCGTGCCGCACTTCGCGGAAGCGCACACAGTATTGAATGGCGAAATCGACGGCGATCCCAACGAACAGGATTGCAAATGCGACCGAGACGAGATTCAGGGTGCCAACCGCCACTGAGGCAAACCCGATCGTCAGTGTCAGGCCGAGCATCAAGGTGGCCAGCACCGGCAGGATCAGCCGCCAGCTGCGCAGGGCCAGAAACAGCCAGAGCGTAATCAGGGCGATGCTGATGAGGGTGCCTTCCACCATGCCGTGGGCCACGGTGGAGAATTCTTCGTCCGCCAGCGCGACAGGGCCGGTGATGCGCACATGGGCATGGCCGGTGCGGACGAATTCCAGCCCGGCGGCGATGTGTCTCAGCACGGCGGTTGCAGCACCGCCGGGTTCCAGTGCGTCGTAATCCAGCCGCGGCTGGGCCAGCACGAAGCGGTATTGCCCTGCCTGTTGCGCCAGTGGACCGGCCAGCAGGTTCTCCCATGAAAGCGGTTTCGGATGTCCGTCTGCCGCCTGACGCAATGCATCATCGAAACCTTGCAGGGCCGGCATGAAGGGCTGGAGGTTGGCCTCCCCGCGGGAGACGCCCATGGCAACGAGGGAAAGCGCTGCGAACAGGCCGCGTGCGCTGGGATCTGCCGTCAGCTGCCCCAGAAAAGGCTGCGCGTCGATGGTCTGGTCCAGCAGGCTGGACAGGCTTTTCTGGTCGAGAAACAGCAGCCCCTCTTTCTGGAAATAAGGCAGCGCTCCTGGCTGCTGGACAGACAGAAAATGCTCCTTGTCTTCAGACAGTGCCTTTGTAAGCGCATCGGCTGTGGCTTCTGCTTCCTCCGGAATGGAGCCATCGACCACAGCGACCAGCAGATCCTGATTCTGTGGAAAATTCTTCTCATAGGCGACCTGACGTTGCCGCCATGGAAGGGAGGACGCAAACAGCTCATCCGTATTGGTGCTGACCCCCAGATGATGGGCGGCATGGGTCAGGCTGAGTCCCGCCAGCACCATGGCTGCCAGCACCACCCACAGCGCGCGGCGACGGCAGAAGCGCGTGGCTTCGGTCAGCAGGGCGGTCGACCCCATGATCTTGAGACCCATTCCGGCAGGCTCCCTCATCTAAACGTCTTTTGTCCCTTGGGGATGTAGCGATCCCATGCAGGAATTGTCCGGGTTACCCCATGGCGGTGGCGAGGGGTAGACATCCCGGCACAGGGCAATGGGCCGGCACAGGGCAATTGGCCGGGGCAGGGCAATGGGATGGTCTGTTACGTTTGGTCAAATTCTTTTTGCTGTGCGAACCGTTCGCATGGGTTAGTGTTCAATGATTATTCTCGTTGGGTCAGCCATGTTGGCAGATCGGGCCTTGTCTGGTCTGGCCTGATCGGCTGATCTTTCTGCCGTCTGCGGCAGACGGCAGAAAGAGGAAAGGATCTGGCGCGGTTATGAGCGATCCCCTTTGTCAAGGAACGGTTTCCGGTGTGGCCAATCCGGTCATACAGCCTGTGCGTGTCCGCAAGGAGCGCGATCTGCGGATTGATTTTTTCCGGGGCGTATCCCTGTTCATCATCCTGATCGACCATATCCGGAACAACAGCTTCTCCCATCTCATGCCGGCCAGTTTCGGTTTCAGCGATGCGGCCTGTATTTTCTTTTTCGTCTCGGGTGCCTCCTGTGCCTACGCTTTCGGCAGTGTTTATCGCCGGGCTGGATGGGCGCTGGGAACGGCACGTGTGTCTCTGCGGGTCTGGCAGATTTATGCGGCCCAACTCGGGTTGGTGATGGCGGTGGCGGCTTTGCCAGGACTGCTGGCCCATGTGACCGGCCATCGTCACTATAATTTTGTCGAACTGTTCGAACTGTATCATCTGTATGACGATCCGGTGCAGGCATTCCGAGGCATCGTGATGCTGAGCTACGTGCCGGGCTATCTGGATGTGCTGCCGGTTTATGTCGTGATCATGGCGATGGTGCCGGTTGCGGTCCTGCTGGCGAAGCTGGATCGGCGGCTGCCTGTTGTGGCATCGGTTCTGCTGTGGGCAGGCGCCCTGCTGCTGGGCTGGAATTTGCCCGCCGATCCCAGCACGAAGCGTCACTGGTTCTTCGATCCCTTCAGCTGGCAGCTGGTTTTCTTCACCGGTTATGCGCTGACAGCCGGATGGGTGTCGGTCCCGCCGGTTTTCCGTGACCGGGGCATGGGCCTGTTCCGCATCGGTGCCGTTGGCCTGATTGTTTTCGGTTTCGTCGCCCGCACCGGCCTGTTGAGCCATGCCGGGGAGACGGGCGCGGCCATCGCCGAATGGGTGACGGCGAATACCAACAAGACCGTGCTGCCGCCCCTGATCTATCTGCATTTTCTGGCTATCGCATGGCTGGTGGTGAGCATTGTCGGAAAGCGTCCGGCCTTTCTTCACCGCAACTGGGCGCGCCCGTTCATTACAGCCGGAACCTATTCACTGCCGGTTTTTCTGTGCACGGTTGTGTTGGCGCAGCTTGGGACCGCCGCTCTGGATGGCGTGTCGCCATGGAGCATCCGCCAGATTGTGGTGAATGTCATGGCCATGGCTGTGCTGGCACTGCTGGTCCGGATCATTGCATGGTATCATTCCATCCCCTGGAAAAAGCCGGTGGCTGTTCCGGCCCAGGAACTGGTCCGGGAGCAAAAAATGGATCAAGGGTTGCCGCAGGGTTCGGCCCAGAGCGTTATCCGTCCGTGATGGAACTGATTCTGCCCGGCTCAGGTACCGGGCAGCTTGATGCTGAACCGGGCACCGATGATTTTGCCTTCCGCATCACGGCGATTGTCGGCGTTGATCTCCCCTGACAGGGCTTCGATAATCTGTCGGCTGATCGACAGGCCGAGCCCGGAATGCTTGCCGAACTGCTCCCGCTCAGGCCGCTCGGAGTAAAAGCGGTCAAAGATGTGTTCCAGTTTTGAGTCGGGAATACCCGGTCCCTCATCCTCGACTGTGATCTGGATGAACGGCCCGTTACGCCCTGCGGAGAGCGTGATCACCCCATCGGGTGGGCTGAATGAGACCGCATTGCCGATCAGATTATGCAGAACCTGCACCAGCCGCGTTTCCACCGCGCGTACCACCAGCGGCTGATCGGAGATATGAACGGTCAGAACAGGGTCGCCATCCTCCTCATCCCGCGTTGCTTCATGAATCTCTGCAAGGGTGGAGAGAATGGGGGCCACATCCACCTCCTCCGTTGGCTGGCGCGACAGTTCGGCATCAACGCGGCTGGCATCGGAAATATCGGTGATCAGGCGGTCCAGCCGCCCTACATCCTGCGCGATGATGCTCATCAGCCGTTTGTGTTGAGCCGGATCCTCGACCCTTCGCAATGTCTCGATGGCGCTGTTGATGGAGGAAAGCGGGTTTTTGATCTCATGTGCCACATCGGCGGCGAAACGCTCGATCGCATCCATACGCGCCCATAAAGCGACGGCGCTCTCGGACAGAGCTTCCGCAAGTTCCCCGATTTCATCGCCGCGCCGCAGCAGGGCAGGCGGCAGATAGCTCCCGCGTACTCGTTCCTCGCGCATTTGTCCGGCCGCCACTGCAAGGCTCCGCATGGGACGGGCGATGGTCCGCGCCAGATAGCCGGACATGATCACCGTCAACCCCAACGCCAGCCCGAACAGCGCCAGAATGGAGACCCGAATTGCAAACAGGCTGGCATCGACTTCGCGTGCTTCCCGTGTCACCTGAATGATGCCGATGGTATGATTATCGTGCTGAACCGGTTCCGCCACTGTGACCAACAACCGGGAATCTGCCGTGCGGCGGATATAGGCGGGCATTTCCAATGCTGAATCGGCCGGAGTAAAGGCAGCGGATTGGCCCTTGCCTGTGTCGGACTGCCACCGTGGCCTGGTTTCAAGCGCCTCATCCCGATCCGTGTTCATGATGGGGGAGTGGCCGGCATGCGGGAAGTGGGTCTGCACCCAGTCGTAAAAAGTGCTGACCATATCGGTCAGCATGCTCCGCTCATGCGGGTTGGCGACCGGTTCTGTGCCGATATCCTCGCCCGGATCGTGTCGCATGGCCTGACTGTCGGCCACCAGACTGCCATCAGGCCCATAGAGACGGGCGCGGGCATTGGGGGTCGGCTCGGTCAGTCGGCGCAAGAGTGGCCGGGCAATCCCGGCGGAGAGATGCGGCGGTGTCTTGCCCGGCGGATCAATGGCAACTTCACCAAGCGCACCGGCAAAAATGCGCGCCTGTTCCCGCAAGGTGAGCACCTCGGCGCTCAGCAGCCCGTTCTGGTACTGATCCAGATACAGCAATGCCGCCACCAGCAGCACCAGCGGCATGACATTGACCACCAGAATGCGTCTCAGCAGCGGTGAGATCAGTCGATAGCGCCGGTTCGTTGCGGAAGGGGGACGGTTATGCGTCATGAGGCCCGCCATGACATGGAATTGCGGCGCGTACGTGGCCGGAATGCGTTTCCCGGATGGAAAAACGGAATAGTCCGGTGAAATTATTGCTCCTTATAGCGATAGCCGATGCCGTAGAGAGTTTCGATCTGGTTGAAATCATCATCCACAGCGCGGAATTTTTTGCGGACCCGTTTGACATGGCTGTCGATGGTGCGATCATCGACGTAGATGTTTTCGCCATAAGCAGCATCGATCAGCTGGTCACGGGATTTAACCACGCCGGGACGTGCGGCCAGCGCCTTGACCAGCAGGAATTCCGTCACCGTCAGCTGAATATCTTTACCATGCCACAGGCACTGGTGCTTGCTCTCATCGAGGGTCAGATCGCCCCGGGTCAGCAGCCCTCCTCCTGTCGTGCCTTGCCCGTCTGCACGGCTGGCATCGTTCCGGCGCAACAGAGCGCGGATACGCTCGATCAGCAGGCGCTGGCTGAAGGGTTTGGTGATGTAATCATCCGCCCCCAGCCGCAGGCCCATCAACTGATCGACCTCCTCATCCTTGCTGGTCAGGAAGATAACCGGCAAAGCGGTACGCGCGCGCAGACGTTGCAGCAGCTCCATCCCGTCCATGCGAGGCATCTTGATGTCCAGCACCGCCAGATCCACTGGCCGGGTCGTCAGGCCCTGCAACGCGCTTTCTCCGTCGGTATAGGTGCGGACCTGAAATCCTTCCGCCTCCAGCGTCATGGAGACGGAGGTGAGGATATTGCGGTCATCATCCACGAGGGCGATGGTCTGTGTCATGGTGGATCCCGTTTCGTGGGCTTTGCCCGTTTCTTGGGCTTTGAACGACTGTAAACGATTGCAGTCCGCTGAGAGCGGCATGGCAGGAAGAATCGATTATGGCACTGGATACGCATGACATGAAACAGGTTGCGTGGCAGGCGCGTTGCCTGCTGCGCTCTGCCCGGCAGGCGACACTGGCCACCGTGCAGGATGGGCAGCCTTATGCAGCGCTTGTCACCCATGCCTGCGCGGCTGATCTGTCGATCCTGCTGCTTTTGTCCAGCCTGTCGGAGCATATGCGGCATTTGCGGATGGAGAAACGGGCCGCCCTGATGGTCAGCGGGGAGGCAGAGACCGTCAATCCACAGACCGCACCGCGTGTCACCGTCACAGGGTTGGCGGAGGTCGTGGATGATCCGGCGTTGCGGCAGCGTTTTCTGGCCGTGCATCCTTATGCTGCGCCCTATGCTGGATTCAGTGATTTTTCGTTGGTGAGGTTAAAGCCGCTGGGGGCCATGCTGGTGGGCGGCTTTGCAAAAGCCACGCGTTTGCCAGGTTCTGTGCTGTGTCCTGACGAAGCCTCGGTCACGGCACTGCTTGCGGCGGAGGCGGACATCATCGCACATTGTAATGCGGATCATGCCGACGTGCTGGCGCGGATTGCGCAGGGTGCTGGTGGCAAGGCTGCAAGCTGGCGCATGGTGGCGGTGGATTGCGATGGCTGCGATCTGGCCCCTGATGACCCGATGTCCGAACCGGTGTTGCGGATGAACTGGTCAGCGCCGGTGAGTGATGCATCGGGTGTCCGGCAGGAACTGGTACGCCTGGCCCGCGCATAAAAAAACCGCGCCTGTCAGAGACAGACGCGGTGGAGATAAGGACAGGCATTGCTGCCTGTCGTGGTGAGCTAGAAATAAAGCTGTTCAGGTGCGCGCCTCGGCATTGGTGGGGGCAGATTCCGGTTCCTGATACGCATCGCCCAGCGCCCGCTTGACACCATCCGCCCATTCCGGATCGGCGCGGCGGAAATGCTCCAGCTGACGGGCGATGATGAAGCCGGGAACACCCTGCATGGCGCCGGCGATGTTGCGGTAGAAGCGTTCCTTCTGTTCAGCCGTGAACATGCGGAACAGCGCGGCAGGCTGGGTATAATCGTCGTTGCCGTCACGATGATTGTAGCGGTCGGCATCACCCGAAATACGCAGCGGCGGTTCCTGAGCCGTGCGATCCTGCACCGGACCATGGAAGGAGTTCGGCTCGTAATACGCATCGGTTCCCTGTGGCGCGTCGAAGCGCATGGCGCCATCCGCGTGATAGTGATGAACCGGGCATTTCGGGGCATTCACCGGCAAGGCTTCGTAGTGGGTGCCGACACGGTAGCGATGAGCATCGGCATAGGCGAACAGACGCCCCTGCAACACCTTGTCGGGGGAGAAACCGATGCCGGGTACGATATTGGACGGTGAGAACGAAGCCTGCTCGATCTCCGCGAAATAATGCGCGGGATTGCGATTCAGCTCCAGCACGCCGACATCGATCAGCGGATAATCGGCATGCGGCCAGACTTTCGTCAGGTCGAAGGGATTGTAGGGCGTGCTGTTGGCCTCTGCCTCCGGCATGATCTGCACGCAAACGCGCCAGCGCGGGAAATCGCCTTTTTCAATCGCTTCGTACAGGTCGCGCTGGGCGCTTTCCCGATCCTGGGCAATGACCTCATTGGCTTCTTCATTGGTCCAGGTGCGGATACCCTGGAGGGATTTGAAGTGGAACTTCACCCAGAAACGCTCTCCGGCATCGTTCCAGAAGCTGTAGGTATGGCTGCCATAGCCATTCATGAAACGATAGCCTTGCGGCAGTCCGCGATCGCTGAACAGGATTGCCACCTGATGCAGGCTTTCAGGGCTGAGCGACCAGAAATCCCACATCGCGGTGGGGGAGCGCAGATTGGTGCGCGGATGACGCTTTTGCGTGCGGATAAAATCGGGGAACTTCATGGGGTCGCGGATGAAAAACACCGGCGTGTTATTGCCGACCAGATCCCAGTTGCCTTCATCGGTATAGAATTTCAGCGCAAATCCGCGTACATCGCGCTCTGCATCCGCAGCCCCACGCTCACCGGCAACGGTGGAAAAACGCAGCAGCACATCAGTGGATTTGCCAATGCGTGAGAAAATGCCGGCGCGCGTATAACGTGAAATATCCGCCGTGACGGTAAAAGTGCCGAAAGCGCCTGAGCCTTTGGCGTGCACGACGCGTTCCGGAATACGTTCGCGGTTCTGGTGCGCGAGTTTTTCGATCAGCTGATAATCCTGCAACAGAATTGGACCGCGAGCGCCCGCCGTCACGCTGTTCTGATTATCTGCAACCGGCGCGCCCGCTGTGGTGGTCAGAACGGGGCTGCCGGAGGGGCCAGAGGAGGGAAAAGGGTATGAAGTATCGGGCATGGCTGCAATTTCCAATCCGCGAGGTCTAAGGCTTCGGCGTGACCCTGCCACGGGTTCGGGTATAAGGAAAATCGTTCTTTCCTTAATGATGTTTCGGTGCTCCCTATGAACCTGGCTGGGTTGTCGCTGCGCGATCTGGAATATGCTGTCGCCGTCAGCGAGTTGCGGCATTTCGGGCGTGCCGCCGAGCAATGCGGCGTCAGTCAGCCCGCCTTGAGCGAACAGGTCAGAAAACTCGAGGATCTGCTTGGTGTCACCTTGTTCGATCGTGGCAATCGTCAGGTCCGCCCCACGGAGCAGGGGGAAGCGATTCTCTCCCAGGCGCGCGGCATTTTGCAGCAGGCGCGGCTGTTGCTGGAAATGGCGCAGTCACAACAGGGCAGCCTGACCGGTACGCTGCGGCTTGGTGTGATCCCGACTTTGGGGCCGTACTATCTGCCCTCGGTGCTGCGGAGTGTGCTGGGCCGTTTGCCGGGCCTGTCGCTCCAGATCGAGGAGCTGAAGACGGGCGATCTGCTGGATGCGCTACGCGTTGGAAAACTCGATATCGGGTTGCTGGCCTGGCTTAGCCCGATGGACGGAATTGTAGCCGAGCCGATTCTGGATGAACCTTTCCTGCTGGCCTGCCCGACCGGTCATCCGCTGGCATTCCGGCGCGATGTCAATCTGGACGCATTGCCGGTTGATGGGCTGTTGCTGCTGGAGGAAGGGCATTGTCTGCGTGATCAGGCATTGTCGCTCTGTGCCCGGCAGGGAAGCAGAACCGCGCATACGCAGAAACAGCGGTTTGCCTGTAGTCTGGAAATGCTGCGGCATATGATCGCGGCCGGGGAGGGATATTCCCTGCTGCCTGCCCTCGCCGCACGGGGACGGGAGGATTTGCACGGTCTGCTGTCCCTGTCTCCTCTGACGGATTCCGCTGCCCGTCGGATCTGCCTGATCTGGCGCGGGTCCGATCCTCGCGGCGACGGCTACGGGCGTCTTGCCGGGCTGCTGCGGGACAATATTCCCGAGGGTGCGCTGCCTGTCATGCCGGACCGCTTGAAATAAACCCTTTCTGCGTCATGATGGCGGGTGACCTTCCCCGGTTCCGTCCACATGGGACAAGCCGTAGGGTGGGATAACAGGCGGATTGGATGATATGATGGCGTCAGGACTGAAATGGACGGCTATGGCCGGTGTGCTGGCGTCCTTCATGGCAGGGGGTGCCTGTCTGGCGGCAGAGACCGCGCCGCTCGTCATTCCCTCGAAAAACGTGCAGGTGCTGTATGATACGGTGGATCCTGATGGTTCCCGGCATCAGGCTATGGTGACGGTGCTGGCATCTGCCGGAAAGCTTCGGATCGAGACGCCGAATTCGAAGGATTACATCATTATCGACCGGAAGGCCGGCAATGGGGTGATGGTCATCGATGGGCAGAAATCTGTCATGCCGCTGCCTCCGGGGGCGGCGCAGAGCATGACTTTCGAACCGCCTAAAAATGCCCGCTTCAACAAGACCGGAACCGAGGTGATCGCAGGCCAGCCTTGCACAGTTTACGATGTGACTGAGCCGAATGCACAAGGCAGCATCGTCTGCCTGACTGCGGATGGCGTGCTGCTGAATGCGCATGAACGTGCCCAGAACGGGGCTAGTCTGACGGCTGTGAAAGTATCCTACAGCAATATTACCCCGGCCTATTTCGATGTACCCCAAGAGTACAGGATGATGCGCCAGCCAGGCCAGTAATTCAGGCCAATCATTATTGCGCCGACAGGCTGCGAGCATCGCGGCCTGCTGGTGTCAAAACAGAAACAGTGTCGTTCTGATCCTGCTCTTTTCCCAGGCGGCCTCATGCCTCATCTCTGCTCCATCACGGAGGCTGCAAAGCTCTCCCCCTGATAAAGGAGCAGGACCATGATCGAGAAAAGGCCATTTGCCGGGCTGGGCCACGCCAATCATGGCTGGCTGAACGCAACGCATCATTTTTCGTTCGCGCATTACTATGACCCGGCCCGGATGGGCTGGGGTGCGCTGCGCGTCTGGAACGATGACGAGATTGCGGCGGATTCCGGTTTTCCCATGCATCCTCACGCCAATATGGAAATCATTACCTATGTGCGGGAGGGGGCGATCACGCATCGTGATTCGCTGGGGAATCATGGAAGGACCGAGGCCGGGGATGTGCAGGTCATGTCCGCCGGCTCAGGGATCCGTCACTCCGAGCATAATCGGGAGAGCGGCAGGACCCGGCTGTTCCAGATATGGATCGAGCCTGCCACGGAAGGTGGCACGCCCTCATGGGGGCAGCGCCCGTTTCCAAGGGAGCAGCGGGAAGGCCGGTTTACGATCCTCGCCAGCGGCATAGCGGGAGATGACGCCTTGCCGATCCGGGCCAATGCGCGCGTGCTGGCGGCAACGGTAGGTGCCGGACAGACCCTGATGCTGGATGCCGATCCGGAGCGGCATCTGTATCTGGTGCCAGCAACCGGCCGGATCAGTGTGAACGGCGTGCAAGTCGATGCCCGTGATGGTCTGGCGATCACGCAGGAAGAACGGCTGGAGATTACCGGACTCGAACAGGCCGAGCTTGTGCTGGTCGATTCCGAATAAGGCTCCGGTAATCTGCAAGACGCTGGTGTTTGTTCCGGTCAGGCAGGGATATGCCTGACCGGCGTGCTATCAGTGAGCCTCGCCCCAGTTGGTCCCGATCCCGGTTTCCACCACCAACGGCACTGAAATCCGGGCAGCATCCTGCATGGTCGTGGTGACCAGACGGGCAACAGCTTCGGCTTCGGCCTCCGGGGCCTCGAACAGCAATTCGTCATGCACCTGAAGCAGCATGCGGGTCTGAAAACTGTTGTCAGCCAGCACGGCAGGCAGCCGGACCATGGCGCGTTTGATGATATCCGCGGCGCCACCCTGAAGCGGGGCATTGATCGCCTGCCGTTCCGCATAACCGCGCCTTGCCGGGTTGCGGTCGGCAATGCCCGGCACCCAGCAGCGGCGTCCGAAGGGTGTGACCACGAAACCGTTGATTCGTGCTTCTTCCTTGGTCCGTTCCATGTAGTCCCGGATGCCGGGATAGCGGGCGAAATAAGCATCGATATACTGACGCGCCTCGCCCGGAGAAATGGCCAGCGACCGTGCCAGACCAAAGGCGCTGATGCCGTAAATAATGCCGAAATTGATCGCCTTCGCCCGTCTGCGGGTCAGGGAATCCATGCCCTGCATCGGCACGCCGAACACTTCGCTGGCGGTGCGGGCATGAATATCCTCGCCGTTGGCGAAGCTGTCCTTCAACTGCGGAATATCGGCGACATGCGCCAGCAGACGCAGTTCGATCTGGCTGTAATCGGCGCTGATCAGCACATGGCCGGGATCGGCGATGAAAGCCCGCCGGATGCGGCTGCCTTCCTCCGTGCGGATCGGGATATTTTGCAGATTCGGCTCGTTGGAGGACAGACGCCCCGTGGTGGTGATCGCCATCTGGAACGAGGTATGAACCCGCCCGGTCCGTGGATTGACATCCTCCACCAGCGCATCGGCATAGGTGGATTTCAGTTTGGCCAGTTGGCGCCAGTCCAAGATACGGGCAGGCAGGGCATGACCGCTTTCATCCGCAATCGCCTGCAACGTGGCCGCATCCGTGCCCCATGCGCCGGTTTTGGATCGCTTGCTGCCGGTCAGGCCGATTTCGTCGAACAGCACCTCTCCCAGCTGTTTCGGGCTGGCGAGGTTGAACGGGCGGCCTGCCAACTGATGAATTTCCGTTTCCATGTCTGCCATGCGCAGGGCGAAATCTGCCGACATACGCCGTAATTCGGCTTCATCGACCCGAATGCCGGCTGCTTCCATGGCGCAGAGCACCGGCACTAACGGCCGCTCCATCTGCTCATAGACGGTCAGGGATTTAGTCTCGCGCAGGCGGGGCCGCAGCGCATGCCACAGACGCAGCGTGACATCGGCATCCTCGGCGGCATAGGCGGTGGCCTTGTCGATGGGAACTTGCGGGAAGGGCAGACGGTTACGCCCGGTGCCGGTCACCTGATCATAGGAAATCGGGCTGTGTCCCAGATGCAGGACGGAAAGCTCGTCCATGCCATGCCCGTGCGCACCGGCTTCCTGAGCATAGGAAATCAGCATGGTGTCGTCGATCGGGGCGATGACCGGCATCTGATGACGGCGCAGCACGGCCAGATCGAACTTGCCGTTCTGGAAGATTTTCAGAACTGTCGGATCGGCCAGAATCGGGTTGAGCGCAGCGGCAATCTCCGCAATGGCCGGCTGGCGCACCGGCTGATCCAGCGTAGTCTGGTGATCGAGCGGGATATAGCAGGCCTTTCCCGGCGCAATGGCGAGCGAAATGCCAACAAGCCTGCATTGTTGTGCATCCAGCCCGTCGGTTTCGGTATCCATGGCGAACAGCCCGGCTTTCCGTGCTTCCGTCAGCCATGGCTCCAGCGCTTCGACGGTCGTGACGGTTTCATAAGGGCCGAACGGCGCGGAGGAAGGGGGGAGGGGGGAGGCTGCTGCCAGTGCGGCAGCCGCAGTTCTGCTGGCAGCGGGAGAGGCGGGGGAAGTGCTGCCGCCTGTCTCAAGCCCGAGCCTTGCCGCGGTGCTGCGGAACCCCTGCGCATTCAGCCAGTCCTGCAGAACGGCAGCATCCGGCTGACGAACACTCAGATCGGTGATCGGCACTGGTAGCGGGGCATCCTGACTCAGTGCCACCAGTTGACGGGAAATCCGCGCATCCTCGGCATGGGCAACGAGATTGTCCCGGCGTTTGCTGGGCTTCATTGTCTCCAGCGCAGCCAGAACACCGTCGAGATCGCCATACTCATTGATCAGCTGGGCAGCGGTTTTGGGGCCAATCCCGGGAACACCCGGAACATTATCGACGCTGTCCCCCATCAATGCCTGCACGTCGATCATTTTCTCCGGCGTCACGCCGAATTTTTCCATCACCTCGGCGGGGCCGATGGTTTTTTGTTTGATCGGATCCTGCATCTCCACGCCCGGCTGGATCAGCTGCATCAGATCCTTGTCGGAGGAGACGATGGTGACACGCCCGCCCCGTGTGACCGCAGCACGGGCATAGGAGGCGATCAGGTCATCCGCTTCCCAGTCGGCCAGTTCGATCGCAGGGACGCCGAAGGCGGCCGTAGCCTCCCGTATCAGCGCGAATTGCGGGATCAGCTCCGGCGGTGGCTCCGGACGATGCGCCTTGTAGGCCGGATAGAGCCGATTGCGGAAAGTGGTCCGCCCGGCATCGAAAATCACCGCCAGATGCGTGCCGACGTGATCTTTCAGAAACCGCGCCAGCATGTTGGTAAAGCCGAAGACGGCATTGACCGGTGTTCCATCCGGTCTGGTCATCGGCGGCAAGGCGTGGAAGGCGCGGAAAATGAATCCCGATCCGTCGATCAGAATCAGATGGGTGCTGTCCGGAAGCGCTGCGTCCGGCGTCGGGGAGGTGCTCACGGAAAAATGGTCAGATCGGGCATCAGTGGGCTGCTACGGCAGGGGCATCGGCCGTCAGCACATAGAGGCGGGAGCAATAAGGGCACATGACCCGTTGCCCGGCGATCCGCAGCCACACGCGCGGGTGCCCCAGAGGCGCATTCCCGCCATCGCAGGAAACCACATGGCTGTCGACCAGAATGGTTTCGCTGGCCGGAGCATTCAGCCCGGCAGGCGCCACCGGGGTTGGCTCCCCCCGTTCCGCAGAGACGGAGGCATGGTTTGTGGGCTGTGTGGTCATGGTGCATCCTCCGTAAAGCCTCGCCTGTGCCGGGCATCTGGCAGAGGCATGGCCGGGATGATAGCCATGCGGACGGTTCGTTCAACCGTCTCCGTTTCTCCGGAGCCTGTTCATCTGGTTATTTCCAGTCCGAGGCCGTCCATTGACTTCTTTTTCCCGTGTATTGCGCTGGTTGGTGATAGGAGTGTCACTGCTTCCCAGCGCCTGTGCATCCCGGCTTATGCTACCGGGGTCTCCACGGGTTCCGGTCTCTATGACGGGGGTCAATGAACCGGGTAAAGCGGTCATGCAGGTGCCTTTTTCACGGTTAAATGCTCTGGTTCCGGCGTCCGGTCTGTTCAGGCTGGCAGATGGAACCGCCTTGCCATATCGCGCATGGATGCCGGCCGACATGCCGAAGGATGGTCCCTGGGCAGTGGTGCTGGCCCTGCACGGAATGAACGATTCCCGTGATGCATGGGAGTATCCCGCCCCTGTTCTGGCGGCAGCGGGTATTGCCGTGATCGCGCCGGATCAGCGCGGCTTCGGCGCATCGCCCTCCCGCGGTTACTGGTCGGGCGGGGAGGCTATGGCGCAGGATGCCGCCGCCATGCTGCGTCAGCTGCGTCAGCGTTATCCGCACAGTCGTATTTTTGCGATGGGCGAAAGCATGGGGGGCGCGGTGCTGATGCTGACTGCAACACTGCCTGATGCTCCGGCGGTTGACGGCTATATTCTCTCTGCTCCGGCTGTGTGGGGGCGTAGCAAAATGAATATCGCCCTGCGCAGCACGCTCTGGTTGGCGCTGCATACGATTCCCGGGGCACGGCTTGGTCCAGGACCGGTGCGGGTCAAGGCGAGCGATAACAGAACCGCCCTGCTCCGGCTGGGGCATGATCCGTTGACCATTCATAAAACGCGCGTCGATGTGATTGGCGGGGTGGTCGATCTGATGGATCAGGCGCTGGAATCGGCACCGTATGTAAAAGGGCCGGCCCTGTTTCTCTATGGCGCCCATGACGAACTGGTGCCGAACCGGGCCATGCGCACCGCCTGGGCGGCTCTGGCACCACGGGTGGGGTCAAGAGAAGAGAGAGAAGACAAGCGGAACGTGCGCCTGGCCTATTACCCGGATGCTTATCACCTGCTGTTCCGTGATCAGCGGCGAGACCTTCCCCTGCAAGATGTCATCGCATGGATGATGGCCATTGCCGGTGGAAGAAGCGACCTGCCACTGCCGTCAGGAGCAGACCACGAGGCAATAGGGCGGTTGCGTGCGGCGCAAGGCAGATGACATTTCCGGGTTTTGCGGCATAAGGGGCTGAGAGAAGGTTGTCTTCGACGTCCGCGCAGGGTATTCAGGGCGCGCTGGACCCGTAGCTCAGCTGGATAGAGTGTCGCCCTCCGAAGGCGAAGGTCGCGCGTTCGAATCGCGCCGGGTCCGCCATTTCCCTTTTTCCAGTCAGAAAGTCCCGCTGTCATGATGGCGCAGGGGGTTATTGACTAGCCGCCGATGCGAACCTTCCCAAGACTGAAGCGTTACCGTAACGTTTACGGGCGCAAACAGGCGCAAAGGGAGAATGAAGCGTGCGCTATTTTGTTTCCATTGTTCTGACATTGATTTTGGCTGCCTGCTCAGCACCTGCGCCAAAGGAAACGTCCGCTGCCCCGACACCTCCCCCTCCGGAGAAAGCGCCGGTGGCCAATGTGGTTACGCCCACGCCTTCTGCTGCCCCGGATTCCGCGGCTGCCAATACAGTGGCTCCGGAGCCTGACCATTGCGATGTCAAGACATTGAGTCATGCAGATTACAAAGCCTGCCTGAAACATCTGCATATGGGGCAGTTTCATGGCCACCCCACTTATTACGGGCTGCACTGATCAGAGTCGTGAGTGCCGGGGCATCATTTGTGGGGATGTGGATCAATCCGCTATGAGGCGGATTGATCTATGATGATGGAGCTGCCTCCCATGGCCGATACCCTTCCCGACCGGCTGTCCACCAATCCGGACAGCCCCTATTTCAACGCCCCTTTGCTGGAACGCGGTGTCGGCATCCGGTTCAATGGCGAAGAGAAAAACAATGTCGATGAATACTGCGTCAGCGAAGGCTGGGTGCGTGTGATCGTCGGCAAGGCTCTGGACCGCAAGGGTCACCCGATGACCATCAAGCTGCAAGGCAAGGTGGAGCCTTACATCCGTGAGGCGGATGCAGAGGCCGAATAACGGCCTCTCCACAACTGGTCCGGCTGGTTTCCACCGTTCAGGAAATCAGCCCGGTCAGGGGGGAGGACGGGTCCGCCCCCATTCGGCGGGGCATACGTCCGGCCAGATGCGCCAGACGCCCCGCCTGCACGGCATGTTTCATGGCCTGTGCCATCAGCACCGGATTCCCGGCATGGGCAATGGCGCTGTTCAGCAAAACCGCATCACAGCCGATCTGCATGGCCACGGCGGCATCGCTGGCGGTGCCGATTCCCGCATCCACCAGCACGGGCACTTTCGCCTGTTCGATGATCAGGGACAGTATGGCCGGATTCTGTAATCCCAGCCCGGAGCCGATCGGTGCGCCGAGCGGCATGATCGCCACGCACCCCATTTCCTCCAGCCGTTTCGCGGCGACGGGATCGTCGGCACAATAGACCATGACCTCGAATCCATCCTCAATCAGGGCGGCAGCGGCTTCCATGGTTGCGGCCATATCGGGATAGAGATGCGGGGGTGGGCCCAGCACTTCAAGCTTGACCAGATTCCATCCGCCTGCCTCGCGGGCCAGACGCAGGGTTCTCACCGCGTCTTTCGCCGTATGGCAGCCTGCGGTGTTGGGCAGATAGGTATAGTCGCGCGGGCTGACGTAATCCTGGAGCATCGGTGCGGAGGGATCGGACAGATTCACCCGTCTGACGGCGACGGTGACGATCTCGGCCCCCGATGCGGCAATGGCGGCGGCAGTTTCCGGCAGATCCTTGTAGCGACCGGTGCCGACGATCAGGCGGGATGTGAAATGTCGCCCGGCTACGCTCCAGCGATCATCGCATCCGGCCTCCACACCTGATGCGGCAAAGCCGGAGGCATGTGTCGGTGAAACCGTCGTCATGATATATCCTGATTCCGTGTTGAGTGGCGCGCCCGATCAAAGGGCCGCGCAAACGCGCCTGTCCGGCTCAGCCGCCGCCGATGAAATGAACGATTTCCAGCACGTCGCCATCATCCAGCAGGGTCTGTTCATAGAGCGAGCGCGGTACGATGCTTTCATTGCGCTCTACCGCGATTTTGACGCGGTCCAGCCCGATCTCTTCCAGCAATGCCGCAACAGTGGTCGGGCGTGAAAGGGCATGCGACAGACCATTGACGGTGATGAAAGCGCCATCCGTCATAGGCGTTTCAGAAAGGGATGTGCTGGGGGCGGACATGTCATGGACTATGGGGAGAGGCCTCACGCGGCGCAAGCCGGAACCGCTGAAAGGCTGGTTTCGTGAAACAGGGTGGGAAACGGATTGGACGTTCTCGTCTGCGCATGCTAACGCCCGGCTGATGACCAGACCTTTGATTGCCGTCCTGAACGGCCCGAATCTGAATATGCTCGGCGTGCGTCAGCCGGAGATGTATGGCTCCGTGACGCTTGATGATGTCGAGGCGCTGTGCGCCGAAACGGCGGAGGAGCTTGGGCTTGCCGTTGATTTCAGGCAGACCAATGGCGAGGGTGAGCTGATTTCCTGGGTGCAGGAATGCCGTGGCCGTGCCGCCGGCATCGTGATCAATCCGGCTGGCTATACCCATACTTCTGTTGCCCTGATGGATGCGCTGCTTGCGGTGGATCTGCCGGTGGTGGAGGTGCATATCAGCAATATTCACCGGCGCGAGACGTTCCGCCGCCGGTCTTACGTCAGCCAGGCGGCTGACGGCATTATCTGTGGTCTCGGCGTGCGCGGATATGCCCTGGCGTTGCGCGCCATGGCGGACCTGCTGGACGAACAGACCGATCTGCCCGATGATCATTCCGATCGGGATCAAGCTTTTCACCCTTATGAAGGAGAAGAGGGCGCATGAGCCGCGTTCTGTTCGACGCGGAGGCCATCCGCACCCTGGCGACAATCCTTGCGGATACAGGCCTGACGGAAATCGAGATCATCGATAACGAAAGCCGTATCCGTGTTGCGCGGACCCCGGCCCCGGTCACCTATATCGGTGGTGCCCCTGCCCTGGCGGCGCCGGCGGTAGCAGCGGCACCGGTCTCGCAGGTGCAGGCGGCTCCTGTGGCGCAGGAAGCTGTCTCCGCCGTGGATGATGCGAAACATCCCGGTGCGGTGCTCAGCCCCATGGTCGGTATTGCCTATCTGTGCCCGGAACCGGGCGCGCCTTCTTTCATCTCTGTCGGTCAGCCGGTGACTGCCGGGCAAACCCTGTTGTTGATTGAGGCGATGAAGACTTTCAATCAGATCAAGGCCGCGAAAGCGGGCACGGTCTCGAAAATTCTCGTCGGCAATGGTGCGCCGGTCGAGTATGGCGAGCCGCTTGTGATCATTGAGTGACCGGGGCGGGATGTTCCACAAAATCCTGATCGCCAATCGTGGTGAAATCGCGCTGAGAATTCAGCGCGCCTGCCGTGAACTTGGCATTCCGACCGTTGCCGTGCATTCCACCGCGGATGCCGATGCGATGCATGTCCGTCTGGCGGATGAGAGCGTCTGTATCGGCCCGCCCGCTGCTCGTGACAGCTATCTTAACACGGCGGCCATTCTGGGGGCGGCGACCATCACCGGCGCCGATGCGATTCATCCCGGCTATGGCTTCCTGTCGGAAAACGCGGACTTTGCCGAAATGGTCGAGGCGCATGGCCTGACCTTCATCGGTCCCAGCCCGTCCCATATCCGTATGATGGGCGACAAGATCGAGGCCAAGCACGCCATGGCCTCGCTCAACGTGCCGCTGGTGCCGGGTTCGGCAGGCGTCGTATCGGATATGGAGGAAGCCCGCGCCGTGGCGGATCGGGTGAAATATCCGGTTCTGATCAAGGCGGCGGCAGGTGGCGGCGGGCGCGGCATGAAAGTCGCGCATGATGAGAGCGAACTGGCTGAAGCATGGCGTCTGGCCCGCACCGAAGCCGCTGCCGCTTTCGGCAATGATGCCGTCTATATCG
Source organism: Granulibacter bethesdensis CGDNIH1 (assembly GCF_000014285.2). Taxonomy (NCBI): domain Bacteria; kingdom Pseudomonadati; phylum Pseudomonadota; class Alphaproteobacteria; order Acetobacterales; family Acetobacteraceae; genus Granulibacter; species Granulibacter bethesdensis. The sequence continues at coordinate 2,199,599 of NC_008343.2, read as the reverse complement.
AAAAATACCTCGATAAACCGCGTCATATCGAATTGCAGGTTCTGGCCGATTCGCATGGCAATGTGGTCCATCTGGGTGAGCGTGACTGCTCTCTTCAGCGCCGGCATCAGAAATTGCTGGAAGAGGCCGGTTCTCCCGCCCTGACGGCGGAAGAACGTGACCGGATTGGCGAGGTCGTGACCTCCGGCCTGCGCAAGCTCGGCTATCGCAATGCGGGCACGCTGGAGTTTTTATATCAGGACGGACAATTCGCCTTCATCGAGATGAACACCCGCTTGCAGGTCGAGCATCCGGTGACGGAAGCCATCACCGGCATCGATCTGGTGCGGGAGCAGATTCGGATCGCGGCCGGGGAGCCTCTCGGTTATGAGCAGTCGGATATTCGTTTCCGGGGTCATGCGATTGAGTGCCGCATTAACGCGGAAGATCCGTTGACCTTTATGCCGACACCGGGCCGGATCGAGGCATTTCATGCGCCGGGCGGCCTGGGCGTGCGTGTGGATAGTGCGCTGTACAGCGGCTATGTGGTGCCGCCTTACTATGACAGCATGGTTGCCAAGCTGATCGTTCATGCTCCCACCCGTCCTGAAGCCATTGCACGCATGAGCCGTGCGCTGGAGGAAATGGCCGTGGTGGGGATCAGCACGACGGCTGAATTGCATCAGCGCGTTCTGGCTGATCCCGAATTTCAGGCCGGTGAATACACCATTCACTGGCTGGAGAAATTTGTAGCGGGACAGATTCCGGCGGCTTGATCTGGAGCGGGAGGATGGTTTTTCCAGACTGTCCTTCCGGTGGCCCTGCCAAGTAAGGTAACGCGGAAGGATAGGAAGGCATGTCGCGACGCGCCTTCGAGATCACTCCGGAGTTGATATTACAGGCCTATCGTGCAGGCCTGTTCCCCATGGCCGAAACACGAGACGGTGCGCGTCTTTACTGGCTCGATCCTGAAGAGCGCGGCATCCTGCCACTGGACGGGTTTCATCTGCCGCGCCGTTTGTTGCGCACTGTTCTGGGCGAGCGGTTCGAGGTGCGGATCGACAGTGACTTTCCTGCCGTGATCCATGGCTGTGCGGTGCCACGGCAGGGGCGCATGGATAGCTGGATCAACGCTGAAATCAAGCGGCTTTTCATCGATCTCCATCGAATCGGTCATGCCCATTCTGTCGAGGCATGGCAGGACGGAAAGCTGGTGGGTGGTCTGTATGGTGTGGTGCTGGGCGCTGTGTTCTTCGGTGAAAGCATGTTCAGCACAGTGCGTGATGCATCGAAGGTTGCGCTGACACATCTGGTGGCCCGTTTGCGGCTGGGCGGGTTCCGGCTGCTGGATACGCAGTTTGTCACCACGCATCTGACACAGTTCGGTGCCATGGAAATCCCACGTGAGGCATACAGGCAGCGACTGGCGGCTTGCGTGGATATCCGGGCAGACTGGATCGCGACTCCGCCACACGCTTTGTTGGTTCATGCGTTCAGGGAATTGGCAGGCAAGGAAAGGAATGATCATGGCCCATGACATCATGCCGCGGCATCGGATGAGGGCGCAGCGTCTAAGTGCACTGGCACTGCTGGCTGGTGTGTCATTCTCCAGTCACCCCGCCTTTGCCGATCAGCCCGCCCATCTGGTGCCGCAGAAAGATGTGTCCGTGGTTTATACCCTGACCGGTGCGAAAGCCGGTGAAACCGGGCGGCCCCGTCAGGGCAGGCTGTTCTATTCAAGCACAGTTGGGGAGGCACGGATTGAGGCTGACCGGCAACCCGGCTTTTTGCTGCTTGATCCGCGGCAAGATCGTGCGACCTTGGTGCTGAACCAGATCAATATCTACGTCACCAGTGCCATTTCCAGCACGCCGGTCAGTGCGCTGGTGCTCTCCCCGACCGAGAATTTCACCCGCACCGGGACCAGCCGGATTGCCGGCATTGCCTGCACTTTGTGGCATGTCACGTCCCGGCAGGGACAGGGAACGATCTGCCTCAGTGATGATGGTATCCTGCTCAGCGGTGAGGGAACAGATACAGAGGGTCGCACCGGCAGCCTGCATGCAACCAGCGTGAAATATGCCCCGCAGCCGCAGACTTTATTCAGGATTCCGGACGGGTATCAGAAAATGGATTTGCCGCCGGGTATGGTGCAGGGTCTGCTCTCCGGGAATGGACAGGGGGCGTTGCAGATGGGTGGCGCCATGAAGACAATGAGGAATTTGATCGGGCGATGAAATACGGCACTTTTCTGGCGCTGTTTGTGGCGCTTGGCCTGCTGGCAGCCTGCGCGCAGGCGGGTGAGCAGCCAGTGCTGCAATGCGCACATGATACTGACATCACCTATCGCATACAGCATGACGGGGCCATGACGACGGAGCGTGTGCGCTGGCTGGCCTCCCGCCAGATACAGCGGATCGATCCGCCGCAGGGCGGGCTTTATATGCTGATCAATCGGGCCGATATGCATATCGCGCTGGTCGATCCGCTCCGCCACGGAGTGCTGGATATCGAGGCGTCGGACCCGAGACCGCAGGTCGTCGGCAAGTCGAAAATGCCGGAAATTGAGCCTCTTGCCGGAGCTGCCACGCCGGAGATGCAATATGAAAAAGCCGGATCGCGCGTTGTCGACGGCCTGCCCTGCACGGAGTGGGTCGTCACGGCGGATGGCAAGACCGCAACACCGAAGACGGCCCCTGCCGCCATGTGCATGACCAGTGATGGCATGTTGTTACAGGTGCGGATCGGGGAGCAAATCGTGGCACAGGCGGTTTCTGTCTCGACGGAGAAGCTTGACGCGGATTTATTCAAGATCCCTGCTTCCTATGCGCACACCACCCCGGAGGCGCTGAAGGCGGCTCCGTGACGGAACGCATGCCCCGACAGGGCTGGGTGCCATGGCATGACCGTGCCGGGCGTTTTTCTTTGCTGCGCCTGATGGCTTTCCTGTTCCTGATGTATCCGGCAGCCCATCTGCTGAAGAGCGGCCTTTATCAGGAATTGGGGGCCGAGCCGTTGAAGGCGGCTCTGCATGAGACGGGGCGGTGGACGATCCGCTTCCTGCTGGTCTCGCTGGCGATCACTCCCTTGCGGGAGGCTCTATCATGGCCCCGCCTGTTGATCGTGCGGCGCATGATCGGGGTGGGAACGGCGTGTTATGCGCTCCTGCATCTGGCGCTGTATGGAGTGTATGAGAATGGACGCCTCTGGCTGATCTGCTCCGAAATTGGCAGCCATTTTTACCTGCTTATTGGGTTGGTGGCGCTGTGCGGGCTTGTCGTGCTGGCGGTGACATCCACGGATTCATGGATGCGCAGGCTGGGGCGGCGGTGGAAAAAACTGCATCGTGCCGTGTATGTGCTGGTCATACTGGCGCTGATGCATGGCCTTATTCAGGCGAAGATCGACATCTCGCAGGAGGCTGTCTGGAGCGGTATATTTTGTGCACTTATGGCATGGCGTTTATGGCCGCGTCAGCATCGAGGCTTGTGGGGCGTTATTATTCTGTCCTTGGCAGCCATTCCGGCTACGGCCCTGCTTGAAGCCGCATGGTATGGGCTGGTGCGGGGTTTGAACTGGCATCTTGTGCTAAGTGCAAACTGGCCGCCCGATCTGGCGACGGCATGGCGCATGACGATTACACTTGGCCCGCGTCCGGCTTGGGAAGTGGCGGGGCTTGCCTGCCTGATGATTGCTGCCGTCTCATGGCGCCGCTGGTTCGTCTCACGCCAACAGTGGAAGGTTGCCCGAAAGAATGGCGGATAAAGCATCCTGGCTCCAGGCTGTTCTGAGATGCCGGAATATTGCCCTTGCCGGTGGTGAGGTGTCGTCAGACGCGGGTAAGGCCAGGCTGTCGCGCACGATTGGTCTGTGGCGTCTGGCGATGATGGGTGTCGGTTCAACCATCGGCACCGGAATTTTTGTGGCTCTGGCGACAGCGGTACCGAAAGCGGGGCCGGGGACGATACTGGCCTTTGTAATCGCCGGGCTGACAGCAGCGCTGACGGCGCTTTGCTATGCCGAAGTCGCCTCCACCATACCGGAGGCCGGTTCCTCCTATTCCTACACCTATGCAACGATGGGAGAGGTCGCGGCTTTTCTGGTGGGGGCCTGTCTGCTGCTGGAATATGGCGTGGCGGCCTCCGCCATTGCGGTGGGCTGGGCGCAGTATCTGAACCAGTTTCTGGGCGACACAATTGGCCTGACATTGCCGCATGCGATGACCGCGGCACCGGGCAGTGGGGGCTATATCAACCTGCCTGCGCTTGTGCTGGTCATGCTCTGTGCTGGTCTGCTGTCACGTGGTGTTGCGGAATCCAGCACGGTCAACGCCGTTCTGGTGGGCGTGAAGCTGCTGGTTCTGTTGTTGTTTGCGGGGATCGCACTCTGTGCCTTTCGGGTGCAGCATCTGACCCCGTTCATGCCTTTGGGTCTCAGCGGTGTCGGCAGTGCTGCCGCGACAGTGTTTTTCTCCTATGTCGGCATCGATACGATCTGCACCGCGGCCGAGGAGGTGAAGGATCCGGGTCCCACTTTGCCGCGCGCTATTCTGTTGTGTCTGGGCATCGTCTCGCTTGTGTATATGGTCGTCGCTGTGGCGGCGATCGGCGCGCAACCATGGACAAGGTTTGCCGGTCAGGAAGCCGGACTGGCCGTGATACTGGAACAGGTGACCGGCTCCGTTTGGCCTTCCATGTTGTTATGCATCGGTGCCCTGGTGTCGATTTTCAGTGTGACGCTGGTGACGATATATGGCCAGACCCGCATTCTGTTCGTGATGAGCCGTGACGGTCTGATGCCGCCGGTGTTTCATCATGTCGATCCGGGCCGCCATGTCCCCCTGTTCAATACATGGATCGTGGCAGCGGCGGTTGCGGCTCTGGCTGCGATGTTTCCGCTTGATATGCTCGCCAATCTGACCAGCATGGGAACGCTGATCGCATTTCTGACCGTCTCGGCAGGGCTGATCGTCCTGCGGCGTCGCCATGGCGATCTGCCCTGCTGTTATCGTGTTCCGTTATATCCGTGGGTGCCACTGCTCAGCGTGGTGTGCTGTCTCTATCTGATCGTGCTGCTGCCATCCGTCACACTGGCTTTCTTTGCGGGCTGGATCGCGGTTGCGCTGGTGTTCTACCTTACCTACGCCATGCACCATTCGGTGTTGGCGAGGCCGGTCAAAGCTCTGCCGCTGCCGCCGTCACCTGTTTGACATGGCCGGTGACTTTCACCTTGCGCCAGATGCGGGCGATGTGTCCCTCCGCGTCGATCAGGAAAGTGGCGCGATCCAGACCCATATAGCTGCGTCCATACATGGATTTTTCGATCCACGTTCCGTACGCCTCTGAAACCGTGCCGTTCTCATCGGAGGCCAGCGGGAAATCGAGCGCGTATTTGTCGGCGAAGGCATCAATGGCCTTCATCTTGTCACGCGATATGCCGATGACGGTCAGGCCGCTTTTTCCCAGCGCGGGCAGGGCCTCCTGAAAGGCGCAGGCTTCCTTGGTGCAACCCGACGTATCGGCCTTGGGATAGAAATAGACCACGACCGGTTTGCCCCGCAGTGAGGAAAGGCTGGCCGTGCGGTCGCGGCTGGCGGGAAGGGTGAAGTCCGGGGCGGTATCACCTTCGGCAAGAGTGCTCATGGCGGGAATCTCCCTGTCAGAGTGTTCGACTGTCATGCGCCTGCATGGCACAGGGTGCCTGGATCGGAAAAGTCATTCTCTTTAGTCATCAGTCATCGACTCTGCCCGGGCACGGGAATATCGCCGATATGGCGGATGAACGCCGCCCGCACCCGCTGGCTGATATCATCGAGACGGTCCCTCAGTGTATCTTCATCGGTGACTCCCGGCTCGGCCAGAGCCTCCACCAGCGCCTCGGCCGATGCCGCTGGCAGTCTGTCCCGCGCCGTCCGGCCCAGCGTGATCCGCAGCAGACCTTGAACACCGCGGCCCAGATGGTCGGCGTGGATCAACAATTCCCTATCTTCTGCGGACAGAAAACCGGCCTGATGCAGCTGTCCGACAGCGTCACGCGTTGAGGTGGCACGCACCGATGGGTTGGCCGGACCGTGAATCAACTGCAGAACCTGAACAATGAACTCTACCTCCTGCTGCCCACCGGGCCGGGTACGGATATCCCACGGGCCGGGATTGGGATGTTCCCGCACGATCCTCGCGCGCATTGCGGCGGCATCGGCACGGATCGTCTCGGCAGGGACAGGACGGTTCAGAGCGGTTTCGATTGCCTCCCTCACCCGCTGGCACAAGGCTTCAGGGCCGGCGATGACACGGGCGCGGGTCAGGGCCATCCGTTCCCAGGTCCACGCGCTTTCCCGATGGTAACGCTGGAAGGAGGAGAGGGACACAGCCACCGGTCCCTGATTACCGGAAGGGCGCAGGCGCATATCCACAGCAAAAGCCGGGCCGCCCGGTCCCTGTGCGGTCAGTTTGGCAATAAAGCTCTGTGCCGCCCGTGTGTAGTAGGCGCTGGGTGGCAATGGGCGCGTGCCCGGATTGTCGCCGGGCTGACTTTCACCGATATCTTCCGGATGATCATAGATCATCATCAGATCGAGATCGGAGCCGGCCATCATCTCCCGCCCGCCCGCCTTGCCGAGCGCAACCACGGCGATCCCGCCATTCGGGATGATGCCATGGCGGGATATGTGGTCCTCCATGACATGCGGCAGCAGGGCGTTGATGACGCCATCCGCCATTGCGGTGCGGACGATTCCGGCTTCATCCACATCCATATCTCCGGTCATGGTGGCGACGGAAATACGGAAATCCTCCTGCCGCGCGGTTTCGCGCAGGGCACGGATGACTTCCTCCAGATCGCGGCAGTCACTGAGCGCATCCACAATCTGCCGGACAGCCTGGGGAGGTGTTTCCCCGGGGATGATCAGCCCCTCCAATGCGCCTGGTACACTGGCCAGATGATCGGAGAGAGACGGGGCAGCCCCCAATACCCGTGCCACCCGCTCCAGCAGCGCGGGATTGCGCTGGAAAAGCGACAAAATCTGCACGCCTGCGGGAAGCTGCGCCAACAATTTATCGAAACGGGTCAACACGGCATCGGGCTGGCTCTGGTGGGCGAATGTTCCCAACAGGCTGGGCAGCAGGGCAGTCAGAAGCTGCCTGGCCCGTTCCGAGCGCAAGGCGCGCAGTCGCCCGCTATGCCAGGCGCGGACGATCTCGACCACCTGGGGCGGCTTTGCATATCCCATGGCTTGCAAAGCCTCGATCGTGGCTGCCGGCTCGCCGTCACCGCTGAAATCGAGTTGATTGGCCTGATCAGGGCCGTCCGGTACGCTCTCGAACAGCATACGATAATGGGCGCGCACCCGATCCACATGATGCAGCAAGGTCGCGCCGAAGGTGTCCGTATCGGGAAAGCCGAGGAACAGGGCGATAGCCTGCATCTGTTCCGCCATATAGGGTCCGGGCGCTGGCAGGGAATGGGTCTGGCGATCATTGACCATCTGGACCCGGTGTTCGGCCATGCGCAGAAAGCGGTAAGCCTCCGCCAGTTCCTTCGCGACATCGGGGGCAAGGTGTTGACGATCGACCAGCAGGGGCAGGGCGATCAGGGTGCGTGGTTCACGCAATTCCGGATCGCGGCCCCCCCATACCAGTTCGAGGGTTTGCACCAGAAACTCGATCTCGCGGATACCGCCCTGACCGAGCTTCAGATTGAAGCCGGCCAGTCGGTCCAACATGGAGGTAGGGGGCGTGCCGCGCCCGTTGCCGCGATGGGTGTCGATACGGCGCTTCATGGCATGAACGTCGGCTATGGCGGCGAAATCCAGATAGCGACGCCAGATGAAGGGCCGGATGGCGTCCAGAAACATCTGACCCAGTGCGAGGTCACCCGCGACAGGGCGTGCCTTGGACATGGCGGCCCGTTCCCAATTCTGTCCCATACTTTCGTAATAGCTGAGGGCGGCCGGCAGAGAGATGGCAGGGGCCGTGGCGCCGGGGTCCGGGCGCAGACGCAGATCGGTGCGGAACACATATCCTCCGTCCGCACCGCCTTCATTGCGACTTTCCATCAAGGCGACGATATTCCGCGCAATCCGTGTAAACAGGGCGCCCAGCTCATCCCGCGACTCGGCCTGAGATCCGGCCTGGGACGCAGGATCGTAAAGAAGAATGAGGTCGATATCACTGGAATAGTTCAATTCCCGCGCGCCGAGCTTGCCCATGCCGAGCACGGTGAAACCGCTGCCGGCAGCAGCCTCCGACGGGTCTGGAAGATGAATGCGACCGGCAGAGGCCGCTTCGTTCAACAGATGTGCCACGGCCTTGCGCAACGTGCTCTCTGCAAGGGTGGAGAGGGCGGAGGTGACTTGTTCAAGTGTGAACAATCCTCCCGTATCGCCCAGCGCAATGATCAGCGCCGCCTGCCGTTTGGCCGTCCTCAGTGCCGCAGCCAGAGGCAGACGGGACGTCGTGGCCGGTACGGCGGCGAGGCGGGAAAAAATCTGTTCCAGACTGGCTTCGGGACCGATCGCCACGGCTTCCAGCAACAGAGCGGATTCTTTCAGGGCCAGTTCGGACAAATAGGGGCTGTTCCCTCCCACCGCTTTCAACATGACACGGAAGGCGGGGTGCATCAGCGCCTGAGCCTCGGCTTCCCCCAGCGCAGCAAACTGCTCCAGCAACCGCTCGGCGGCATGGTGATTGGCGGGGGCAGGCCAACATGCCTTCAGCAGATCACCCGATGCCTGTTCCTTGGTCAGGGGAATGTCGATCCTTGTGGGAGGCAGGCTGTCGGTCACGTGCCGGTTCCTTACGCATGCGCTGGCAGACTGGAAGCCTTCCCGTGAGGCGGTGGAGTGGTCAAGCCGGATGGCTGCTCGGCAGGGTTATCCGTCTGGCATTGCAGATCGCCATCGGGGCCGCTGTGCTGGTTTCGGTCGGCTTCGTGGCGCTGGGGTTGCGCCTGTCGCATGGTCCACTCGATCTGACCGATATTCTCGGGCGCAGTTTACAGGGATTGGCCCGGACCGGTAACGACCTGCCGGGCGGGGCGGCGGTCAGCAAAGCCGGTGGGCAAGGGCTGGCTGTGCGTCTGCCGGGTAGGCTTGCGCCTTTTCACATCGATATTCAGCATCTGGTGATCACCTGGGATGGCTGGAAACATGGTCCCGATACCATGCTGGACGTGCAATTGCGCGGTGCGGCCATCCGGGATTTGCGCCAGCCGAAAACTGCGCCTGATCTGGCCCGGATCGGGCTGATCAGGGTCGGGGCGATCCCCGGCCTGCTGCTGTCCCGACAGCCGCGTGTGCAGACGGTGCTGATCGAGGATACCTCTATTACGCTGCCACTTTCTCGCGAAGGGGCTGTCTCTGCTCCATCGCCTGACGATTTCGACCCTCAGCGTCATCTGGAGGCGTTCAGAACATGGGAGCGCCGGAGCTGGGCACTGCTCCCCGATCATCTCGAGGTTCATCGGCTGAGTGTGGCGGCCCGCACGGAAATTTCGGCGGCGTCGTGGCGTCTGGAGGAAGTAGAAGCCTCATTCCACCGTGGACCTGCCTTATCGGTCGAGAGAAAGAAGGTAGATGATTCTCCGCCACCGCTGGATGGATCGGTTCACGCCCGATTGATGGCGGGAGGTGCTTCGACCCCCTTATCGTTGAGAGTCGGTGACGCGGCGCTGGTACAAAACGGATCGGATCGAAACGGGCTGGGGATCGTGTTCGAGGCCGGGATGATTCCCGTTTCTGCTCTGGCTGACCTGTCTTCGCAGGCAAAAATGCTGGCCGCAGCTGAGGTTCCGGTTGGTCTGCGTGCAACCGCGCTGATTGGTTCTGATCTTGCTTTCAAACGGGCGAGCCTTGATGTCCAGAGCCAGCCCGGCACCGTAACGATAGACAATCAGACGGTGAAGATACGGATTTTTGCCGCCCGTCTCGATGCCGACATGATCACCGGGCGCACTTTTCTGTCTTCCCTGACGCTGGGGCTGGAGGGGGATGCGGGCGCCGCACCGGTTTTCAAAGGCAGCGGCAGTCTGGAGCCGGTCTCGGAAGGTCGCCGCCATGCGCAATTCCATCTGGATGTCGGGGTTCTGCCGTTGGATGGGCTGCCCTCTCTGTGGCCTTCCCGTCTTGCGCATGGTGCGCATGAATGGATCACCCAGAACATGAAGGTGGGCCGGATTGAATCCGGCACGCTCACCTTGATGGCCTCAGTCGGTGAGAATTTTCGTCATCCGGCGCTGGATGGGATCGATGGTCTTCTGACGATACGGAATGCTTCCATTCATTGGCTGCGTCCGGTACCGCCCATTCAGGGAATGAATGGCACGGTACGGGTGGTTGACCCGCACCGGCTGACCATCGAGGCCGGAGGCGGTCATGTGCCCGAATACGGAATCGCGGTCAGGCATGCAGTGATGGAGATCGCTGGATTGTCGGAGAAAGATCAGCAATCCGTCATTCAGGGTGATCTTTCAGGGAGCGTTCCAGGACTTGAGAAGCTTCTCTCGCATCCGAGACTGCATCTGCTCAGTGATCATCCGATGGATCTGGGGCAGCCGGAGGGACAATTCTCCGGGATTCTCAACGTGGCGCTGCCGTTGAGAAAAAAAGTCGCCATGGAAGATGTCGCCATAGCCTCCGAAGGGCGCATCAATGCTTTGGTTCTGCATGATGTATTGGCCGGGCGAGATCTGGAAGAGGGTGATTTTAACTATGATGTTTCGGAGAACGGTCTGTCATTGACCGGGCATTGCGTGGTGGCGGATATCCCTGCCCGGATCAGGGCAGGCATGGATTTCCGTCATGGACCGCCGCAGCAGGTGTTGGAGAAGGTGGCCATTCAGGCGCATGCCGCGGTGGCTGATCTGGAGCGCCTGGGGATAAAAAGTGGCAAGATCAATCTGTCGGGTACCACTGATATCGAGGTCTCCTACAACCGTCATCGCAGCGGAAAAGCAACGGTCGATCTGTCGGCCGATCTGACTGATCTATCTGCCGTGATCGATCGGTTGGGCTGGCAGAAAAGCGCAGGTCAGCCAGGCAATGCCAGTGCCTCTATTACTCTTCAGGGCGATCATCTGTCCGTCGTGCAGAATCTTCAGGTGTCTGCGCCGAATTTGTCTCTTTCAGGCAGTGCGGCTGGTGCGGATGGGGGCGGGACACTGCTTCAGTTCGAGACGGTACAGGTGGGTGACAGTCATCTTTCCGGCTCCATCCTGTTTCCGGGCAGGGCGGGAGCACCCATTCAGGGCCGTCTTACAGGTGGCGTGATCGATCTCAGTCATCCGTTGAAGCGTCAGGGATTGCGTAAGTCCTCCTATCGACGCCGCGATCAGGTGCAGGATCAGAAACCAGGTCAGCCTTTTCAGATCAGCGGAAAGCTCGACCGGCTGATCGCCGTGGATCAGGGCGCAGTGCTCGGCATGAGCATTGCCATCGTCAATGACGGCACGCTTTATCGCAATGTCACGGTAACGGGGCGAGATACGGCAGGTGGCCTGTTTTCCTTTGTTATCGTTCCGGATGGCAGAGGAAGAGTGCTGGATGCACAGGCGACCGATGCGGGCGCCCTGTTGAGTACGCTCGATCTGACCGATGAGATTATCAATGGCCGCTTGACCCTGCATGGCCACTTTGACGATACCAGCCCTGATCACCGGCTCAGCGGCACCGCAAAACTGCATCAGTTCAGCGTGCGCGGCGCCCCTGCGGCGGCCAAGGTGTTGCAGGCGATGACGCTGTATGGGCTGGTCGATGCGCTCAGTGGTCCCGGTTTGCCGGTAAATGATCTGATTGCGCCGTTCAGCCTGACCGATGACGAACTGATTTTTAATGACGCCCGTGCCTACACCATTTCGCTGGGGGGGACGATGAAAGGGCGTATTGACCTGTCCGGCCAGACACTGGCGCTGGAAGGTACGATTGTGCCGGCTTATATGTTCAACACGTTGCCGGGCCATTTGCCGCTGGTGGGAAAATTGTTCAGTCCTGAAAAAGGCGGCGGCGTGTTTGCGGCAACCTATGCCCTGAGCGGCAGCTTGCAGGATCCACAGGTCAGCCTGAATCCCCTTGCCACTTTGACCCCCGGTTTTTTACGCGGGATTTTCGACTATTTCAGACGACCGTAATGATGGGTGGTTGGAACCGCCTTTTATGAGTCCGCCTGATCACGGAGTATTTCTGTTGCGCCGACCGATTGCCTATCTTGCCGGGCCTGATGTTTTCATGCCGGATGCGCCGGAGCGCGCGGCCCGCAAGATCGCCATCTGTGAGCATTACGGGTTGCACGCCCGCGCGCCGGTAGCCGAGAGTGGTACAGTGAAGCTGCCACCATGGGAACGGATTTTCCGGGCCAATCTGGTGATGATGGAGGCCTGCGACGTGGTCATCGCCAATCTGACCCCGTTTCGCGGCGCTTCGGCGGATGCAGGGACGCTGGTGGAGCTGGGCTGGTTCGGTGGCAAAGGACGGCCTGTTTACGGTTACAGCAACGATGCGGCGTCCTTCGCATCCCGCAGCTACGCCCATATCGCCCGCTGTCCCGATCCCGTAGCGGGGATGGAGGTAGAGGATTTCGGTCTGCCAGATAATCTGATGATACCGGGTCTGCTGGAGGAACAGGGTATCGCTCTGGTACTGCCGGAAAATGGACAAAGCCGTGATTTCGCCTGCCTCGATATTTTCGAACGCTGTGTGGCGCTGGTGGCAGCACGATATGGCATGGCTCCTGTCTGAGCAGGCCAGCGTATTTTTTGGTCGGCTTTTGCGGGAGGGGGGATTATGAAGCGTCCCCTTGAGGTGCGGTTGCTCCGTATAATCGCACTGTAGACCAGGGATCACCACCGATGAGCGACATTCTGGCGGGCACCGCCAGCTCCACAGGGACCAATCAGGATTTTCTCGCCAAGGAAGCCGTCTATGGCGCGCGCAATTATAAGCCGCTGCCAGTGGTGCTGAGTCGTGGCGAGGGCGTCTGGGTCTGGGATGTGGAGGGTAAGCGTTATCTGGACTGTCTCTCTGCCTATTCCGCCGTCAATCAAGGTCATTGCCACCCGAAAATTCTGGAGGCAATGAAGGCGCAGGCTTCGGTTCTGACCCTGACTTCCCGTGCTTTCGGCAATGACCAGCTGGCTCCGTTTTATGAAGAGCTGTGCAGGCTGACACGCTCCCACCGGGTGCTGCCGATGAATTCCGGGGCCGAGGCGGTGGAAAGCGCCATCAAGGTAGCCCGCAAATGGGGTTATCAGATCAAGGGCGTGCCGGATGGGCAGGCGGAGATCATCGTCTGTGCCGAGAATTTCCATGGCCGCACCACTTCTATCGTCAGCTTCAGCACCGATGAAACGGCGCGGCGCGAATTCGGGCCGTTCACGCCGGGTTTCCGTGTCGTCCCGTATGGCGATATCGCCGCGCTGGAAGCAGCGATCGGCCCCAACACGGTCGCCTTTATGGCCGAGCCGATTCAGGGCGAGGCCGGGGTGATCATTCCGCCGGATGGGTATCTGCGGGCTGCACGTGCCCTGTGTACCCGTCATCGTGTGCTGATGATTCTGGATGAGATTCAGACCGGCCTCGGCCGCACCGGCAAATTGCTGGCCGAGGAACATGAAGGTATCGAGGCGGATGTAACCTTGCTGGGCAAGGCACTGTCGGGTGGTTTCTACCCGGTTTCAGCGGTGCTTTCGACTGATGAGGTGCTGGGCGTTCTGCGTCCCGGCGAGCATGGCAGCACGTTTGGCGGTAATCCGCTGGCTTGCGCGGTGGCTCGTGCGGCGCTCCGGGTGCTGATCGAGGAAGGCATGATCGAGAATGCCGCTGTGATCGGCGCGCATCTGTTGAATGGTTTGCGTGCCATCGGTGGTGCGATCATCAGGGAGGTGCGCGGGCGTGGCCTGATGCTGGCGGTGGAGCTGCACCCCGATGCAGGCGGCGCGCGCCGCATCTGTGAGCAGTTGCAGACACGCGGCCTGCTCTGCAAGGAAACGCATGACCACACGATCCGTATCGCTCCGCCGCTGGTCCTGACGCGGGATCAGGCGGACTGGGCGCTGGATCATTTCCACGCCGTTCTGGCTGGATAGGCTTTCAATCCGGTCAGGCCTGTAGCCGCCTGACCGGATCAGCCGTTGTTCAGACCGGCTTCAGCAGACGATGCTGTTTGCGCCCGGCCGAAAGCTTGATGGCCCCATCCTGAAGATCGGCGGGGGAGAGTTTCAGCATTTCATCCGTGACGGCCTCATTATTCACGCGCGCGCCACCACCCCGGATCAGGCGGCGGGCCTCACCATTGGATTGCGCCAGACCTGCAACCGTCAGGGCGCGGAGGATCGGCAGCCCCTCCGCCAGCTCGGAGGCTGCAATGGCGACACTCGGCAGCGTGTCGGCGGCTTCGCCCTGCTCAAAGGCGCGGCGGGCGGTTTCCGCGGCGGCCTCTGCCGACTCCCGGCCATGCAGGATCCCGGTTGCTTCCGTGGCGAGGATTTTCTTGGCCTCGTTGATCTCCGCACCTTGCAGGGCGGCGAGGCGGCCGATCTCGTCCAGCGGCAGTTCGGTGAACAGGCGCAGGAAGCGGCCGACATCGGCATCTTCCGTATTGCGCCAGAACTGCCAGTAATCATACGGGCTGAGCTTTTCCGCCGTCAGCCAGACCGCACCCTTCGCCGTCTTGCCCATTTTCGCCCCTGATGCGGTGGTGACCAGCGGCGCGGTAAAGCCGAAAACCTGCTTTCCATCCGTGCGTCGGACCAGATCGACGCCGGAGATGATGTTGCTCCACTGATCGGAGCCACCGAATTGCAGCGTCACACCAAGGCGACGGTTCAGCTCCCTGAAATCATAGCTTTGCAGGATGGAGTAGTTGAACTCCAGAAAGGTCAGCCCTTGTTCGCGCTCCAGCCGGGTGCGGACACTGTCGAAGGACAGCATGCGATTGATGCTGAAATGAACACCCACCTCCCGCAGGATCTCGATATAGCCGAGCGTGTCCAGCCAGTCGGCATTGTTCACCAGCGTGGCATCGGTAGGGCCGGTGCCGAAAGTCAGGAACGGCTCGATATTGGCGCGGATGCCATCCATATTCGCGGCAATCTGGGCATCGGTCAGAAGCTGACGGGCTTCCTCGCGGAAGGAAGGATCGCCGATCCGTGTGGTGCCGCCGCCCAGCAGAACGACGGGCCGATGCCCGTGCCGCTGCAACAGGCGCAGCAGCATGATCTGCATCATATGCCCGACATGCAGACTGTCGGCGGTGCAGTCGAAGCCTGTATAGGCGCTGACTGTGCCGTTGCTGAGGGCGTTGTCCAGAGCCTCCTGATCGGTGCACTGGAACAGGAAACCGCGGGCCTCGGCCTCGCGAAGAAATGCGCTGCGTGACATGATGCGCGGGTTAGCACGGGAAAAGGCGCTGGTGAATGGCCGCTGATGCAACGCAGCCGCAGAATATGTCTCCTCCTCTCCGCGCCATCGGCTTGATGAGTGGGACGTCTCTCGACGGGGTCGATGCGGCGGTGATCGAGACGGATGGTGTGAGCATCACCGGCTATGGTCCCGCAGTGACCGTTTCTTATGATCCTGGGTTACGGGCTGATCTACGGCGTTTGCTGGATAGTGCGCCGGGTCTTGTGAAGGGGGCGTATGATCCTTTCCTGCATGATGTCGAGCGCCGCCTGACGGAACGCCATGCCGATGCCGTGAAGGCGCTGGGGGTGCGCGCAAATCTGCTCGGGTTTCATGGTCAGACTATATTGCACCGTCCGCAGGAGGGTTGGACCTGGCAGATTGGCGATGCCGCCTTGCTGGCCCGGCTGACCGGGATTGATGTGGTCCATGATTTCCGCTCGGCCGATATGCAGGCAGGCGGGCAAGGTGCGCCGCTGGTGCCGCTGTTTCATCGTGCGCTGGCAGAGGGCCTGCCGGAGGCGGCATGGCATGGGGCGGATTATATCGCGGTCCTGAATATCGGTGGCGTGAGCAATGTCACCTTGATCGGGCGGGATGGCACGATCTCGGCCTCCGATACCGGGCCGGGTAATGGCCCGCTGGATGATTGGGCCACCCTTCATACCGGGCAGGAATGTGACCGTGACGGAGCCTTGGCGCGGTCGGGGCGCGTGGATCAGGCCGTGCTGGCGCGGCTGCTGGCGGCTCCGTTTTTCCGCCTGCCTCCACCGAAATCACTGGATCGGCTGGATTTCTCGCACAGCCTGACGGAAAGCGGGGTGCATGATCTTTCCGCCGGAGATGGCGCGGCAACGCTGACGGCCTTTACCGCGGCCTCCATTGCGGCCCTGCGCTGGCCGGGCCGGGAGCCGGGCGGCTGGATCATCGTGGGGGGCGGGCGTCGCAATCCGGCGATCATGGAGGCCCTGCAGGGGCGGCTCGCTGTGCCGGTCTATCCAGGGGAGGCGTTCGGATGGGATGGGGATGCGCTGGAAGCGCAGTGCTTCGGCTATCTGGCGGTCAGAAGCGTTCGGGGATTGCCGTTGAGTGAACCGGCGACAACCGGTGTGAAAACGCCGATCAGCGGAGGCAGATTGGTCAGGTGTTCCCCAGTCAGACCAGTCTGAACAAGACCAGTCTGACCGGGGAGCCATATTTTTAATCAGTCAGCCGCCAGCGCCATCGGTCGAGCACCGATCGAGCGACCGACATAGTCCTCGACCGCTTCGGAGACTTTTTCGGCATGGGAAGCGAAGACGTGATCCGCACCCTTGAACACGCGGTAATCGACCTCGACATTTTTCTGGGTGTTCAGCTTGTCCACCAGCTTGCGCACTGCGGGTTCCGGCACCAGCTCGTCCGCATCGCCATGCAGCATCAGACCGCCGCAGGGGCAGGGGGCGAGGAAGCCGAAATCATAATGATTGGCCGGCGGCGCGACACTGACCCATCCTGAGATTTCCGGGCGGCGCATCAGCAACTGCATGCCGATGAAGGCACCGAAGGAATATCCGGCAATCCAAAGACCGCCATGGTTGGGGTTGACGGACTGCATCCAGTCCAGTGCCCCGGCGGCATCACCGATTTCACCAATCCCGCCATCATAACGGCCCTGGCTGCGACCGACACCGCGGAAATTAAAACGCATTACGGAAAAGCCCAGCCGCTGAAACGACTGGTACATGGTATAGGTGATACGGTTATTCATCGTCCCCCCGTGCAGCGGGTGAGGATGAAGTATCAGAGCGAGCGGCGCACCCGCTTCCTTACAGTGGTGGTAACGACCTTCGAGCCGGCCGTCGGGGCCGGCAAACATCACCTCAGGCATGAGCAGTTCAATTCCGTTCTCTGATCGACTGCGTGCAACGGGCACGCGCCGAGGCTATCGTTATCCGGTTGCTCCGGACGTATTTTTGCTGGATATTCAAGGCCAGGCACATGACGCTGCCGTCACGTATCGGGGTCTGACCTGATATGTTTAAAATCCGATCGGGATATCTGGTTCTGTAGCGGTGCGGATGTCTGAACCGGAAGCGGACGTGAAGGACTGGAATGTCCTGCGAACCCGGTAACGGCGAGCGTTTCTGCGGCCACTGTACCGTCCCTTTTTCCTTTTGCTATTCTATTGTCCTGCTGCAAGCAGCAGCTCTGTTTGACCATCATATTGTACCAGCAGTCACTTTTGCTAACAAAAAGCGCATGAATACGCCATTAAATTGTGGCCTGCCTGTCCTGTATGGCGGCCTGATGGCTTATTTGCAGTTCCGGCAGACCGCAAAAGGAAATCGAGATTCGTGGCACCCCTGTCAGTTTATCTGGATGCGAATGCTTCCGAGCCGGTGCGCCCGGAGGCCATGGCGGCATTGCAGGAGGTCGTTCGGGAACCGGGCAATCCATCCTCGCTGCATCGCGCCGGGCGTCGGGCGAGGGACCGGCAGGAAACGGCTCGTGAAACTCTGGCGATGCTCTATGGAGCCGGGCCGGATGAGGTGATTTTCACCTCCGGCGGTACGGAGGCAGACAGTCTTGCCGTGCATGTACTGGGGGAGGGGCGCCGTTTGCTTCTTGGTGCGACGGAGCATCCTGCGTTGCTGTCTTGCCGCCCGGATGCGGAACTGATCGGTGTCGATCGCGAAGGTGTGACCGATCTGCATGATCTGGAAGCACGGCTGGCGCAGGGCGGCCAGGCTCTGGTGTGCCTGATGCTGGCCAATAACGAGACGGGCGTTATCCAGCCGGTGGCGGAGGTTGCCGCGCTCTGCCGCCAGTATGGGGCCCTTCTGCATGTGGATGCGGCGCAGGCGGCTGGCCGGATGGCGGTGTCGATGAGGACGCTGGATGCGGACAGTATGGCTTTGTCCGCCCATAAGCTGGGAGGCGTTCCGGGGGTAGGGGCGCTGCTGCTGCGTGATGCGGCCCATCGGGATGTCAGGCCGCTGATGAAAGGTGGTGGTCAGGAAAGAGGCTGGCGCGGTGGCACTCCGGCCTTACCGGCGATCAGCGCCTTCGCCGCCGCGGCTCGTGCGGCCATGCGGACAGATGAGCAAGGAGGAGCGTGGGGCCGGCTGATTGAATGGAGAGACAGGCTGGAACAGGCAGCCACCATGGCAGGGGCGGTGGTAGCAGGTGGAGGGGCGAAGCTGGGGCGTTTGCCCAACACGTCATGTCTGATCCTGCCCGGTGTGGCGGCGCAGCGTCAGGTGATGGCGCTTGATCTGGCCGGTATTCAGGTTTCAGCCGGATCGGCATGCAGTTCCGGCAAGGTAGCGCGCAGCCATGTGCTGGCGGCGATGGGGCTTGGGCAGCAGGCGGGGGAGGCAATCCGTGTCTCGCTGCCATGGAATGTGACAGAGGCGGATGTGCAAGCCTTTATGGATGCCTATGCCACCATGGCCTCCCGGTTGAGGCCAGAACCGTCTTCCAAGCCCTTTCCTTTCTCTGTGTCTCATCCCATATCGGCCCGGTGATGAGTTTGCCAGAGACGCCTCTTTATTTCGATTATCAGGCGACGACACCCTGTGATCCGCGTGTGGTGCAGGCAATGGCGCCCTTATGGACGGAGATGTCCGCCAATCCGCACAGCACTGCTCATGAATCCGGCCAGCAGGTTGCCGCCATGGTAGAGCAGGCCCGGGACAGTGTGGCGGCGCTGATCGGTGCGGAGGGGAGGGAGATCGTGTTCACCTCCGGCGCGACCGAGGCCAATAATCTGGCGATCAAGGGCGCGGCCCGCTTTGCCCTGCATCATGCGCCATCTTCGCCCCGCCGCATCATTACCGTGGCCACCGAGCATAAATGCGTTCTTGAATCCGTGCATGATCTGGCACGGGAAGGGTTTGAGCCGGTGATCCTGCCGGTCGGGGCTGACGGGTTGCTGGACCCGCAAGCGCTGCGGGAGGCCCTGATTTTGCCTGCGCTGCTGGTCAGCATCATGACGGTCAATAATGAGACGGGTGTGATTCAGGATATCCCCACCTTGGCCCGTCTGGCGCATGAGCGGGGTGCCCTGTTTCATACCGATGCGGCGCAGGCGGCCGGGAAAATCCCGCTTTCGGTCGGCAATGGTGAGGCGCGGGTCGATCTGATGTCGCTGAGCGCCCATAAAATGTATGGCCCGAAAGGGATTGGGGCGCTGTATGTGCGCCGACGCCCGCGCACACGGCTGGAGCCGCTTTTCTCCGGCGGCGGTCAGGAGCGCGGCTTGCGCTCCGGCACCTTGCCCGCGCCGCTGATCGTGGGGTTCGGCGCAGCCTGCGCCATTGCCCGTCAGGAAGGGGAGGCCGAAGCTGTGCGCATCGCCGGGCTGAGAGATCGTTTGCTGTCCCTTCTGCGGGAGGCTCTGCCGGGGGTGAGCGTCAATGGCTCCCTCGAACAGCGTGTGGCGGGTAATCTGAACGTGGCTTTTCCTGCTGATAGGCCAGAAGAAAGGACGGCACAGCAGCTCATGGCCGCCCTGCCATGGCTGGCGATGTCCACCGGCTCCGCCTGTACATCCGCGGAGGTTGAGCCGTCCTATGTGCTTCGTGCAATGGGGGTGAGCGGGGCGCAGGCGGCACGAAGCTTGCGCCTTGGCATCGGACGCTATACCTCCGCCGCGGATGTGGATCGCGCGGTTGCCGCGCTGGCACGGGTGTGGCGGGATGCTCCCTCCCTTCCTTTGTGCCGGGACGCCACCTGAGACCCAGCCGCCCGGCCTGTGCCGGGCGCGACAAGAATGCGGAAACGAGACGCAATGCCCAAGATGACTTTCGTCGAACAGGATGGCACGCACCGGGAAGTTGATGCCCCCGCCGGTTTGTCCGTGCTGGAGATCGCCCATAAGCATGGCGTGGATATTGAAGGCGCATGCGAAGGATCGCTGGCCTGCTCGACCTGCCATGTGATCGTTGATCCGGAATGGTTCGACCGTCTGGAACAGCCGACCGAGGATGAGGAAGACATGCTTGATCTGGCATTCGGCCTGCAGAAGACTTCCCGCCTCGGCTGCCAGCTGGTGATGACCGAGGCTCTGGACGGGCTGGTCGTGCGCCTGCCATCCGGCAGCCGTAACGCGGGGGGCTGATCACCGATGCGTGTCCTGGTTGCCATGTCCGGCGGAGTCGACAGCTCCGTCGTCGCCGGATTGTTGCAGGAAGCGGGACACGAGGTGATCGGCGTGACGCTGCAACTCTATGATCACGGAGCGGCAGCGAAGCGGAAGGGAGCCTGCTGCGCCGGGCAGGATATTTACGATGCCAGGCGGGTTGCTGACCGGCTCGGCTTTCCGCATTACGTGATCGATGCGGAAGAACGGTTCCGCAATGCGGTGATGGCTGATTTTGCCGATGCCTATGCCGCAGGGGAAACACCGGTTCCTTGCATCCGCTGCAACCAGACAGTCAAATTTGCCGATCTGACCGCGTTGATGCGTGATCTGGGCGCAGAGCGTCTGGCGACCGGCCATTACGTACGGCGTATCGACGGGCCGGATGGAGCGGAACTGCATCGCGCGGTCGATCCTTCCCGCGACCAGAGCTGGTTTCTGTTCGCCACCACACGGGACCAGCTGGATGTCAGCCTGTTCCCGCTGGGGGGCATGGAAAGCAAGGATGACGTGCGCGCCCATGCCGAGCGGTTGGGGCTGGCTGTGGCACGTAAGCCGGACAGTCAGGATATCTGCTTCGTTCCCGCTGGCACCTATGCCGATGTTGTGGCCCGCTTCCGCCCCGATGCGCTGGAGCCGGGGCAGATCGTGGACCGGGATGGTCAGGTGGTGGGGCAGCATGAAGGTGTGGGACGCTATACGATCGGTCAGGCGAAGCGCCTCGGCAATGCGGCGATGATCGGCGGCGTGCGCCATGTGGTGGTGTCGCTGGATGCCGGCAGCCGCCGCGTGGTAGTGGGGCCTGCCGGCACAGCCCAGCGGCGTATCGTGCTTTCTGAAGTCAACTGGCTGATGACCCCGCCCATTGCCCCCATTGCCTGTATGGTCAAGCTGAGGGCGCGGGAAACGCCGCATCCGGCGATGGTCCGGGTGATCGAGGGCGGTGTCGAGGTCATACTGGAAACCGAAGCCTTGCCTGCGCCTGGACAGGCCTGTGTGTTCTATGATGGGGACCGGGTTCTGGGGGGTGGTTTTATTCGTAAATCTGTCTCGCAGGTGATTGACGTACCGGCCAGTACGGCGGTATCAGCGGCCCCCAACCTGGCGGTGTAGCTCAGCGGTAGAGCAGGGGAATCATAATCCCTTGGTCGGCGGTTCAAATCCGTCCACCGCTACCAGGTTTACATGCTTGATCTTGCCGTATTTCTGCGGTGACAGACCAGCTATCCTTTCTTTCTACTTATTATTTCCTGTATTGCTGCGCTTGTAGCGTCCTGACGGCTGGCGAAGTCCATCTGTTTTCCCAGGAAATGCTGGCAAAGACAGGCGGAGATATTGCCATGTTGCAGACGCATTGATGCGTAATCAAAATAAGTTATTGAGAATACCTCGCATTTTCACTATGAGCACCCGATCCATTCGGGAATGATGACATGAAAAGGCTGCCTCGGCGCATCAGGATACGCAAAGCCGGTTATATATCCGGGGCTTTTTGCCTTACGATGGGGTTGCCAGGGGTTTCCGCCCATGCGCAGGAGGCAGGGGCACTGCCGCAGTTGAATGTATCGGGACAGCAGGAAACGGCGTTAGGACCGGTCAAGGGATTCCTGGCCCGGAAAAGTATTGCGGCCACGAAAACCGATACGCCCCTGATGCAGACATCGCAGAATGTCACGGTCATCACCCGTGACAGGCTGGAAGATCTGAACATCCGCAGCATTGCCGAGGCAATGCGTTATACGGCCGGCGTGACGGATGTCGGTGGCCGGGATGATCCGCGCGGTTTCGGCGGCACGATCCGAGGTTTTACACCTGATACCTATCTGGATGGGCTGAAACTGCCGATGGCCAGTGCCTCGCAGACTTTCGATCTGGAACCGTACGGGCTGGAACGGATCGACGTGTTGCGTGGGGCCAATGCGGCCTTGTACGGTTCCGGTCAGCTTGGCGGTATTATCAATGCAGTCAGCAAACAACCGCGCCTCGATCATACCAACGAAGTGCAGGTGCAGGGCGGTTCTTTCAACCGTATTCAGGGGGCTGCCGATCTGGGTGGCCGGCTCACGAACGATGGTTCCTGGCTGTGGCGGCTGAACGGGCTGATGCGTAAATCCGATACATTTGTTGATAATGTGCTGAACAACAGGATCTATGTTGCGCCGTCGGTGAAATGGTCAGGCGAGAAAACGACAGTAACGTTTCTGTCCAGCTATATGCAGATTGATGCCGGATCGGCGGCCCAGTTTCTGCCCGCTATCGGTACGGTGTTTCCAAGTCGCTACGGCTATATCCGGCAAAGTTTGAATACCGGCGATCCGAATTATGATGTCTATTCCAAGCGTGAGGTTTCGGTGGGATATTTGGCCGAGCATCATGTGACGGATCGCTGGACGCTTCGGCAGAATCTTCGTTTCATGCATGAGGATCTGAATTATCGCACGGTGACCACCACCGGCCTTGCCGCCAATCAGCGCAGTATTACCCGGCAGGCGCAGCAGCAGTTGAACATGTTCAACACGCTGGCGGTCGATAATCAGTCCGAAGTTCATTTTGCGACCGGCCCTGTCACGCATGATCTGCTGACGGGTGTGAATATCACGACACAGTTCATCTCCACACGCCGTGGGCAGGGAACGGGACCGTCGCTGGATCTTTATGCTCCCGTCTATCGTAATGTGACGGCTCCGGCCTATGCCTCGACGATCAACACCAACGAGACCCAGATTCAGACCGGTGTTTATGTGCAGGATCAGATCGCCTGGCAGCACTGGCGTCTGACGCTGACAGGGCGTGAGGATTTCGTCTCTGACAGTCTGACCAACAACAAAACCCGCTCCACGCAGAACAGCGACCCGACGCATTTCAGCTATCGCGCCGGATTGCTGTATGCGGCTGAGAATGGCATGTCGCCTTATGTGACCTATGCCACTTCGTTTCAGCCGCAAACGGGGGTGGATCGGGTTGGCAACAGTTATGTGCCGACCACCGGTAATCAGGTCGAGGTTGGCATCAAATACAAGCCGGTGCATCGCGACATCATGTTCACGGTCGATGCATTCGATCTGACCCAGCAGAATGTGCTGACGCCTGATCCGAACAACGTCAATTTCTCGATCCAGACAGGAGAAATCCGTACGCGCGGTGCTGAAGCGGAGGCGACAGGCAATCTGACCCCAACCCTGCGCATGATCGCCGCCCTGACCTATCAGGAGCCGCTGATCACCAGCAGCACCGAAAAAGGAGCGACTGGATCACGCCCCGTTTTCGTGCCGAGCCATATGGCGAGCCTGTATATGGAAAAGGAATTTCCGATTTCTGAACGCTGGAATTTCGCGCTGGGTAGCGGCGTCCGCTATAATGGTGAGACATCGGGGGCTGTGCCGAACACGTTCAATGTTCCGAGTTCGGTGCAGTTCGACCTAACGGCACGGGTGGAAATGGATCGCTGGCGGTTGCAGGTTAATGCAACCAATCTCGCGGATCGCCGTATCGTGGCCGGCTGCGTGCGGATGACGAGCTGCTACTACGCGACGGGCCGGGCCGTGTTCGCTACGCTTGGTTATCGCTGGTAATCTGCTCCGACATGTCCTGCGCGACTTCCAGCAGACGGGACAGGATTGGCGCTGTATCATCACGGCGCCAGATCATGCCGGTTTCCAGGATCGGCGCATCCTCCTCCAGATCGACATAGCGCACACCTGTCCGGGCAAGGTGGCGCAGGGAGGCGGGCACGAGTGCGATCCCCATCCCCGCCGAGACGAGGCTGATGATCGTCTGCATCTGGATCGCCTCCTGAGCGATGGCGGCTCCTCCGCCATATCTGGCGTGGTAGTGCGTGACCAGATCGTAGAAAGCCGGTGCGGAGTGCCGGGGAAAGATGATCAGCGGCGACTGCATGATGGCATGGGGTGAAAGGTCGTGACTGTTATCCGGTACAGCCGCGATCAGTTTTTCCCGCGTCAGGGGGTGATATGCCAGCGCGGCCGGTAATGTGCTGCGATCCGGATGGATGACGATCCCTGCATGACCGCGCCCATGCAGCAGGGCGTCGATCTGGACGTCACTGGTGGCCTCGGTGAGGACGATCTCTACATCCGGGTACAGCGCTGCATATCGGCGCACCAGGGATGGCAGGATGCTGTAATCGGCCGTGCTGACGAAAGACAGTTCCAACCGCCCGGTTTCCCCGTCCCTCAGGCGGCGGGCGATGCCGGGGAGTGCTTCCAGCGAGGCCAGCGCGGCGCGGACATGCGGCAGCCATTGCTGGCCGAACGGGCTTAACGCCACGCTGCGGCGGGAGCGGATGAAAAGCGCCGCTTCCAATTGTCGCTCCAGTGCCAGAATGGACTGGCTCAACGGTGGCTGTGTCATGTTCAGCCGCTCGGCCGCCCGTCCGAAATGCAGCGTTTCCGCAACCGTCAGAAAATGCCGGAGCTGTCGGGCCTCCATCAGTGATATCTCCAGCGACTGAATGGAAGCAGAATAATAGATTTTTCCTACTCTGCTAAACGGCGTATGAGGGGCGGAACATTTCCAAGGTTCGAACCATGCCACAGTATCGATCCCGGACCACCACCCATGGCCGCAATATGGCGGGCGCACGCGGACTCTGGCGCGCGACCGGCATGAAGGATGGTGATTTCGGCAAGCCCATTATCGCGGTCGTCAACAGCTTCACCCAGTTCGTGCCCGGCCATGTGCATTTGAAGGATCTCGGCCAGCTGGTGGCGCGGGAAATCGAGGCTGCCGGCGGCGTCGCCAAGGAATTCAACACCATTGCGGTCGATGACGGGATCGCGATGGGGCATGACGGCATGCTCTACTCCCTCCCCAGCCGTGAGCTGATTGCCGACAGTGTCGAATATATGGTGAACGCCCATTGCGCTGATGCGATGGTGTGCATCTCCAACTGCGACAAGATCACGCCCGGCATGCTGATGGCCGCCATGCGGCTGAACATCCCGGCGGTGTTTGTCTCCGGCGGTCCGATGGAGGCCGGCAAGACCGTGGTGAAAGGGGCAACGCGCGCGCTCGATCTGGTTGATGCCATGGTCGTGGCGGCGGATGAATCCTACACGGATGAAGAGGTTCAGGCCGTCGAGCGCTCGGCCTGCCCGACCTGCGGGTCATGCTCCGGTATGTTCACCGCCAATTCCATGAACTGTCTGACTGAGGCGCTGGGCCTGTCGCTGCCGGGCAATGGTTCCGTGCTCGCGACCCATGCCGACCGGGAAAAGCTGTTCCGGGAGGCCGGGCATCTGATCGTCGATCTCGCCCGGCGGTGGTATGAGCAGGATGATGTCTCCGCCACGCCGCGCGGCATCGCCACCCATGCGGCGTTCGAGAATGCGATGAGCCTCGATATCGCCATGGGTGGTTCCACCAACACGGTGCTGCATCTGCTCGCGGCGGCTCAGGAAGCAGGTGTGGATTTTACCATGGCCGATATCGACCGTCTGTCGCGCCGGGTGCCCTGCCTGTGCAAGGTCGCGCCTGCCAAATCGGATGTGCATATGGAAGACGTGCATCGGGCCGGTGGCATTATGGCTATTCTGGGTGAGTTGGAGCGTGCCGGTCTGCTTGATGCCTCCCGCCCGACCGTGCATGCGCCGACGCTGAAAGATGCGTTGGAACGCTGGGATATCGGCCGCACCAGCAGCGAGGAAGTCCGCACCTTCTTCCGCGCCGCACCGGGTGGCGTGCCGACACAGGTCGCGTTCAGCCAGTCTGCACGGTGGGACAGCGTGGATGAGGATCGCCAGAAGGGTGTGATCCGTTCCACTGAGCATCCGTTCTCGCATGATGGCGGCTTGGCGGTGCTGTTCGGCAACCTCGCCCCGGAAGGCTGTATCGTCAAAACCGCCGGCGTGGATGAATCCATTCTGACATTCCGTGGTACGGCCCGGGTTTATGAAAGTCAGGATGCGGCGGTATCCGGCATTCTCGGCGGCCAGGTGGTGGCGGGGGATGTCGTGGTGATCCGCTACGAAGGCCCGAAAGGTGGTCCCGGTATGCAGGAGATGCTGTATCCGACCAGCTATCTGAAATCCAAAGGTCTGGGCAAGCTCTGTGCGCTGGTGACGGATGGCCGTTTCTCGGGCGGTACGTCCGGCCTGTCGATCGGGCATGTCTCGCCGGAAGCGGCGGAAGGGGGGCTGATCGCTCTGGTGGAAACCGGTGATCCGGTTCTGATCGATATTCCCAACCGGATTATCAGCATCGCATTGCCGGATGAGGTGCTGGCCGCACGTCGCACCGCCATGGAAGCGAAGGGGGAGGCGGCATGGAAACCCGCCGAACGCCAGCGCAAGGTCTCGCCTGCCCTGCGGGCCTATGCGGCCATGACGACCAATGCGGCCCGTGGCGCAGTGCGTGACGTGTCGCAAGTTGAACGTAAACGCTGATCCGAAAAACGGTCTCCTCCCCTTTTCCATCTCACTGCGGAAAGGGGAGGAGAGCTTGATCGAAATATCCTGTTCAGTTGATCCGATGGTCAATTGAACAAAGGCGCTGCCTTGATAATGGTCTTCCAGATACCCCAGGCAATCGGCAGACCGACGATCAGCCATGGCAGGATCAACGCGGCAGAAAATCCACCGACACCGATCCCGAAGGATCCAGTGGCATAACTCCCTTTGGTGCCATCAGCCTGAAGGCTTGCCAGCTCTGCCTCTGACATGAACGCATAGGCCGGAAGAGGACGTACCAGCCAGTTTGCAATCAGGCCGAGGATCAGCAATCCGGCAAGAATATGGAAGGTGGTGTCATACAGATGCACCGGATCGGATGATCCGAACATGGCGGGCAGCACCGTTACCAGAGTAGGCCCGACGACGCCTGCTGTTGACCATGCTGTCAGCAAGCGACCATGGATGGCCCCTACGAATCGTGTGCCGAAAATATCAGCCAGGTAAGCAGGGATCGTCGAGAAACCACCACCATACATGGACAGGATGACGCAGAACGCCAGCACGAACAGCGCCTTGTGTCCGGCATGGGCGGCGACGGGGGTCAGCGTATAGAGTACCGCGCCGAGAATGAAGAAAATCGTATAGGTGAGCTTGCGCCCGATCTTGTCGGAAATGGTCGCCCAGAAGAAGCGACCCCCGATATTGAACAGGGACAGCAGGCTGACGAAACCACCGGCTACACCTGCAACAGCGGTTTTCTGTGCGAGGGACAGGTTGGCGAGCGTCACACCCGGCTGATCGATCAAGGCACCGCCGAAAATACGCTGCAACATGGGGGAGGCGATGGACAGCACTGCGATCCCGGCGCTCACATTGAGCATCAGCACTGCCCAGAGCAGCCAGAATTGCGGTGTTTTCCAGGCACGGCCAAGATGCACGTGACCCTGTGCGATCATCCGTTTGGTGGCCGCGGTGCCGTTAAAGCCATCCGGCCTCCATCCATCCGGCGGAATGCGATAGGCGAAGGCACCCCCCAGCATGAACACCAGATAGATCAGCCCCATCACGGTGAAGGTCTGCCACAAACCATGTTGTGTGATGACATGGGTGGCCGGATCGACCACGCGGAAATGCTGTAGCAGCATCAATGCCAGCGGACTGCCGACAACGGCCCCTCCGCCAAAGCCCATGATGGCCATGCCGGTCGCCATGCCACGACGATCAGGGAACCATTTGATCAGGGTTGAAACCGGAGAGATATAACCAATACCCAGCCCGATCCCGCCAATGACGCCGAGGCCCAGCCAGATCAGCCAGAGTTGGTGCTGATAAATCCCCAACGCGGAGATCAGCCAGCCTCCTGACCAGCACAAGGCGGCCACGACGCCTGCACGGCGCGGGCCGACCCGTTCGAGCCAGCCACCCCAGATGGCGGCGGAAATACCGAGAAAAACAATGCCGAGCTTGAAGGCGGTGACCAGAGATCCTTCAGACCAGTCACAGTCTGTCGTGGTCAATTGAGCCAGTTCGCCCATGGAAGCGGGGCAGGCCGTGCCGATGATTTTCTGCATCGGCAGCCAGAACACCGACAGGCCGTAGGCCATGCCGATGCAAAGGTGAATGGCCAGCGCCGCGGGCGGCACCAGCCAGCGATTGAAACCAGGCTGAGCGATGATGCGCGCCCGGTCCAGAATACCTGGATCAGCTTGAGGCGCGGTTATCTCCGTGCTGCTCATCTGTATTGAATCCCCCCGGAGGTGTGTTTGGATCTTCTTTTGGATCGGATCCCGTCACCGCACGTGGCTGCATCCCCGCGAGAGGGTCGTGGTCGGACGGTTTCACATCATGGGACATTAAATACTCTCCAGCTTTTTGCGCCAGAGGGCTTAGGGCCGGATTATGTGATTCTATGATGGCGTCGAAGGCGCGCCGCATACGCGGTTCCCAGTACAGCACAATGTGCTCGGCAATGCCGGAGATGGCTGTTTCTTCCGGCCGGTGGGAGAAAAACCCGGCAATCTGATTGGCCATTGTCACGAGGCGATCATTGGTTGCGGTCACGGGACAATTTCCCTTGCGATGGTTGGAGGCGATCAGGCAGAGGTCAGGCACACCGTTTTACGGGGGTGTTGATCCCGGATGCAGCCAGGTGACGTTGCTGGCCACGTCGCTGTTTGTATCCGCATCATGGCAGGGGATACGCCATGGATGGGTGAACAGCTCGAATCCATCACGCCGCGCGACAGCTGCAAGCGTGATATTGGCGGCTTCCGCAGTACGGATGGCCAGAGTGGTGGGGGCAGAGACAGCAACGATGATGCCAGCCCCCATGCGGGCCGCTTTCTGCACCATCTCTACCGAAACGCGACTGGTCAGCAGTACAAGCCCGGAGGAGGCAGGGATACCGCTGCGTGCCAGAAAGCCGGCCAGCTTATCAAGCGCGTTATGCCGACCGACATCTTCCCGGATGGCCAGCAGACCCTGTCCGGGTTGCCAGAAAGCCGCTGCATGCACCGCATGGGTACGCAGATTCAGCGTCTGCACGGGGGAGAGGGCCTCCATCGCCGTGACGATGGTTTCAGCATCAATCACCAGATCGGCAGAGACGCGCGGCGGAGATTTCGCGGCCTCATCAAGACTTTCCATGCCGCACAGGCCGCAACCGGTGGCACCGGTTACGTGGCGTCGGCGGGCAATGAAGGCCGCATCACGGGTCTGCGTCAGATCCATGCGGAGTTCGACGCCATGCGTCACCTCCACAATTTCCAGACTTTCAATGTCGTGAACACTGTCGATCAGTCCTTCTGCCAGACTGAAACCAACCGCAAAATCTTCCAGATCGGCGGGCGTCGCCATCATCACGGCATGCGTGGCACGGCCATAAGTCAGCGCGACAGGCGTTTCCTCCGGGATGAATCGTTCGTGAGGCTGATAGGCGGATGCGCCGGTCGTGTAGCGGTCAGGCCGGACTTTATGGCTGGTGCGCATGAGCGGAGAAAAAGGATCAATCCCGTGCCCCGTCAAACAGAGGCGCGGGATTGAACACCCTTATTCCGCAGCTGCCGGGATAATCCGGCGGGCCTGCGTGGAGTGATCGCCGTATTCACGCTGCCACTCGGTGGGGCCATTGCTGCGCTGTACCTGCACGGCTGTGACCTTGTATTCCGGGCAGTTGGTAGCCCAATCGGAGTTATCGGTGGTCACAACATTGGCCTGGCTCGCCGGGTGATGGAAGGTGGTGTAGACCACGCCCGGCGGAACCTTTTCGGTGATGCGTGCCCGCAGCGATGTCGCGCCGGAGCGGCTTTCCAGTTTCACCCAGTCCCCATCACGAACGCCGCGATCCTCGGCGTCTTTCGGATGGATATCCAGCCGGTCTTCCTCATGCCACATGGAGTTATGGGTGCGGCGTGTCTGCGCGCCCACATTATACTGGCTGAGAATACGACCGGTGGTGAGCAGAAGCGGAAAGAGCGGGCCGGTCTTTTCATCGGTCGCGATATATTCGGTGACGACGAAATAGCCCTTGCCGCGGCTGAACTGGCCGATATGCATGATCGGCATGCCATCCGGATGCTCGTCATTGCAAGGCCACTGCACAGAGCCGGCCTCATCGAGTTTCGCGTAAGAAACAAGGGCGAAGTTCGGAGTAGTAGCGGCAATCTCGTCCATGATCTCGGACGGGTGGTTGTAGTGCATGGGATAACCCATGGCCTTGGCCAGCATCTGGGTAATTTCCCAGTCACCATAACCATTTTTCGGCGACATCACCTTGCGCACGCGATTGATGCGGCGCTCGGCATTGGTGAAGGTTCCATCCTTCTCAAGGAAGGAGCAGCCCGGCAGAAACACATGGGCATAGTCGGCGGTTTCATTCAGGAACAGGTCCTGAACGACAACGCATTCCATGTTTTTCAGACCGGCAATCATATGGGTGGTATCGGGATCGGACTGAACAATGTCCTCACCCTGAATGTAGATGCCTTTATAGGTCCCATCGACGGCGGCATCGATCATGTTCGGAATGCGCAGACCCGGCTCGGCATCCAGCGACACGCCCCACAGCGCTTCGAACTGGGCGCGGGCGGCATCGTTGGAAACATGGCGGTAATCGGTGAATTCATGGGGGAAAGACCCCATGTCGCACGAACCCTGCACGTTGTTCTGACCACGCAGCGGGTTCACGCCCACGCCACGGCGGCCCAGATTACCGGTCGCCATGGCGAGATTGGCGATGGCCATCACCGTCGTCGTACCCTGGCTGTGCTCGGTCACACCCAGACCGTAATAGATCGCGGCATTCCCGCCGGTCGCATAGAGACGGGCAGCGCCACGAATATCTTCGGCACTGACACCGCAGATTTCGGCAACGGCTTCCGGGCTGTTTTCCGGGCGGGTCACGAACTGCACCCAGTCCTGGAAGGACTCCCAATCGGTGCGTTCACGCACGAAAGCTTCGTCCAGCAGCCCCTCCGTCACAACCACATGGGCCAGTGCGGAAACGATGGCGACATTGGTGCCGGGGCGCAGGGGCAGATGGAAATCGGCCTTGATATGCGGGGATTTGACCAGATCTGTCTTGCGCGGATCGATCACGATCAGCTTCGCGCCATCCCGCAGGCGACGTTTCATCTGGCTGCCGAACACGGGATGGGCATCGACCGGATTGGCACCGATCACCACAATGACATCGCTTTCCTCGACACTGTCGAAATCCTGCGTGCCAGCGGAGGTGCCGTAGGTCGTCTTCAACCCATAGCCGGTGGGAGAGTGGCAGACGCGGGCGCAGGTATCGACATTGTTATTGCCGAACACGGCGCGCACCAGCTTCTGCACCAGATAGGTTTCTTCATTGGTGCAGCGGGAGGAGGTAATACCGCCGATAGAGGAGCGGCCGTATTTGTCCTGAATCCGGCGGAATTCTTTCGCGGTATACTGGATGGCTTCATCCCAGCTCACCACACGCCACGGGTCGGTGATTTTTTCACGGATCATCGGCTCAAGCTGACGATCCTTGTGCAATGCATAACCGTAGGCGAAGCGGCCCTTGACGCAGCTATGGCCATGATTGGCCTTGCCGTCCTTGTAGGGAACCATGCGCACGATCTGTTCGCCGCGCATTTCCGCCTTGAAGCTGCACCCCACACCGCAATAGGCGCAGGTGGTGACTTCGGAATGTTCCGGCTGGCCGATTTCGATGACGGATTTTTCCATCAGGGTTGCGGTCGGGCAGGCCTGCACACAGGCGCCGCAGGAAACGCATTCCGAGGAAAAGAAATTGTCATGTGCGGCACCGGGGGAGACGCGGCTTTCGAAGCCACGGCCCTCAATGGTCAGGGCGAAGGTGCCCTGGACTTCCTCACAGGCACGGACGCAGCGATTACAGACGATGCACTTGGACGGATCGTACTGGAAATACGGGTTGCTAACATCCTTGCTGTCATGCAGGTGATTTTCACCCTCATACCCATAGCGGACTTCCCGCAAGCCGACGGCCCCGGCCATATCCTGAAGCTCGCAATCGCCATTGGCGGAGCAGGTCAGGCAGTCCAGCGGATGGTCGGAGATGTACAACTCCATCACGCCCTTGCGCAGGCGTGCCAGACGGTCGGTCTGGGTATGCACCACCATGCCTTCCATGGCCGGTGTGGTGCAGGAAGCCGGGGTACCCGGACGTCCCTCGATTTCCACCAGACAGAGACGGCAGGAACCGAACGCCTTCAAATTGTCGGAGGCGCAGAGCTTGGGCACCGTAATGCCGGTATCCATGGCGGCGCGCATCAGGGAGGTGCCTTCCGGCACCGTCACCTGGCGTCCGTCAATGGTCAGGGTGACGGATTTCTCACTGACGACTTTTGGCGTGCCATAGTCGATTTCTTCCACGAGCGGCATGGGAGGTCTCCTTTCGCTTATTCCGCTGCCACCGGGACGGTGCGGGGAGCGAAATCCTCGGGGAAATGGGTCATCGCGCTGACCACCGGATAGGGGGTGAAGCCGCCCAGCGCGCACAGGGAGCCGAATTTCATCGTGTTGCAGAGATCTTCCAGCACGGCATAGTTTTTTTCGTGCTGTTCACCGCGCAGCAGTTTGTCCAGCGTTTCAACGCCGCGCGTGGAGCCGATGCGGCATGGCGTGCATTTGCCGCAGCTTTCCTCGGCGCAGAATTCCATGGCGAAGCGGGCCATGTGAGCCATATCGACGGTATCGTCGAAAATAACGATGCCGCCATGGCCGATCAGCCCGTCCTTCGCCGCGAATGCCTCATAATCGAACGGGGTATCGAACAGGGCGCGCGGGAAATAGGCTCCCAACGGACCACCGATCTGCACAGCGCGCACCGGACGCCCCGTCAGTGTGCCACCACCGATCTCATCGACCAGCTCGCCCAGCGTGATACCGAAGGCGATCTCAAACAGGCCGCCTTGCTTGACGTTGCCAGCGATCTGGATCGGCATGGTCCCACGGGAACGGCCAAGACCGAACGCGGCATAAGCCTCACCACCATGGGTCATGATCCATGGCACGGAGGTCAGGGAGATCACGTTGTTGATGACGGTTGGCTGCCCGAACAGACCGGACAAAGCGGGCAAAGGCGGCTTGGCACGCACGACGCCGCGCTTGCCTTCCAGGCTGTCAAGCAGTGCGGTTTCCTCACCGCAGACATAGGCCCCGGCTCCCTGCCGCACTTCCATGTCGAAGGAAATGCCGGAACCGAGAATATTATCACCCAGCATACCCGCTTCGCGTGCGGCGATAATGGCGCGGTTCATCGCGTCAATGGCATGCGGATATTCGGAGCGCGTATAGACATAGCCCTTGGTCGCGCCCACGGCATAACCGGCGATGGTCATGCCTTCGATCAGCACGAAGGGATCGCCTTCCATGATCATGCGGTCGGCAAAGGTGCCGCTATCGCCTTCATCGGCATTGCAGACGATGTATTTCTGGGCGGCTTTCGCACCCAGAACCGTTTTCCATTTGATGCCGGTGGGGAAGCCTGCGCCACCACGACCGCGCAGGCCGGATTTGGTCACGTCCTCGACCACGGCTTCCGGCGTCATAGTTAGCGCGCGGGCAAGGCCCTTGTAGCCGCCATGCGCCTGATAATCACTCAGCGAGCGGGGGTCGACGATGCCGCAGCGCTCGAAAGTCAGACGGGTCTGCTTCTTGAACCAGGGCATTTCCTCGGTCAGGCCATGATTCAGTGCGTGCGGCTTGCCTTCCAGCATGCCGGCATCCAGCAGGCCGGGCAGATCACGTGCGGTCACGGGACCGTAGGCGACGCGGCCGTGCGGTGTTTCCACCTCGACCAGCGTTTCAAGCCACAGCATCCCGCGGGAGCCGTTGCGGATAATGGCGATGTCCAGCGACCGTTCCTGCGCCAGTTGCTCCAGCTTGCGGGCAACGGCGTCAGCGCCGACCGCAAGGGCGGCCGCATCGCGGGGGACGTATACTTTGATGGTCATGCCACGCTCTCCAGCAGCGTATCGACATGGTCCTGATCCAGACGGCCATGCAGCTCATTATCCAGCATCGCCGCGGGTGCGCAGGCGCACAGGCCGAGGCAGAATACCGGCTCAAGCGTCACGGAGCCATTGACCGTGGTGCCATGCCAGTCCACGCGGAGCTTCTCACGAACATGATCGGCCAGGGTATCGGCACCCATCGCCTGACACGCTTCCGCGCGGCATAACTTCAGAACGTGCCGACCGGGCGGGTGGTTCTTGAAATCATGATAAAAGCTGATGACACCATGCACTTCGGCGCGGGACACATTCAGCGCATCCGCAAGCATGGGCACGACTTCTTCCGGCACATACCCGAATTCGGCCTGTAGATCATGAAGGATAGGCAACATGGCGCCTTCCTGGTCACGATGGGTATCGATAATTCTTGCAGCGCGTTCCGCGCTGAAAGCGTCCTTGGCCATGATTTGGCTCACCGCGCTTGATTCAGTTTCCTCTGGAAGCTGTTATCTGCGCCCTTCATCTTCTTCCATCAAGGTGCGAGTCTTTATGCTGCGATAGAACAATTCTATCATCCTAGCGGGAAAACAATTTAAATGAGAATGGTTCGCATTGATTGGGCAGTTTGAAATTTAATGCTTCGCTAAGTTACAAAACAGGTTATTTTTTAATTAAAAACAATAACATTGAATGAATAAAAAATATATGCTTTAAAATTAGAGAAAGTGCTTTCTTGTAAAATAAAATTTTGGATTTTTGAAATGCTCGATGCAATTGGCCTTAGGCATGGTACCGATAAATCTTCAAGGTATCATGATTTTTTAAATTTCTATGACCGAAGATTTAATCATTTAAGAAAAGAAAAATTTTTATTTCTTGAGATTGGTGTCTACGAAGGTCAATCTCTCTCAATGTGGAGGGAATACTTCGAGAATGCAACCGTTGTAGGCGTTGATATCAATCAGGATTGTATGCGTTTTAATAATAATGGTATTTCTGTCCGAATTGGCGATTCCAGTAATGTAGATTTCTTGTTTGATATTATCAATGAATTTGGCAAACCGCTTATTGTTCTGGATGATGGCTCTCACCGTTGGGATCATCAGATATTGGCGTTTCAGACTTTGTTTCCGATTTTGCTGAAGGGCGGCTATTATGTCGTCGAGGATCTGGATACGAGTTTTCGGGCGCATCTGAAACGCGGTGCTCTGGAAGGCTATTCTCGAATCAGCGCATTTGACTATCTTTCACTGCTTGCCCGCCGCGTGGTGGCGGACAGCGCGTTTGATGATGAGCCGGAACACGATCTTTTTATTCACGAGAACTACAGGTCGGTCAGTACGGTGGAATTTGCCCGCCGTACCTGCGTTATATCCAAAAAAACCAATTCCGATCGTGGTCCTGTCTGAATAATAAACTCGCCCTGCCTCGGCTTGAGGCAGGGCCTTATTTTATTGGCCAGCCTGATTGATGGTTACTTGTTCAAGATGGGCTGCAATGGCTTCCGCTTCCTTGAAAAGCGCGGCGATCAGGGGGGTCAGCGGATCGCGGTGAGGAATAACCAGTCCTACCGTAGGTGCGGGAGGGCCCCCGACAATCGGAATAGCCCGCAATTCGGGATTCAGGCCTAGAATATCGACCAGCCGTGCCGGCATGATACTGGCCCATGCTCCGGTGCGGACATGGGACCACAGACCGATCATGGAATTGGATTCCAGACTGACCTTCGGTTCGACCCCGGTCGAGGATAGCATTCGGTCAAGAATGCGACGATTTTGCATATCGGGTGTCAGCAGACAAAGCGGCAGACCGGACAGATCCTGCCATGCCACTTCCTCCCGGTCACCAAGCGGTGCATGAGGGGCCGTTACCAAACAGTAATGTTCCCGATAGAGCGGAATCGCACGGACCCGGCCCAACGGCTCGTTATCCAGATAAGAAATACCGGCATCCGCCTCGAAATTCTCGATCAGCGACAGGGTCGCAATGGATGATTTCGAGACAATGGTAAAAGTGACATCCGGATGTCTGTCTCGAAATGGTGTCGTCAAGGTTGAGACGATCGGCATCGCGGTCGGGATGACGGCCAGGCGGAGATTCCCATTCAGCCCGTATTTCAGAGCCTGGATCTCCTGACGCATGGCCTTGGTGTCGGTCGTGATGCGCCGTGCCCAGTCAAGCGCGCGTTCACCCTCCGGCGTAAAGCCGATAAACCGTGCGCCACGTTGCACCAGGAGCGCCCCAAGCTGTTCCTCAAGCTGTTTGAGGCCAGCCGAAAGGGTGGGTTGCGTCACACCGCAGGTTTCGGCGGCACGCCCGAAATGATGCTCCCGCGACAGGGCCAGCAGGTATTCCAGCTTATCAATCACGAACTCTGTTCCAACTCTCTCATCCCGCTATCCGGCCTAATTCTCCGGCGCGAATCTGTCTGCACGCCTATCATGGAGGCAAAACTTTCCATTGGCCAATTGATCCAGGCGATTGACGGGCAGGGCAACACGCTTATATCGTTGGAATTGTCCAAAAACCAAAATACTGGAGGAACTTTAAAAATGGCTTGGAACACACCTTCTGTGACCGAAATCGCTCTGGGCGCCGAGATCAACGCTTACGCCTGCGCTGAGTGATTGCGCCCGACCGTCCGGGATAACGCTTCTCAGCTTGGCCGGATGGTCCTGATACAGTAATGCGGCGGCCCCATCAGGTCGCCGCAGTTCTGTTGTTTTCATTTTAACCATGGTCGGACCGTGCGATGAAAATCGTCGTTCTCGGGTCGGCTGCAGGTGGCGGCTTCCCTCAGTGGAACTCCAACGCCGCCGGATGTCGTCGCGCCAGGGCGGGCGATCCCAAGGCGGCACCGCGCACGCAGGCGTCCATTGCCGTCAGTCAGGACGGCGTTTTCTGGTTTTTGTTTAATGCCTCGCCCGATATCCGCCAGCAGATCGAGGCGAATGCGGTGCTGCATCCGAGCGGTGCCATCCGTTCGACACCAATTGCGGGTGTTGTGCTCACCAATGGCGATGTCGATGCACTTGCCGGCTTGCTGACCCTGCGGGAGAGGCAGGCTTTTACCGTGTATGCTACCAGTCGGGTGCACGGTATCCTCAATGACAATCCTATTTTTGAGGTTTTGGCACGGGATGTGGTGGAGCGCCGGATCATTCCGGCCAGCGGGCCGTTTGTCCTGACCCTGCCGGGTGGCGAACCATCCGGCCTGACTGTCGAGTTCTTCCCGGTTCCGGGCAAAGTCCCCCTCTATCTGGAACAGGAAGGCCTGCTGATGAATGCCCCCGCGCCGGTTGAGGAAGGGGAGCAGACAGTGGGGGCGGCTATTTCCGACGGGCGCTCTACGGCCTGTTTTATTCCAGCCTGCGCGATGATGACCGATTCTCTGAGGCAGCGTCTGGCGGGTGTCGATACGGTATTTTTCGACGGCACGTTATGGTCTGATGATGAGATGATCCGTGCCGGGCTGGTTCCAAAAACCGGTCGCCGCATGGGGCATATGAGCGTCAGCGGAGAAGACGGCACCATCGCTTCGTTCCGCGATCTGGGTGTACGACAGAAAATCCTGATTCATATCAACAACTCCAATCCCGTCTTGTTGGAAGACAGCGCGGAGCGTGCTGAAGCGCTCGCGGCGGGGTGGACCGTCGCCCATGATGGGATGCAGATAGAATTATGACACAGCTTCATAACCGTACAGCCGGGCAGGAAACCAACAGGGTCATGACGCCGGACGAACTGGAAGCCGCTCTTCGGGCTGTCGGAGCCGAGCGTTATCATAATCTCCACCCGTTTCACCGCTTGCTGCACGATGGTGCGCTGACGCGTGGACAGGTGCAGGCCTGGGCACTCAACCGGTACCATTATCAGGCCAGCATCCCGGCCAAGGATGCGGCCCTGCTGTCGCGTCTGCCGACGGCCGAGTTACGGCGCGAGTGGCGGCGGCGTCTGGTGGATCATGACGGCACCGAACCCGGCACTGGCGGGATCGCCCGCTGGTTGAAACTGGCCGAGGGAGTCGGGCTGGATGCCGCCTATGTCGAGAGCAGGGAGGGCTTGCTGCCCACGACCCGCTTCGCCGTGGATGCCTATGTGACATTCTGCCGCGAGAAGCCGATTCTTGAGGCGATCGCGTCTTCTCTGACCGAGATGTTCTCGCCGACCATTATCCGGGAACGGGTGTCCGGCATGCTGGCAAATTATGACTGGGTGTCGGAGGAAACGCTGGCCTATTTCAAGCCGCGCCTGACCCAGGCTCCACGCGATGTGGATTTTGCGCTGGCTTATGTGAAGGAGCATGCCCGCACCCCCGAACAGCAGCAGGCCGTGATTGCAGCCCTGCGGTTCAAGTGTGATGTGCTCTGGTCGCAGCTTGATGCGCTGTATTATTCCTATGTGGCCCCCGGCAATATTCCGCCCGGTGCCTTCGTACCTGAGGTCTAGAGACAAAATGTCTGCCCCTCAGGATCAAGCTCTGCCCCGGGCTTTGAATGAAGAAGCGGTGCCGCGTTTCGGTCAGGGTATGAAGTTCCGGCATGACAAGGTGCGTGACGCATGGGTCATCCTTGGGCCGGAGCGGTTGTTTCAGCCCGACCCTGTGGCGGCGGAAATTCTCAAGCTCGTCGATGGTCAGAAAACGATCGGCGCAATCATCGATGAGCTGGTATCCCGTTTTGCGGCACCGAGGGAGGTGATCGCGGCTGATGTCGTCACCATGTTTGTGGATATGTCGGCGAAGGGAGCCATCCGGTTATGAGCACCATCGAACCTCCTATGGGGCTGCTGGCGGAGCTGACGCATCGCTGTCCCCTGCAATGTCCGTACTGTTCCAACCCTCTTGAACTGGAGCGCGCGGGAATCGAGCTGAAAACCGAGGAATGGCTGCGCATCATGGATGAGGCGGCCGAACTGGGCGTGCTGCAGATGCACTTCTCCGGCGGCGAGCCGATGGTGCGGAAGGATCTGCCGGAGTTGATCGCCAGAGCGGTCGAGCGGCAGATGTATACGAATATCATCACCTCCGGTGTGCTGCTGGATGAGGCGATGATGGAACGGCTGATGAAGGCCGGTATCGATCATATCCAGCTCAGTTTTCAGGATGTGGATGTCGAGAATGCCGAGCGTATCGGCGGTCTGGCCGGAGCACAGTCGAAAAAGCTGAAAGCCGCCCGGCTGATCAAGGAAGCAGGCCTGCCTCTGACACTGAATTACGTAATTCATCGGCAGAACATGGAAAATCTGCCACGCATGCTGGAAGCCGCCCAGGCAATGGGGGCGACTCGTACAGAGATCGCGAATGTCCAGTATTATGGCTGGGGTCTGGTCAACCGTGATGCGCTGTTGCCGAGTCGGGAGCAGCTGGAAATTGCCACCGCGACCGTGGAAGAGGCGCGGGAGCGGCTGAAAGGTGTCATGGTCATTGATTACGTGACGCCGGATTATTATGCGAAACGCCCGAAAGCCTGCATGGGAGGTTGGGCGCGGCGCTTCATCAATATTTCGCCCTCCGGCAAGGCTCTGCCCTGTCATGCGGCAGAGACTCTGACCGGGCTGGAATTTCCGTCTGTGCGCGAATGGTCGCTGGCGGATATCTGGAGTGGCGCACCGGCTTTCCAGAAATATCGTGGTACGGACTGGATGCCGGAACCGTGTCGTTCCTGTGACCGGCGGGAAATCGATTGGGGCGGTTGCCGCTGTCAGGCTTTCGCGCTGACCGGGGATATGGATATTACCGATCCGGCCTGCGCCCTGTCACCTGCGCATCATGTGATGGAAGAAGCCGTTTCTGCGCGTGGTGATGTGGCGCCGGATTACGTGTATCGCCGGATCGGCAATGCACCCGTTCCGAACGAGGTTCTGTCCCCCGTTGCCGAATAGCGGGGTGCTGATGATCTGCCGGCCACAGAGGAATGTTTCCTCCATGACCGGCCTCTCACATCAGATTTAATGGCAGCGTAGATTCGCTTCAGCTTGAGCCTGCCGCAGCCTGTCCACCAGTTTCGTCAGTATGGCGGTGGAACGAAACTCCTCGGCCCGCTGACCAAGCGCGCCTTGCAGCATGCTGAGGACTGTTTCCGCATGCTGGTAGTCGTCGTAGCTCATCTGATCGGCAATCGTGTCGATCCCGCAGGAGCATTTATCCAGAAACTCGTGCTTCATGCCGTTGGAGGCAAGGCAACCGATCACGTAATCGGCGCGGGCTGAGGTCGGATAATCATAGCGCGGTTTGTGAGGTTGATTGGGGTCGGCGGCCTCATCAGCCATTGCCATTGTCGGCAGTGTCAGAAGGCCCGTCAACAAAACCGCCCAGCGTATCGAGACTGTCGGTAAGCCAGGCAGGATTTTTCGTGCATAAGCCATATCAGGGTTTCACCGTTTTGAACGTGAGGATCTGGCTGACCGGCGGAATACCGCTTTTCGAATCGCCGGGCTGTTCCGTGCTGATTTGAGCAATGCCGCCAGGTAGCTGGTCGCACAGGATGATGGTGTATTTCTTGTGCTGAAGGAACGGCACGTTCTCCAACCGGGTTTCGGTGGCGAACGGTTCCATGACGACCTGTTTGGCAGGCAGTGACTTGCCGTCATGGGTGAAGGTGGTATCCGTGACGGCAGCCTTGAAAAAGCCTTCCTTGACGCGGGCACGGAAATAGGCGGCGGCCATGCCGATGGATTTTTTCATCTCCATGACATCATGTTCCAGAAAGATCATCACCAGCGGATTGCCGCGATAATCATCCAGCGATGGTGTGAACATGAAGCGGTCGCCAGTCAGGAAGTGAAACCCGACCAGCTTGGTTCCATCGGGATGGATCTTGATGATCTGCTCTGACACCGTGTCCGTAAAAGGCTGCGGACCTTTGTACTCATAGGAATAGATCAGCGTTTCCGGCTGGGTGATATTGGCCAGATGCGGTGATTCGAACACGGCATGGACGGCCGGATTGGTGGATGGTTCGGTGCCGGGCTGATCGGCGGCAAAGGCCGGAGCGGTCAGCAACATGGCGGAGAGCAAGGCAGAGAGGGAGTAACGGAGCATTTCCTGAACCTGACGGCATTTAATGCCAGTTTATTTGCTTATAATGATAGTTGTGCGCGGTTTTAGTCTATCATTCTTCCCACGTTCTGGAATGAGCAAAGTGATCATCCCGTTTCTCTAAAACGTAATTTAAGTGACGAATCATGACAGCAGATACCGCCGGAAAGTGACAGAGAGTCTATAATATCCAGACATCATGCGCTGTTGTGACGATGTATTTTCCAATCATGTAACCTGTTTTATGCATTTTATGCCATATTGCCTCTTGTCGTTGGAAGGCGGTGGGAGATAATCTCCCGCGCGCCACATCCGCCAGCACAGGTGGGGGTGGCTTCGACCGGCTTCTGCCAATGCCAGACCTGCCGGAAAGGTGGGCGTTTTTGGTGGGGGTCGGCCAAACCCAGGGAGGATTTTTATGAAGTCCAGCAAGCGACTGCTTGCGATGTCCGTTGCCGTGTCAGCCTTTGTCGGCCTGACTGCGGTTGATGGCGCGCGTGCCAATGAAGATCTCGCGAAACTGTCCAAGAACCCGGCCAACTGGTCCATGCAGGCCGGTGATTTCGCCAATCAGCGTTACAGCGCGCTGAAGCAGATCACGGTTGCCAATGCCGGCAAGCTGCATCCGGTGTGGAGCTTCTCCACCGGTGTTCTGCGTGGCCATGAAGGCGGCCCGCTTGTGATTGGCGATGTCATGTATGTGCATACGCCGTTCCCGAACAAGGTGTTCGCCCTCGATCTGAACGACAATGGCCGCGTGATCTGGTCGTACGAACCGAAGCAGGATCCGGAAGTCATTCCGGTGATGTGCTGTGACACCGTGAATCGCGGCGTTGCTTATGGTGACGGCAAGATCATTCTGGCCCAGGCCGACACCAAGGTTGTCGCCCTCGACGCCAAGACCGGCAAGGAAGTCTGGAAAGTCACCAACGGCGATCCGAAGAAGGGTGAAACCTCCACCAGCGCCCCCTTCATCGTGAAGGACAAGGTGATTGTTGGTATCTCCGGTGGTGAATTCGGTGTGCAGG
Source organism: Granulibacter bethesdensis CGDNIH1 (assembly GCF_000014285.2). Lineage (NCBI taxonomy): Bacteria > Pseudomonadati > Pseudomonadota > Alphaproteobacteria > Acetobacterales > Acetobacteraceae > Granulibacter > Granulibacter bethesdensis. The sequence continues at coordinate 2,157,164 of NC_008343.2, read as the reverse complement.
GCCGTCTGACCGCTTACAGCCTGAAAGACGGCAAGCTGGTCTGGAAGGCGTTTTCCACCGGGCCGGATGACCAGATCCTGTTCGATGACAAGACCACCGCTCTCGGCAAGCCGGTTGGCAAGGACAGCTCCATCAAGACCTGGCAGGGCGATCAGTGGAAAACGGGTGGCGGTGCGACCTGGGGCTGGTATTCCTACGATCCGAAGCTGAACCTGGTCTATTACGGGTCCGGCAATCCCAGCACCTGGAATCCGGTGCAGCGTCCTGGTGAAAACAAGTGGTCCATGACCATTTTCGCGCGTGATGCGGATACCGGCGTTGCAAAGTGGGTCTATCAGATGACCCCGCATGACGAATGGGACTATGACGGCATCAACGAAATGATCCTCGCCGACACGAAAGTGAACGGCAAGGAAACCAAGGCGCTGGTGCATTTCGACCGTAACGGCTTCGCCTATGTGCTTGACCGCGTGACGGGTGAGCTGCTGCAGGCGAACAAGTTCGATCCGATCGTCAACTGGGCCACCGGCGTTGATCTGAAGACCGGCCTGCCTGATCGTGTGAAGAAATACTCCACCGAAGCGGGTGGTGAAGACCACAACACGAAGGGCATCTGCCCCGCCGCTCTCGGCGTCAAGGACCAGCAGCCTGCTTCGTTCGATCCGCAGAACCACATGTTCTACGTGCCGACGAACCACATCTGCATGGATTATGAGCCGTTCAAGGTATCCTATACCGCCGGTCAGCCTTTCGTCGGCTCCACCGTCAATATGTATCCGCCGCCGGGCGAAAACCATCTGGGCAACTTCATCGCCTATGATGTTAACAAGGGCAAGATTGCCTGGTCCGATCCGGAACTGTTCTCCGTATGGTCCGGTGCGCTCTCCACGGCTGGTGGCGTTGTGTATTACGGCACGCTGGAAGGCTATCTGAAGGCAGTCGATGCCAAGACCGGCAAGCTGCTCTACAAATACAAGACCCCGTCCGGCATCATCGGCAACGTCAATGCCTATGAGCACAAGGGCAAGCAGTATATCGCCGTTCTGTCCGGCCTTGGTGGCTGGGCCGGTATCGGTATGGCCGCTGGCCTGTCCGGGGACGCTGAAGGTCTGGGTGCAGTGGGTGCCTATCGCTCGCTCGCCAACTACACGCAGCTTGGTGGCGTGCTGACGGTATTCGGCATCGACAACTGATTGATGCCGGCTATCGTCTGACAGACTGATTATTGGCCCCGGCGACATTGACGTGTCGCCGGGGTTCTTTATCTTGCTATCGCGTCCAAAATGCCTCGGATGCCGGAATTAGTCTGGGGCAAATATGCAGATAACGCGGAATTTGTCCCAAAGCCGATGTCGCCCCTGACAACGGCCTTTTGACTGAGGAAGGAAAAGACGATCCATGCCACACATCAAAACACGCCTTGCCGCCGTCCTGCTCAGCGTGGCTTTCGCTGGCGGTGCCATTTCCGCGGCCCATGCGGATGATGCGCCGGATTACAAGAAGCATGTGAAAGACGGCAAGGGCGACAAGACGATTGCTCATGGCTACAATTTTTATGGCGATAACTGCCTGCGTTGCCATGGTCCCGATGGTTCCGGCAGCTCCTATGCTCCTAATCTGACCAACTCGCTCAAGACCATGAGCTATGACACGTTCACCCAGACCGTCATTAATGGTCGCAAGAATGTTTCCACCACCAGCGACAGCGTGATGCCTGCTTTTGGTGAAGTCGCCGACGTCGTCAACAATCTCGATTCGATCTATATGTACCTGAAGGCCCGTTCTGACGGGGCGCTGGGCCGCGGTCGTCCGAAGCGTTTCGACGACTGATCAGTCCCTCTTCCTTTCCGGCGGGGCGTCGTGCTTCGCCGGATCAGGATTCCTGGAGCGTGCCATGCGTCGTGTCATGACTGGGCGGTTGCGGTTTCTGGCCGCCGTCTCGACCTTTCTGGCGTTTTGTGCGGCGCATGCGCCTGCTTTTGCCCAATATGATGTCGATCTGGTCAGTCGGTCTGCTTTCCGCGTCTGCGCCGATCCATCCGATATGCCTTTCTCCAATAAAAAGCGGGAAGGTTTTGAAAACAAGATTGCCACATTGCTGGCGAAAACCTTGTCGCTTCCCGTCAGTTACACGTGGTTTCCACAGACTGTTGGTTTTCTGCGCAACACGCTGATCGCCGAAAAATGTGATGTTGTGATTGGTGTCGTGCCGGGTAACGGCATGATGGACAGCACCAGCGCCTATTATCACTCCGCCTATATGATCGTGACGCGGCAGGAGGATCACCTCACTGCGACCTCCGTGACGGATCCCTCTCTGGCAGGCAAACGGTTCGGCCTGATTGCGGCGACCCCGCCTTCCGATCTTCTGTTGCATGCTCATCTGATTGATCGTGCGACCGCCTATTCTCTGCAAGTCGATACACGTGTCGAGTCGCCCCCGCGCCAGATGTTGCAGGATCTGCTGGATCACAAGATCGATGTGGCCCTGATCTGGGGGCCTTTCGCCGGCTATTTCATCGCCGAGGGCAAGCTGCCGCTGCATATGGATTTTTTGCAGTCGGATGGAAAAGTACGGCTTGATTATCGTGTTGCGCTCGGTGTGCGTCCGAATGAAACAGAATGGCGCCGTCGTCTGAATGCGGCCTTGCGCAAAAACCAGCCTGCTATCGACGATATTCTCATGGCCTATCATGTACCGTTGCTGGATGAACAAAACCACCCGATCATCCCGAAAGCGGCACCTGCCGCGCAGTGAGCCGGCCCCACAGGAAAGATGGCGGAGGAAAGCATGAGAACGATGCGGCTTGCGGCTGGGCTGATTGCATCCTTGCTGGTGGGGGCCGCATCCCCTGCGCCGGAGCCTGATGGTTACCGGATGCAGGATTTCCGGGCGCCGACCCCCGCGACGCTTAAAGGCGCCATCGTGCTGGATGCGGAGGCGCTGCATACAGTGATCGAGCGGGGCCGGGTGGTCCTGATTGATGCCATGGTCGCTCCTCGCAAGCCGAAAGGAAGTGCGCCGGAAACGCCATGGATGCCTCCACCGCGCCTCGATATTCCCGGTAGTCTGTGGCTGGCCGATATCGGACTGGGAACATTGCCGCCAGGCGTTGATACATGGTTCCGGCATCAGCTTGCCAACGCCACCATGGGCGACAAGGGCAAACTGCTTGTGTTCTATTGCCTGCCCAATTGCTGGATGAGCTGGAATGCGGCCAAGCGCGCACTCTCCTACGGCTATCCCCATGTCGCATGGTTTCCGGGAGGAACCGAGGCATGGAAAGCAGCTGGTTACCGGCTTGTGCCGAACCAGCCTGTTTTCCCGCCAGAGCAGCCTTAACACCCCTGTATGACGCGCAGGATTTAGTGCGCAGACTGGATTTTTGCCTGTAACGTCCGGGCATAGGCCGCCAGCCGCCCTTCCAGATCAGCGGGGGCTTCACAGGCATAGCGCATCGTGTGCTGGGTTTCCTGATAGCTGCGGACCAGCAATCCACGCTCACTATTCAGGTCGTTGAATTTAACCAGATCGGCGCCCTGCGGCTCTTCCGGCAATTTGGATAGATCGCCATTGACCGCCTCCACCTGTCTGGCAATTCCGCGTTGGTGACGGCCCAATTCCTTGATGCGGGAAATCAGCGATGCGCGTTCCGTATCGACCGCAGCCGTAATATCCGCGAACAGGGTTCCCAGCACCTTGCTACGCTCTGCCTGCGGAATGGTATCGGCATAGGCCGCAAGCCTGGCCTGACCATCCGCCAGCGGAAGGGAGCGGTCGGAGACGGCAGCAATCACGGCGGTACGGGCCTTGTCCTGTGGTGCATCCTCGGCGGAAGGAACAGGCGCTTCTCCGGCCCAGTAGGTGGCTGCCGCGACATGCGGCACCAGCCTTTGTTGGCACGGCCAGTCAGGATCCTTGTCGAAAGACGCGGACCATGACGGCGTGGTGGCCGCCGTTGTCAGCAGCAGCAGAGAAGTCAGACGAAAGACGGTGTTGCGAAGCATGAGGTTCGACACTTTCAATCTGCCGCCGTACGACGGGCCATCAGCCCGCGACCGGGATCGTAGCCCAGAATGGCGGCTGCCATGAACAAAACGGTATAGGCGAGGACGATCAGCGCCGATTGGGTGGCGAACTTATCGTACAAGGCAAAGCGGATCAGCTCTACCGCATGGGTAAAAGGGTTGATCTGGCAGAACCACCATAATGTGGTGCTGGCATCCTTGACCCTCCACAGCGGATAAAGCGCAGAGGATGTGAAAAACATCGGAAAAATCACGAAGTTCATCACACCGGCAAAATTTTCGAGCTGTTTGATAAAGGAGGAAAGAACCAGCCCCAGCGCCCCCAGCATCAAGCCGGCCATGATCAGCGCAGGCAGTACAGCCAGATAGCCGGTCAAAGGCGGCGTGATGTCCCAGAACCATGCAATGGCCAGAAAAATATAGGCCTGCACAATAGAAACCGTCACACCTGCCAGCAGCTTGCACAACAGCAGGAACCAGCGAGGAAACGGGCTGATCAGCAGGGTTTTCATGCTGCCCATTTCCCGGTCATAGACCATGGAGAGGGACGATTGCATGCCGTTGAATAATTGGATCATCGCCACCAGACCCGGTGCGATATAAACCTCATAGGGAACGTAGGTTTCGTAAGGCGGAATGATCGAGACACCGAGTACGAAATGGAATCCCGCGGCAAACACGACCAGCCAGACCAGAGGCCGCACCAAGGCGGAGATAAAGCGTCCGCGTTGATGTACCCAGCGTAAAGCCTCCCGGCGGACAATCCCCGTCATGCAGCGCAGGTACTGGCCGGGTGATAAAAACGCTGTCGTCATGCGGCTTTTTCCCGCTTGTTATTCTGACCCTTGCGCGTCAGGCGCTCAAACGCGGTGCCGAGATCAACGGCATCGGCGTCTTGCATAATGGTATCACGCGCACCCTGTGCCAGTACCTGCCCTTGATGCAGCACGATGATGCGGGCGTGCTCATCCGCTTCATCAATCAGATGGGTGGCCCACAATACGGCAAGACTGTGATCGCGGCACAATCCGCGCACATGTTGAAGCAGGAAGCGGCGGCTTTCGATATCAAGCCCCACGGTTGGTTCATCAAGCAGCAGCAGCGAAGGTGCGTGTACCAGTGCCCGTGCCAGCTCAACACGTCTGCGCTGTCCGCCGGAAAGCTGCCGCACCCGATCCCCCGCACGATCAGCAAGGCCGATACGGCCAAGTTCCTCCATGGCGCGTTCGCGGGCTTCTCGGGAAGGCATTCCATGCAAGGCGGCATGGTAGGTCAGGTTCTGCAATACGGTCAGATCGAGATCGAGCGTGGATTGCTGAAACACCGCCCCCATACGGGCAAGCGCACGACCTGGTTCCTGGCGCATATCATGACCCAGCACGGCGATATGGCCGCTTTTGCTGTGATAGAGCCTTGTAATCAGCCCGAATAATGTGGTCTTGCCGGCCCCGTTCAGTCCGAGCAGGACGGAGAAATCACCGGGCTGAATGTTGAAAGTGACATCATCCAGCACCCGCCGTGGCCCGAAAGCATGGCTGAGGCGGGTGACTGCCAGCGCGGCGGATGAAGAGGCTGACGGTGTTGGCATCAGGGGGCCACCACCACGCCCCATGGCAGCTGCCCGACCGGCACCGATTTCAGAACCTTGAGGCCGGCCACGTCGATCACGGACATGTCGTTGCTGATACCGTTGGCGGTATAAAGTGTTTTCTGATCCGGTGAAAACGCAGCGTGCCAGACGCGTTGCCCGACCAGCAGGTATTTTTTGACGTCGTAGGTATGGGCATCCACCACCGCCACGCGATTGGCCGGGCCAAGGCAGATGAAGGCAGTGTTGCCGTCATCGCTGAGGGCGATGCCGACAGCCTGGATTGCTTCTTTCGGTACGCCGGGGATTGAGAAGGTGATGGTCTTGATCACTTTATGGGTCTTGGTATCGATCACGGCGACCTGACCCGCCACTTCGGAAGAAACCCAGACCAGAGAGCCATCCTTGTTGTATTCCGCATAACGCGGGCGGGTGCCGACCAGCACATTGGCCACCGGCTTGTGGCTTTTGGCGTCGATGAAATGCGCCATGCTGGTGGTTTCGGATGTGTTGACGATGGTTTTCCCATCCGGGCTGACCGCCATCCCTTCCGGTTCCACGCCGGTGGGAATTTCATCGACAATCCTGCTTTGCCCGATATCAAGCACGGAGACCATGTTGTCGTTTTCGTTGGAAATATAAAGCGTCTTTCCATCCGGGCTGAGGGCGAACAGCTCCGGATCGGGTCCGCTCGGCAGGGTTTTGTTGACGGTCAGGCTGGCGAGATCGAGTACCTCGATATGATCGGCATCGGATGTGCAGATATAAAGGCTTTTTCCATCTTTCGAGAGCACGATACCGCGCGGGCGCGCACCCACCGGAACGGTCTTGATGATTTTGAGAGAGTCCTGATCCAGCACCGTGATGGTGTTGTCTTTTTCATTGGAGACAAGAATTTTGCCCGCCATCGCGCTGGTGGCGAAAAGCGGGATTGCCAGCGCAGCACTGACAATCGCGGCTGCCAAGCGGTGGCGGATCATTGCATGTGACATGTGCTCTCCGGCCGGTCGATGCCGAGCGTATCTGTTTCGTAAAACTGGTGCAGAAATCCGGGCTGCGGCGAAATGGAGATCAGCGAACGATCATCCGCCAGCAGCACGGGCTGCCGTAACTGCCCGTCCCAGGGCCTGAAATTGAGCGGTGGTCCTTTATAGGCGGCCAGAGCAAAGGAATCGCCGCGTATATAGGCCGCCAGTTTGGCCGGATCGGATTGCCCGGTGCGGGTGGCGGCCTCGCCGAAGCTGCGCACTGCCATCCATGCACTGTAATCCAGACTGGTCATCCAGCGATGGGCCAGTTTCAGAAAACGGCTTTGAAACTGCGTGCTGGCATATTCGTCGAACGGTCTGGCCCATGCCTCCGGCACCATTCCCTGCGTTCCGGCCACCGGTCTGGGCGTGTTGGTGCGGTAGGAGAGGCTGTCACCGAAATTGCCTGCCTCATCAGCAACAATCAGCACGTCGTAATCGACATCCTGAGTCAGACGGGAAACCTCGGTATTGATCTGGAAATGTCCCGTATCCGCCTGCTGTGTCGCCGGGTTGAAGGTCCATGGGCGATCGGCGACGATGCGGATCTGGAATTTTTTGGCCGATCGGCGAATGGCCTCGGCATATAAGGCGTCATCCGGGGTTTTTCCGCTGACCAGCATGACGTGGTGCCAGTTTTTGACGGTCAGATACTGCATCAGCGCATCCGCCAGCATGGCGCGGCTGGGCATGGTGTGCAGTACGTTGTGGCGGCAATCCGCGCCACGCAGCCGGTCATCCGGCAATTTCGCATCGATCAGCAGAGCGTCTTTCGCTTCTGGAAGACTCGCCAGACGCAGCAGCAGGTCAGGCGGCACACTGAGCACGAAATTCCGGTCACCTGCTTTCAACCTGTCCTTGAAGGCCTGTATTACGGCCTCGGGCGTTGGATGAATCTGTTCGTCCAGCACGTAATTCTGGTTCAGGAAGCGGCCCGTGGTCGCATTGTCGCGCAGGGCCAGACGTGCACCTTCCACGCCTTCATCGGCGGGAGGCTGATCCAGCCATGTGGAGGGCCACCGGCGCGTTTCATGCAGCTCCAGATAGACGATGCGGATCGTCTGTTCCGGCGTTGCAGCCGCGTCCTGTGCCATCGCTGCACGGGGCGTCAGCATTTCTCCGGCCGGCAGAGCCGCCAGACAGGTCAGTATGGTCAGTGCCGGTGCCGCGTTTCTCGCGTGCTTGATCCAGCTCATATGTTTCCTCCGCATCCCCGCCACACACACGGCTTCCCCGGATAAAGGGGCCGAAACATTGGCAGACGCTTTTACCTTTATCTCATGTGCCTGCTGATGTGGCGATGGATAACAGGGATAAAAATACGTTTATGGTGAAAATATCCATGAAATATTGACAATTTATGCCGATATGGGCCGGATATAACCCAAAACGCCTTGATCACAAGGCTTGGGGAAAACGCCGTGAGCTTATTGGAAACGGGCAGGATACAGAATCCCTTGCTCTGGTCCCGCCGCCGCGTGCTGACGGGCGGGCTTGGGCTGTCCCTTGCCGTTCATAGAGGAATCGCGCGGGCGGCGGACCCTTCCATGCCTGAGATCAGGGTTGCCAGCCTGCGTTTCGGCAGCCTTTCCTGGCTGCTGGATGTCATCCGGCGTCATAATCTGGATCGTGATGCCGGCTTTCGATTGGTGGAGCTGTCACTCGCCGGATCACAGGCCACGCAGGTGGCGTTACAGGCTGGCTCGGCCGACCTTGCCGTGCAGGATTGGCTCTGGGCGGCCCGACAGCGCGAACAGGGCGGAGACTGGGTATTTTCCCCTTTCTCCAGCGAATCCGGGGGTATTCTGGTCCGGGCTGATAGCAGGCTGCATGGGATTGATGATCTGAAACAGGCCAGCTTAGGGGTGGCTGGGGGCCCGATCGATAAAAGCTGGCTGATTTTCCGCGCTTTTGCCGCCCGCAAGCTGGGTTATGACCCGCAGAGCCTGGCCCCGTTTTTTGCCGCCCCACCGCTGTTGAACGAGCAGTTGAACCGGGGAAGACTGGACGCTGCCTTGACCTATTGGCCGTTCGTGGCACGGGGGGAGGCGCATGGTGGGCGCGTTCTGCTGCATATTGGCGATGCTCTGGCGGGGCTGGGGCTGCCGGTGGATACGCCTCTTGTGGGCTATGTGTTTCGCTCCGCCTGGGCGAATGGCCCCGGTCAGCCCGGGCAGAGATTTCTGAAGGCCGCTGCGCAGGCACAGGCCCTTCTCGCGACATCGGATACGGAGTGGCAGGCCATTCGCCCCCTGACCGGTGCGGAAGACGATCGTGAGTTGACCTTGCTGCGGGATGCATACCGGGCTGGTATTCCGCATCACTGGGGCAAGGCGCAGATTGATGCGGCCCAGAGCTTGCTGACGATCCTGCATGCCCTGCCCGGTGCAGAGACCTCCGGCCTGCCGACGCGGATACCGGTCGGACTGTTTTTGGCGGAGGTCACGCTCTGACCGCATTTTCTGTCCGCGGAGAGGCCCCCCGCACCGGCCAGATCGGCTTCGGCTGGCGGGTCGCGTCGATGGTGTTGCTGCTGGCGATTTGGGAGGGCGCGGCGGTCTGGGCCCATGATCCCTTGTTGCCATCCGCCAGCACTGTCATCGTCGCCATGGTGCAGCAGGCAATGCATGGGGCCTTGCTGCCAACATTGGCGATTACGCTACGCCGTGTGGCCGAGTCTTTCACGCTTGCACTGGTGGTCGGGACGGCGATTGGCGTGGCCTTGGGCAGGATGCCCCGTCTCAATGCGATCATGGACAGTCTGCTCACCGCCCTGCTCAACCTGCCTGCCGTCGTGTTGATCGTGCTGATCTATATCTGGTTCGGGCTGACGGAGTGGGCGGCGGTGATGGCTGTGGCGCTGAACAAGTTGCCCAACACTGCCGTGACGGTGAGGGAAGGCGCGCGGGCGTTGGACCCGGCTCTGCTGGACATGGCGCGCAGCTTCCGTATGAGCCGCCTTGCCATCCTGCGCCACGCAGTCCTGCCGCAATTGGCACCCTATATTTTTGCAGCGGCCCGTTCCGGCCTGTCGATCATCTGGAAAATCGTGCTGGTGGTGGAGCTGCTGGGGCGTAGTGATGGAGTCGGATTTCAGCTTCAGGTGTATTTCCAGCTTTTCGATGTGACCGGGATTCTGGTCTACACGCTGGCTTTTATTCTCGTCGTACAGGCGCTGGAATGGGGCGTGCTGCAAGTGCTGGAACGGCGGGTCTCTTCATGGCGATAGAGCAGGCACATGCTGCCGCCACCTTGCTGCAGGTGCGGATCGAAGCCAAAAATCATGGCGTAACCCCTGTTTTAAGGGACATTTCGTTTGATCTGCACCGGGGGGATGTGCTGGCCATAATGGGGCGGTCAGGCTGCGGCAAGACCAGTCTGTTGCGCATTCTGGCCGGTCTGGATGATGCGTATTCCGGCCAGGTCAGTTGGGCGGGTTACAGCATCAGGCAGCGCCGCAACCGTGCGTTTCCGCGCATCGGCATGGTGTTTCAGGAACCTTTATTGCTGCCATGGAAAACGCTGCGTCAGAACGTCGCGCTGATGATGCCTGCCCCGGATGAGGCGCTGATAGAGCGTCTGTTCACAGAACTCGGACTGAAGGAAGTGGCTGACAGCCTTCCTGGTCGCGTGTCGTTGGGGATGGCACGGCGCGCTGCTTTGGTCAGGGCGCTGGCGTCGAAACCGGATATTCTGCTGCTGGATGAGCCGTTTGCCTCGCTGGACAAGGACAGCATCGGCAGAAGCATGGGTTTATTGCGACGTTTCTGGCGCTCCGGCACCATGGCAACGGTAATGGTGACGCATGAGGCGCTGGACGCGGCAAGGCTTGCGAATCGGGTGATGATGCTGGGTGGAAAGCCTGCCAGCATGATCAGGCAGGTTAATCTGCCCGGTGCAAATCCGTCAGAACGCAGCCTGACGGCAGAGGAGGAGGCCCGCCTTGCGGCAGACCTCCAATCCCCGGAAGACCTGATTACTTGAGAGTCTTCAGATAGGCGATCAGGTTCTGGCGATCCTTCTCGTCCTTGATGCCGGGGAAGATCATCTTCGTGCCGGATACCAGGCCTTTCGGATTCTCAACCCATTTGTTCAGAGTGGCTTCGTCCCAGGTCAGGCCGGAGCTTTTCAGGGCATCGGAGTAGTTGAAGCCAGGCTCGACACCTGCCTTGCGACCGACGATGGCGGCCAGGGAGGGGCCGACCTTGTTCTTGCCGGCTTCGGTGGAGTGGCAGAAGCCGCACTTCTTGAAGAGGGTCTTACCTGCTTCGGCATCGCCATCCGCGTGCGCCTGGCCGGAGGCCAGCAGCGCAAAAGCGGAAAAAGCGAGAGCAGGAACCAGTTTGCTTTGCATCGTTTCGTCCCGTTGCAAGGTGGTTCGGAAAGGCACGGCCCCCAATGAGCCGCGCCGGGACATTATCTTGTTGACGCCCTTTCCGATAGCCGTTCGTCGAGGCATTCTTGAGGCAATTTTGCGGCACCGGCATGGCATCTTTGCCAACCGGCTCCAGACCGCAGCATGATGGGTTTCAGGAAGGAACAAAAGTCCATGATTATTTCAATTGAAACAGGTGACTCAATTCCAGCAATCACCCTTGCCCCCATGAAGCGTTCTGGTCGGGGATATCGCATGCTGTGGTTCGGCGGCCTGATCGGGTTGGGCCTGATCATAACTGCTGGTGGCAGCGCAATTGCTGCGGGTAAGGCAATGAGGTTCTGGAATACGACCTCCGACACCATCGTGAAACTTCAGATGGCTCCTGTCGGTACGACGGCATGGGGCAGTGATCAGTGCAAGAACGATAAGGATGGAGAGGTTGAGGCGGATGAGCGCCTGAAAATCCTCGGTATTCAGCCGGGCCGCTATGACGTGAAGCTGAAACTGAAGCGCGGGCGGAGCTGTGTGGTTCATGATGTCGAGGCGAAGGAAGACGGCCCCTATGCTTTTGCAATCGGCGATGCCGATTTGAAGGACTGCTCACCCTGAGCCGGTAAGACAGAGATCAAAAAAGGGCGGTCCGGAGACCGCCCTTCATGATGATACAGGATCAAGCCGTTTCAGAAGGAAACGCGCACACCGCCATAACCGGCGATGGGAGCGCCCGGGCTGAGGCTTCTGGTATTGGTGGCATTGGGAGCCTGAAGCATCGGAACTTCACCAACCGGGGAGAATGTGCCGAACGTGGCATAGTTCTGGTTGGTCAGGTTCCGCACCATGCCGAACAGCTGCACGTTCTTCGTGATCTGGTAGGCGGTGTTGAAATCCATCACGAAGTAATTGCCGGTCCGCTGGTTCTGGTTGCCTTCATCGCCGATCAGATACTGGCCGCTTGCGGCACGCCCGATCAGACCCACGACCCATTTGGGCGTCACGGCCCATTGTACCCCGACCTTGAACACATGGGCGGGAATACCGGTGATGTAGTTGCCCTTGCGCACATTGACGAGCCCGTCATCAGCGTAAGGATTATCCTCGGAATTGAGCGTGAAATTGCTGCCATAGCGGGCATCGGTGAAGGAATAGTTGGCGAAGACCGACCATGCGCCCGCAATCAGGTTGACCGAGGCTTCCACGCCCTGCCGTGTGGTGGGGCCCACGTTCCGGAAATAGGCGCGCCCGGAGGTCTCGCTGGAGACGAAGGCCAGATCATCATCACTGCCGGTATGGAAATAGCCGGTATGCCAGTTGACGGTGGCGGTCTCGACCTTGTGATGACCACGGAACCCGGCTTCCCAGGTATGGGCCACAACCTGCTTCAGGGGCGGGTCACCGACGAAGAAGTTGGTCAGGCTGCACGGGGCGGTGGGATCGGCGCAGGAAAGCTCCGCCGGGGTCGGCGCGCGGTTCGATTCGGCATAGCCGGCATAGGCGGAAACGGAGCGCGTGATCTTCCAGGTCAGGCCGGCTGCGGGGTTGAAACGGTTATAGGAATGCTGCCCGTTCAGGCTGGTGCCGATCTGGTCGTTCAGCGCGATCTGGGCGGAGTTGAAACGCCCGGAGACGGTGGCGGCCAGTTTTTCGGTAATGTCGAACGTATCCGTGAAGAAAACACCGTAATAGTCGTTGCTGGTGTTCACCCGCACCGGCAGGACATTGGCAGTGGAGTCATCAACCTCGATGCTCGGGCCGCCAAAGCCGCGATCCAGGGTCAGCGGGCCGATCAAAGTGTTGGCAGTGAAGGTGCTGCGCCCGCCATCATAGCTGACACCGGCCACGAAATGGTTCTTATGGCCGAACACCGTGGCGGTATTCACGCCCTGTGCCGAGGCTCCGAACCCGTTGGTATCGGTCGCGGTGCGGTTCAGATAAGCGTAGGGGCCGCCCTCGTCATAATCGAAGCCGTGCTGGTTATACGGGCTGTTCTGTACGAAATTCGGAACATATCCGCCACGACGGGATTGCAGCGGGGGGCCATCCTCTGAACAGACCAGAGTGGGGTCATTATCGCACGGCTCGACCTCGGCCGCATCGCCGTTGAAGGTGCGCTGGGACAGATTGCTGTAATAGACATTTCCCTGCACCGACCACTCATCGGTCACTGTCACCGTGGTGCTGCCGACGACGCGGACATATTTGTTCCGGGTCTGGTCGGGATAGGTGAACACCGCACTCCGGTCTGCGGCAAGCAATTCAACCGGAGTCGTGCCGTTGCCGACAAGGATATTGTTGGCATAGGTCACGTTGACATGCGCTTCGGCACGGTCGCTGCGCCAGCCGATATCACCGTAAACCTGACGCGCCTGAGAGGGAGAATGCTGACGCCAGCCATCCTCGTTCATCCCGCTGGCAGCGATATAGGCGGACATCGTGCCGTCTTTGGACTTTACGCCATATTGTCCGGACAGGGTGATATTACCGAACGAACCGCCCGATACCTCAACCTGACCGCCCTGATAGTTGAAGCCGTCCTTCATGCGCACGGACAGGGCACCGCCCAGCGCATTCAAGCCGAAAGCAGGATTGGCACCGACCAGCTGTGTTTCATCAATGGCGATGCTGGGGATCAGATCCCAGTTCACCGTATCGCCAAAGGACTGGTTGAAGCGTGTGCCGTTGACATAGACCGCAAGGCCCTGCGGATCACCGGCCAGCGGAGAGGCGGAAAAGCCGCGATAGATCAGATTGGGCTGAAGGGAATTGCCCACCGCCTGATTGAAGGAAATACCGGTGCCCTGCTGTTCCAGCGAACGCAGCAGGTCCGCCGGGCCGGTTTTCTGGGTATCAAGCCCGGTATAAACCTGAGTGGCCGCGGGTACTTCCTCCCGGTTCAGGCCTGATCCCTGAAGAGGGGTCGTTCCCACTACCTGCAAGGAAGGCAGCGTGAAATTGGGTGTGTTGTTCTCAGCGGTAGACGAAGCGGCTGCCTGATTGCCTTGGCTCGCGGCATTCTTCATCGTTCCCTGTGCCATTGCGACGGCAGGAATAAAAGGCGCAACGGCGGCAAGTACAATTCTTTTTCTCATTGTGACCCCCTTTAACTCGTTGCGTCCTACAAATTAGTTTTTGGTAATGTCTATGGTATTTTGACCTTTAAAAGTATTTTGTTGGAAGCTGTGGCACATAAAATGAATATATATTTGCCGTATATGATATAGAATATGCATAAAATGCAGAAACTATTCTTCAGGATGCCATTCTGGCCTTGTTTAACACGCTCTTTACAAGGGCGACTGGTCTTGTTGCCGGCCTTTATCCTGCTGGTTGGTCTGATTGTTTCTCTGGCGCTGAGCCTTCACCGGGCCAACCACCGAATCCGGAATGAAATGGAGTCAGGTTTTCGCCTTGGGCGTGTGCTGGTGGAGGCCGTGCTGGTGACGGCCCGCGCTATGCCGACGCAGCAGGATGCGTTGACAATGGTGGCGCAACAGTTGCCGCGTGTCCGGCATCTGGACCTGTTACTGCTGCCTGCGCCTGAGATGATGGCGATGGGGATGCCGCCTTTGCTGGTCGGGCAGCGTCCGCGTGTGCCGCACTGGTTTGTCGATCTGCTGCCCCAGCCGATCGTCGCCCGGTCGTTTCCGGTGCTGTATCACGGTGCGATCATTGGCCAGATCATCATGATCGCCAATCCGTTCGATGAGATGAAGGAGGTCTGGGGAGAGCTGTGCCTGATCGCGGTGGAGCTTGCCGCAATCTCGGTTGCCATCGTGCTGCTGATCATGTTGGCCACGTCCCTGTCGCTGCGTCCGCTCAAGCGCCTGGCGGAGGGGTTCGAGGCTCTGGAGGCGGGGGAATATGCCACCCGTCTCGGCCCGGTAACGGTGGCGGAGTTGCAGCCGATCGCGGTTCGCTTCGACAGTCTGGCCGCACGGCTGCAACGCATCACGCAGGATAACCATCATCTGATCGACCGTTTGATCTCCATGCAGGAAGCGGAGCGGCGTGATGTCGCGCATGAGCTGCATGACGAGTTCGGCCCGGCTTTTTTCGCCATCCGGGCCGAGCTGGCCTCCCTGACCCGTTGGTGCAGGGATCAACAGCAGCGTGAGGAGCAGGCTGGCTTACCGATCCGCGAGGTGGAGAAGATCGAGTCGCGGGTCTTGTCGATCGGGTCTCTGGTCGATGCCATCCAGAACATAAACGCGGCCATGCTGGAGCGTTTGTGCCCGATGGTGCTGGAGGAAATGGGCCTGCCCGATGCGCTGGAGCGTCTGGTGGAGGACTGGCGGCGGCGCGTTCCCCAAACACAATGGGATATCATGCTCTGTACCGGGCTGGAGCAGACACAGACGGATCTGGCTCTGACCCTGTTTCGTCTGGTGCAGGAGTGTCTGACCAACATTGCCCGTCACGCCGATGCCAGACATGTGGAGGTTGGTTTTTTCTGGCTGCCTCCCCGGCTTCCCCCGCGGGAGAAACCAGCCGGAGCCGCGCAGGATTGCAAGACGGAGCCTGCATGGCTGGGCGTCTATGTGCGCGATGATGGCACCGGATTTTCGGGAGCCCCTTCTTATGGTTACGGTCTGCTGGGCATGACGGAGCGTGTCCGTGCGGCGGGGGGAAAGCTTTATATCGGCGATAATGGCCAGCCCGGTGCCGCAGGCAAGCTGGCGGAAATGATGATGGCCTCACAAAAGGCCGGGCTTTCCCCCGAAGAATGGGGGGAGGATGAGCCGGATGATGGTCACGATCTCTGGCTGCACGGCGGTGCGGTGATTTTTGCCGGAATTCCATGGCATGCGAAGGGCGGGGGAGTCGCTTCCCGTAGCCAATCGGCTAATATCCACGATCTATAAGAGGGTATCCCGCTGACGGTGCCGTCCGGGTGGTGCAGTTCGGTGGTGCTGTCCGGTCTGCCGCTGACGGCGCTGACGGTCTGAAGGATGCCGTATGAACGCGGGGAAGGAATACAGGATGAAGGTACTGCTGATCGAGGATCATCCGATTGTTCGTGCCGGATGCCGACGCTTGCTGACGGATTATACCCCTGCGCGCAAAATGGTTGTCGGCTCTGCTCAGGGTCAGGCTCAGGATCATGCCGAGGAGCGGGTTGAGGTGATCGAGGCCAGCACAGGTGCTGAAGGAGTGCGTCTGAACCGGGAGCACAGCCCTGCGATTGTGGTGCTCGATCTCAATCTGCCGGACATGCCGGGGCTGGAGGTTCTGGCCGCCATGAAGGCGGACATGCCTTCCCTGAAAGTCATCGTGTTCAGCATGTATGAGGATCCCGCTTTCGTCTCCCGCGCGCTGGAGGGGGGGGCTTCCGCCTATCTGACCAAGAATGACGATCCGTTCAGCATGCTGGAGGCATTGGACAAGGTGCTTGCAGGGGGAATGCATCTCGGCCCGAGGGTGGCCGAGAAAATCGCCCTCCACACGCTGCGGGAGCCGGATGACCCCCTGCGCCCGTTATCCCGACGGGAGCGCGAGGTGTTCGATCTGCTCGGTCAGGGACGCAGCCTGAACGAGATTGCCGTGATCCTTGGCGTCAGCTACCGCACGGCGGCCCACGCAGCGTTACAAATCCGCAGCAAGCTGGGCTATAATTCCGCGGCGGCGCTGATCAAATATGCGGTCGAACGGGCCAAGGGTAATGTTCCGGCCTGACGCGGCAAGGCCGGGATGTCAATGCATCCGGGGGGTTTTGTCATACAGATAGCGGTCAATGGCCTGAACCTGCGTATGCATGGTCTGGCCATCCCGCAGGATGGTGATGGCAACCCCCACGGGGGGCGCACCGCTTTGCCATAGCAGCCGCCACAGCGTCGCCAGATCACCCGGCTCCTTGCCATTGATGGCGATGATCTGGTCGCCCTGCCGCAGACCGGCGGCTTCTGCCGGGCCGTGTGGAACAACGTCGCTGATGAGGATTCCCGCTTCCTGTTCAGCGGCCAGCAGGCCCAGCCATGGCCGACTGGCCAGCCTTCTGCCATGGGTCAGCAGCTCTGGCAGAATGGCCTGCAGGTGAGAGACCGGAATGATCAGGTTGATGTCGAGCTGTCCTGCACCGACATCGCCCTGCTGCAACACCACGGCAGCAATCCCAAGCAGGCGACCGTCCATGCCGATCAGGGCGCAGCCACCCCAGACGGGATGCGGTGGGGTCACCAGCAGTGCATCGGGAATGTGGTATTCCCAGTATCCGGCAAATTCCTGACGGGCAATGATCCGCGTTTCCATCGCATGGGTGATGCCGCCGGAGGCTGCCAGAATCGCGCCGCTTTCGCTGGCGACGCTGGAGGAATCGCCGATCTGGATGGAGGGGCAGGCCAAGGCGTCAGCCGGACGGATCAGCGCAAAGCCGCTTTCATGATCCAGCGCGATGATATGACCCGGCGTGACCTGACCGTCCTGTGTCGTGATCCAGATCGCATCGGCGTCGTTCACCAGATAGGTCATGGTGATGACCATTTTTGTCTGGCTGGAACCGACCTCGATCGCGACACCGCTCCCGGTCCGCTGTGCGCCCTGATCGTCGCTGCCATCGGGATCAAACCCGTCCGGGCCAAGACAACGCAGGAAGACAATGCCTTGCAGGACAGCCTCCAGATCGAAGCTGTAATCCGAAGGATGAGGCTGCATGTTCTGCGGTATTTGCCACTGGTCTTCCGACATTGCCTGCCGTTTGCTCCTTCGATCCGCCTGCGCCAATGCCGCTGTAGCCAGCGGCACTGAAAATCACCAGCCCTCCACTGCACCCTCTGCCTGTCAGAGTCAGGAAATATTTTCATGACGATGGAATTGTCCCGAAGCTGCGGGCTTGATTCTTTCGGGTTTCGCTTTATCAAAACCTCGCTAAACTCTGATCCTCAAGGCATTTTTGGTCAGAGATAAAAGACTTGCCGCGATGACTCGCCTTGCCGGTCGTAAGTATCAGGCAGCGAGGAGGCTCGGGAGTATCCGCACGCTGGCTCCTGAGCCGGTGTAAACAGATGCAAGGGATGATATCCATGCGCGCCGTCCTTTACGGATTTTGCTTTTCCGCAAGCCTTGCCGCCGCAGCAATGGGGGGGGCTGTCCCGGCTGTGGCCGCTTCGGGTTGCTCCAGTCAGGCAGAGCAGGCGGCCTTCGATACCGTCGCCCTCCAGAGCGAATTGCAGGTGATCGCCAAGGCCTGCCACACCGAAGATGCGTATAACAGCTTTGTCACCCGCTATCGCCCGGCTCTGGCAGCGGCGCATCAGGATGTCAGCGCCTGGTTCCAGAAGGCTGCCGGGAAGTCCGCGCAGAAAGTCCATGATATTTTCATCACCGGCCTTGCCAACGGGCAGTCTACCAGTTCCCTCAAGGAAGGCAGCGATTTCTGCGTGCTTGGGACGCCGCTGTTTACGGAAGTGATGGCGTTGCCGAAAGACAGCATGCTGGCCAGCTATGCAGCCGGGAAGGATACGTATCCCGCCACTGCACCTGCCTGTCGGGTGTTGCAGGATGGGCCTGCCGTCTCCACCCCTTCTTCTTCCCGTCGCAGCAAGAAGCACTGAGCTGATCAAGGCAGGGTGCGGGAATGTTTTCGCACTCCTCTCTCTGAGCGATGGCATTAAAAAACCGCCGGGCTGTTGTCCGGCGGTTTTTTGTTCGGGTCGCGTCTTTACGTTTCAGCGCTTCTTGCTGCTGCGCTTATGCGCGGCCGTTGCCTTGGCAGGCTTCGGAGCGGTGACGGCGGGTGTGATATTCGTCTTGCCAGGGGTCACGGTCACGTTCACGCGCAGGATAGCATCCCCCGGCAGCAACTGGACCACATAGCTGTCAGCACCCTGATAGCCCGGATCGGGTGTGTAATCGGTGCGGGTGTCATAGCCGACACTGTGCACAACCACCTTGCCATGAGCCGGACGGGCGATCAGCAGGCCGGCCGTATAGGGGGTGCGATCAGGCTCCGTGACCTTGGCTGCGCACCAGCCACCGTCATTCTGGACGGTCATGGTGATGGCGCTTTCCTTGCCCGGGGTCAGGGTGACGTCCTGTGCGGAGCAGGACGGGGCTGCACCGACCGTATCCGCTTCATAAATGTAGGCAGGTTTGGATGGGGCTTCCGGCGGCTTCTGGCAGGCCGACAGGGCAAGCGCCATACATGCGATTGCAGGTCCAGTATAACGAAGAGTCATCAAAATCCTCCGCCGTATTGTGGCGCTTGTGCCGATCTGTGCGGTGACACTGCCATTCGGCCGCACCGTGGCATGCTTTATCGTTTGATCCTGTAAGGGGGAAGGCTGTCCGGGTATAATCCGTGCGCTTTTTCAAAAAAATAGCTGTGATTGATGACAGATTGTACGAAGGCCGCCAGGCTGCATAAAAAAACCGCGAGAAAAGAGGATTCTTTTCTCGCGGTCGAGGTCAACGGCACTCCTCCAACTTGCCGGGGGGCAGGAAAGGAAGGGGAGCCGTCTTTATTCAGCGGCCATCGGAATGATCGAGGCCGCATCCTCATTGGCGGCATGAATGGCGACCGGCAGGCGGTGATCCATCACTTCGTGATAGCGTCCGGTTTCGCCATCCAGCGCATAGACGCCGCCGGATTCGATGTTGAACACCCAGCCATGGAGCCTTAACCGACCATCCGCGACGGCTTCCCGTACGACGGGGTAGCTGCGCAGATTATTCAGCTGCAAGGCAACATTGCGCATGGCCAGGGTACGGACCGGATCGCCGCCGGTTTCCGTAGAGGGCAGGCCCTCGCACAGACGCTGGTGATCACCGCAGCCGTGACGCAGCCAGGATTTGACATGCGGCAGGGGTTCCAGCGCGGAC
Source organism: Granulibacter bethesdensis CGDNIH1 (assembly GCF_000014285.2). Lineage (NCBI taxonomy): Bacteria > Pseudomonadati > Pseudomonadota > Alphaproteobacteria > Acetobacterales > Acetobacteraceae > Granulibacter > Granulibacter bethesdensis. The sequence continues at coordinate 2,137,330 of NC_008343.2, read as the reverse complement.
GGGTTCATAATGGCCTTCATCGCGCCGCAATCGGAATGGCCACATACGACAATGTCACTGACCCCCAGCACGGCCACGGCGTACTCGATCGCAGAGCCGACTTCGCCGGTGAGAGAGGATTCATCTACATAAGGCGGAACGATGTTGCCGACATTGCGGGAAACAAACAGCTCTCCAGGGCCGCATTGGGCGATCATTTCCGGAATGACGCGGCTATCGGCACAGGAAATCATCAGCGCTTTCGGCTGCTGGCCTTCACGCGCAAGCTTTTCATACAGGGCCCGGTTCTGGGGAAAGACCTCGCCACGAAATCGGGCCATACCGCTGATGAATGTATCCATGGGACGGTCTCCTGTACTGTCCTGAACGATCCTCCTCAGGAGGAAGCGACCACCCGGCCGCCCCTGTGTTATGGCGCATGGATTTTTCGCAGTTGCAAAAAGCCCGTGACAAAATATGGCTGGCTGAAAAAACGCTTCAGCCGGTCTGTTGATCTTTGGTCGGGGTGGAATGCAGCGGCAGCACGATTTTGGCCTGTAATCCGCCACCTGTGCGGTTGGACAGGGTGATGGTCCCGCCTTCCCGCTCCACGATCTGCCTGACGATGGCAAGGCCCAGCCCCATACCGCCCGTGTCACGATTGCGGGAGACCTCGATGCGGCGGAATGGCTCCAGCACGTTTTCCAGCTCCGCCTCCGGGATGCCGGGGCCGTTATCCTCGATGAGGATTTGTATGTTGTGGTCGGTCGAGAACAGGGTCACATCGGCCCGGCTGGCATATTTCAGCGCATTGCCGATCAGATTGGCGAAGGCCCGCTTCATGGCTACGGGGCGCACCGTGTGGACACAGTGTTCAGGCCCGGAATAAGTGGCAAGCTGTCCGGCATCACTGGCATCATCCACCAGCGTTTCCAGCATGGTGGCCAGATCGGCGGGGCGGTGTTTTTCAGGATCCGTATCCCCGGCCAAAAAAGCCAGCACGGAGGAGACCATGGCCTCCATCTCGTCCAGATCGTCCTCAATGGCGGTCTGAGCCTCCGTATCATCCAGAAAGCTGGCGCGCAGCCGCAGGCGTTGGATGGGGGTGCGCAGATCATGCGAGACCGCTGCCAGAGCCTGAGTACGGTCATTGATGAGGTGGGAGATACGGGTCTGCATGGCATTGAAGGCCTGTGCCACCTGCCGCACCTCACGCGGGCCGCTTGGCTTGATCTGGACCGGTGGGCCATGGCCGATCGCATCTGCTGCCTGAGCCAGTGTCCGCAGGGGCAGACCCAGTGTTCGCACCAGCATGGCGGCGGCGGCCAGTACGCAGCAGGCCAGAATCGCCGCAGAGAGCAGACCACCATAAAATCCCGGCAACCTGCCCAGAACGCCGGTCGCGAAAAACACGATGGCGCTGTCACGGGGGCCATCCTTGTCGACATGACCCGGAAGACGCATGGTGCCGATCAGATCACGTCTGGTACCGATCAGGCTGCGGCCGCCCCGGCTCAGACGCAGCTCCACATTTTCGAGCAGATCCTGACTGTTGATCAGCAGCCCCTGCATCCGCAGCAGCCCGGCGTCTCGGGGAGATGTTGGGGGCAGGGACAGGGCATTCCCCGGCACGCTGAGCGTGCCGATCTGAACCGGATTGCTCGGAGATGTGCCGGCACCGGAGGCAAACCACCCGATCTGGAGGTCGGGAGAGGACAGGCGTTTCGCAAGGGCCGGCCGTTCTTCCTCCTCCGCCGCCATCAGCACGCGATAGCTCAGTGCCAGACGTTCGGCGACACGCTGGACGGCCAGATCGTCGGCGTAATAGATCTCGGTCTGTTCATAGACGATGGTGCTGCCCAGAAATTCCAGCAGCGTGGCCAACAGCAGCACCAGCGTCACGCGACCGATCAGTCCGCGTGGCCAGAGATGAAACCGCTTCATTCCCGTTCAACGTCGGCGGCGAACATATAGCCGACTCCGCGAATGGTGCGGATCAGGGGGCGTTCCCCGACGCGATTGCCGATCTTGCGGCGCAGACGGCTGACCAGCACGTCAATGCTACGGTCGGAAACATCGCCCAGCCGGGTGCGGGACAGTTCCAGCAGACGGTCGCGCCCGATTACCCGTTGTGCGTTTTCCAGAAAGCTCAGCAGCAGATCATATTCCGCACCGGACAGATCGACGACGGCGCCGCTGGGATCGGTCAGTTCGCGGCGCTTCATGTCGATCTGCCAGCCCGCGAAGCTTATTGTCTCGCTTTTGCCTTTCGCCGTTGGCTCGTTCACCGGGCCGCGTCGCAGGACGGCGCGGACGCGGGCCAGAAGTTCCTGTTTACCGAATGGTTTGGCAATATAATCATCCGCACCGAGTTCAAGCCCCAGCACGCGGTCCATTTCCTCGCCCCGTGCACTGACCATGATGATCGGCACCTGACTGGACTGACGCAGTGCCTTGCAAAGGTCGAAACCACTGCCGCCCGGCAGCATGACATCCATCAGGATCAGATCGGGCATCAGCTGTTCGATGGAAGGCCACATCTCCCGCCCGTCCCGCACGGCACTGGTCCGGAACCCGTTTTCACGCAGCACGCGCATAATCAGCACGCGCATACCGGGATCATCCTCGACCACGAGAATATAGGGGGCTCCGGCATTCTCTGCCGTCATGGCATTCTGTATCGTCTGATCAACCATGAACAAGCTGCCCTGAATGACTAAAAAAGAACGATTAAACTATCATTCCGTTTATTTATCGCCATAGGGCAGGGGACGATTCAGGCGGCTTCAGCAAAATTATGTAATAAATTTGCTGTCCCGGTCCTGATATGCAGCTTGTCTGCGGAGTGGTTGTCAGGAAAATGATGGCCCAGACTGACATCCAGCCCGTGTATGCTGCCCCGTTCAGGAACCTCTGCCCCTGGCGGTAGCAGCACGTCGACCATGCGCCCTTGAAGCGACAGCACAACCCGTGTGAAGGGTCCGGCCAGCGCAATATCCTCGACCCGGGCCAATTGACCCTCGGTCAAACGGATATGATAGGGACGTACAGAGAGCAAAGCCTTGCCATCCGGAAGGGCGGTTGCAAGGGGCGGGTGATGGGGCAACTCGGGCAGTGACAGATGGCTGCCGCGACTTTCCGCGGTGAAAGTAACTGTCTCGCCCAGAAAACGGTGCACGAAGGCGGTCTCGGGATGCGCTTCCAGATGCTGTGGACTGTCGATCTGCTGCAACTGTCCGGCCCGCAGGACGGCGACCCGATCGGCCATTTCCATGGCCTCCCCCTGATCATGCGTGACGAAGATGCTGGTCAGCCCGAGCTGACGATGCACCCCCCTCAGCCATGTGCGGATATCCTTGCGCACCAGCGGGTCCAGCGCACCGAAAGGCTCGTCCAGCAACAGGGTTTGCGGCTCAGTCGCCAGAGCGCGTGCAAGGGCGATGCGCTGTTTCTGGCCCCCGGAAAGCTGATCCGGCATGCGCCCGGCCAGTTCCGGCACCTGCACCAGATGAAGCAGTTCCTCTACCCGCCGGCCAATCGCGGCACGCGACGGGCGGCGTGAGCGTGGCAAAACAGTCAGGCCGAATGCGATATTGTCGGCGACGCTCATATGGCGGAACAACGCGTAGTTCTGAAAGACGAAGCCGATATTACGTTCCTTGGCGGGGGCATGCGTTACATCCCGCCCGTTGATCAGGATCTGCCCGGTCTGCGGTTGCAACAATCCGGCGATCAGGCGCAGCAACGTCGTTTTACCCGCGCCGGAGGGGCCGACCAGAGCGAGGAATTCGCCGCTTTCGATGGGCAGGGATATGTCGCGGACTCCTGCCTCCCCCTCGAAACCCAGGCTGATATGGCGCAGTTCGATGCTCATGGCGCGGCGTCTCCATACAGGGCAGCCAGAAAGGGGAAGAGGATGAGGTTCATCGGTTGACCACCGAGATCAGACGACGCAAGGCCAGAAAAGCAATGGAGGACAGCGCCAGCACTGCCGCCATGGCGAAAGCGGCCGCACTTTGATAGCCATCATACAGGGTCTGGATATGCACGGGCATGGTTTCAGAGACGCCTGGAATATGTCCGGAAATCACGGAGACCGCCCCGAACTCCCCCATTGCCCGGGCGGTGCAGAGCAGCACGCCGGACAGCAGCGCCCAGCCGATATCCGGCACCACGATACGGCGCAGCATAGTGCCGAACCCGGCCCCCAGCATCACGGCGGCTTCCTCCTGCTCTGTGCCCTGAGACTGCATCAGCGGCAGGATGGTGCGTGCGACATAGGGAAAGGTGACGAACAGCGTGGCCAGCACGATACCCGGTGTGGCGAAGGCAATCTGAATACCATGCTGTTGAAGGGCCGCCCCCCACCAGCCGCGTGTGCCGAACAGCAGGATCCACACCAGACCGGCCACGACCGGCGAGATGCTGAGCGGCAGGTCGATCAGCATGGAGAGCAGCTTCTGGCCGGGAAAGGAGAATTTGCTCAGCACCCAGGCGGCGGCGATCCCGCACAGCGTATTGACCGGCACGGCAATGGCGGTCACCAGCAAGGTCAGTCTGATGGCCGAGAGCGCATCCGGGTCGCTCAGGGAATTGAGAGCAACATAAACTCCCCCCCGCAACGCTTCGGCAAACACCGCAATCAGCGGCAGCAGCAGAAAACCGATCACGATCAGTAATCCCGCAAGCAGGCAGAGAATATTGCCGGCGTGCAGATGTTTTTTCCGGGTCATTTCTGACCTCCGGCGACAAGGCGATGCTTGCGGGAGGCGGGGGATGCCCAGTGCCGTTGCAGTGCGGCAACCAGCACAAGGCTGAGAGCGGAACCGGCCAGCATGACCAGTCCTATGCAGGCGGCCGATGCGTAGTGGAATTCCTGTAATTCGGAGACAATCAGGGTCGGTGCGATTTCACTGACCATCGGGATATTGCTCGAAATGAAAATCACGGAGCCATACTCGCCAACCCCGCGTGCGAAAGCCAGTCCGAAGCCGGAGAGCAAAGCGGGCAACAGGGCGGGCAGCATAACCCGCCGGAAGCTCTGCCATGGTGATGCGCCAAGGGTGGTAGCGGCTTCCTCCTGCTCGGCGGGAAAATCAGCAAGCACGGGAGCAACGCTGCGCACCACGAAAGGCAGGCCGATGAAAATCAACGCCAGCACAATACCGAGACGGGTGAAGGCAATCTGGATACCAATGGATGCCAGCGGCGCACCGATCCAGCCGGACGGGCCATACAGCGTGGCCAGTGTAATACCGGCCACAGCTGTTGGCAGGGCAAAGGGCAGATCAACAATCGCATCTGCCACAGAGCGGCCGGGAAAAGGGATACGCACGAGTACCCATGCCAGCAGCAGGCCGAGCGGAAGGTTAATGAGGGCGGCGATCGCTGCCACGCCAAAGCTGAGCTCCAGCGCGGCCAGGGCCCGTGGAGCCAGTACGGCATGCAGCATCTGCCCCATTCCGGCACTGGATGCTTTTGCAAACAGCGCCAGAAGAGGTAACAGAACCAGTGAAGAAACCCAGCCCATGGTCACACCGAAAGACAGCCAGAAACCGGGCAGGACATGATTGTCCGGAAACCGGAAGATGGTGCGGCTAAGGCTCAGGCCGGGCCGGACCGGGTCTGGTATGGTCAGGCTTTCAGGGTGACTCATCGGACAAGCTTACTGTTTCACGGGTGTGTAGATACTATCGAACACACCCCCTTCGGCAAAATGGATCTTTTGAACGGTGGCCCAGCCACCCAGGCTGCGAATATCGAACAGCTTGAGCGGTTTGAATGTCGCGCTGTATCGGGCCAGAACGGCAGGGTCAGACGGGCGGAAATAATGTTTTGCGATCAGCTCCTGTGCCTCCGGTGTGTAAAGCGTGTTCAGATACGCTGTGGCGGCTTCCCGCGTATGATGCCTGTCAACCACGGAATCGACGACCGCCACCGGCGGCTCCGCCAGAATGGATTCCGAGGGATAGACGATCTCGAACTCTCCCTTGCCCAGGTCACGCTGTGCCAGCAGGGCTTCATTTTCCCAAGCGATCAGTACATCGCCGACATGGCGTTGAATGAAAGTATTGGTTGAGCCACGGGCACCGGAATCAAGCACAGGCACATTTTTGTACAAGGCCGTGATAAACTCTTTGGCCTTCTGTTCATTGCCGCCCGGCTGGTGCAGGGCCCATCCATAAGCGGCCAGATAGTTCCATCGTGCGCCACCACCGGTCTTGGGATTGGCGGTGATCACCTGTACGCCGGGTTTGACCAGATCAGACCAGTCATGAATCTGTTTGGGATTTCCCTTTCTGACCAGCAGGATAATCGTGCTGGTATAGGGGGCTGAGAAATGCGGAAAACGGTTTGCCCAGTCTTTTGCCAGCAAACCATGGGCAGCCAGAGCATCGATGTCGATCGACAGGGCCAGTGTCACGACATCCGCCTGCACCCCATCCAGCACCGAGCGCGCCTGTGCCCCTGAACCGCCATGAGATGTTTTGACACTGATATCCGGGTGGCCTTCCGCATGCCATTTCTGTTCGAACAGGCGGTTGAAGTCTTTATAAAACTCTCGTGTCGGATCGTATGATACATTAAGAAGCGTGGTTACTTCCTCTGCTTGGGCTCTTGCGGGCATGCATGTGCTGACCGCACCCAGTCCCAGCAGAACGGTCAAGGAAAGACGTACGGTACTTTTCATGGAGTTGGCGATCCTTAAATTACAATTTTAGTCCGTTAATTACATAATTTTCTTATATCTTCTGTTAAATATATCGGCAATGGATTGTGTGAATTTTTTTTCACAATTTTTGTTGGTTGAATTTTTATAAAGCTTGTTTCGAAGTCGGTTTGTTGGATTGCCATGATTATGAATAAAACAAGTATTAAAGGATAAAAGGTTGCATTCTATGAAAATATGGCTCATTCTTTCTAAAAGAATGATGCTGAAATATGCGATGCAATCGAAAAGATAGTGGCATATTTTGATTAATTAAGTGGTATATTCAGCCTTTTGAAAATCTGTAAGCTTATAGAGTCCTCATTAAACATGCATTTTATGATTCAGCCAGGCTCAGCTTTATCCAGTGATACAGAAGAAGAAAGCTTCTCCGCTTCCGCATTGGATGAGGCTGAAGCACGCGCACGTCGGGCACTGGGCATCGGTGAAGGTGATGCAGCCCGATCGCATCCCGTAAGGGATGCGGTTGCGGCAACGATGCCGGAGGTATTCGCGCCTGCGTCGATAGACAGCCAGCAGACCCGCCATGAGCGCAGCCAGGATCGTAATGCTGCCGTGACGGGTCATGGTGCCGCACCGCGTGGATGGCGGCCTGCGGCACAGCAGATAAAGGGAGGCACCCACCAGCAGGCCAGACGCACACGATTCGTGCGTGACGGGGAGGTGCAGGTGGAGACAATCAATCGTGCGCGCCGTGATCCTGTTCCCGATGAGCGTTCCGCCGGTACCGAGCCCGATCAGGTGGCGGTCAATCTGCTGGAACAGGCACGGTCTGAAATTGATCGTCTGTTGCGGGCGCTGAAAGAGGCTCAGCAGACGGTTGAAAATCAGAAAACACGTCTCTACCACGCCGAACAGGCGAGAGATGAAGCGATTGCTGCTTTGAAGAACATGCGCGATCAGGCGCTAAAGCCGCGTCCTGTTCCGCCTGAACGGATGACGACATCTTCTTTGGAAGATGCGCCTGTTCGCACACGGCAGCCAAGAACATACGTAAAGCGGGTCAAGCGTGAAAAAGAGCCTCAGCCTGTGAAATGGTGGATCAAGGACTGATCCTTATATTTTTGATCCGGTTATGAGACTTTGTCAGGCGGCGCATCATGCGCCGCCTGAATCGTAACCGGAATAGCCTCAGCGGAGTGCCGCCGCGACGGCCGGACGGGCAAGGACGAAGAACAGCCCGGTTGCCAACAGCATGATGGCCGCGAAGATCATGAATATCTCAATATTGTAGAAAATCATGACGGCCAGTGCCAGAACTGCCAGCCCCAAAGCCAGTGCGGGCAGGACGGGATAGAGCGGTGCCGTATAGCTGCGTGGCATATCCGGTTCTGTACGACGAAGGCGGAACAGGCTGGCCATGCTCATGATATACATGGTCAGGGCACCGAAAGCAGACATGGTCACGATGGTGGTGGTCAGCGACTGACCTGCAATCACGATCAGATTATCGCTGTAGATTGCAGCCACGCCCACGATACCCCCGGCGATGGTGGCGATATAAGGGGTGTGGAAGCGCGGATGCACCCGGCCTAGAAAATGCGGCAGGAACCCGGCACGGGCCAGGGCGAAAATCTGTCGTGCATACCCCATGATGATGCCGTGGAAGGATGCAATCAGGCCGAACAGACCCAGCCAGACCAGCATATGCAGCCAGCCGCTGTGATCCCCGACCACGAAACGCATGGCTTGCGGCAGAGGGTCATTCAGATTGCTGAGCTTGCTCCAGTCACCGCTGGCACCTGCGAACAGCATGACGCCGAAAGCCAGCAGAACCAGCGTCACGATCCCGGCAATATAGGCGACAGGAATGGTACGGCGAGGGTTTTTGGCTTCCTCGGCGGCCATAGCCACGCCTTCAATGGCCAGAAAGAACCAGATGGCGAAGGGCGTCGCCGCAAAGATGCCGCCAAGCGTGGCGCTGGAAAAATAATCGCTTCCTGCCCAGCCATTATGGGTGAAATTGCTCCATGAAAAACCGGGTGAGACGACACCCATGAATACCAGCAATTCACCAATGGCGAGGAGGGTGATCACAAGCTCGAAGGTTGCCGCAATGGTGACGCCGATCACATTCAGCGCGATGAACACCGCATAGGCACCGAGCGCGGCTATTTTCGGATCCAGCGTCTGGAACTGCACATGCAGATAGGCACCGATGGCCAGTGAAATGGCCGGAGGCGCAAACAGGAATTCAATCAGAGTCGCAAAACCGGCAATGAAACCACCCGTCGGGCCGAAAGCGCGATAGCTGTAAGCAAACGGGCCGCCTGCCTGCGGAATGGCGGTGGTCAGTTCGGTGAAGCTGAAGATGAAGGCGGTATACATGGTGGCGATCACCAGTGTGGTGATCAGAAAGCCCAGCGTTCCGGCGGCGGCCCAGCCATAGCTCCAGCCGAAATACTCGCCGGAAATAACCAGCCCGACGGCAATGCCCCACAAGTGGAAAACATTCAGGCTTTTGTTGAGGGTGGGGACCGAGGGAGGAGGGGAAGAGGAGGGAGACGCCATGGATGATTCTTTCTCAGGTGGAACGTTTCATGAAGCAGCTGTTTGAAATCGTCGGCGTGATGACGTTTTAAAACGGGCGCTTTCTGCGCTGTTTTTGCGGATCATAGTGAAAAGCGCACTCTGATCCGGGTAGGCAAACCGGTCAGCCGGGCGGATCGGCAGAAAGGGGGGTGGGGACGGCTGCTCCCGGCAGAAGGGGGTCATCCTTCAGCGCCACACCGGTCAGCTTGCGGCTGCGGGCCTCGCTCATCAACCAGGTGAGCTTGTCTGCGGCGGTCGCATAAGACAGACCACCACCATGAATGTTGGAGATGCAGTTGCGTTCGGAATCCCGCCGTCCCCGTTTGGGATCATAGGTCAGATAAACACCGAGACTGTCGGCAGCGGTCAGGCCCGGCCGCTCCCCGACCAGGAGCGCGCAGAGCTTCGCGCCGATCCGCTCGCCAATATCATCTCCCAGCGCGACCCGTGCCTGTGTGGCGATCACGACAGGGGCGATACGCCATCCGGGCAGAAGCGTGATCACCTGTTGCAGAAACGGGGCCGCATGCACCTGCACGGCGGTGGAGGAAAGACCATCGGCGATGACGAACACCACATCCCAATCCCCTTTCTGCAACACATTTGTACAGTCGGGTGAAAGACGCCGCCCGAGATCGGGACGGCGGAGATAGGTGCCACGGCTATCGACATCGGCTTGCACCAGAATAGTTTCGCGTGGGGCCAGGGCCGCCTGAAGGGCTGCGGTATCCAGCGGCGTATGCACGGCATCTCTGGCGCACGCATGGGCGAGCTGAAAATCCAGCACATCCCGGGTGCGCATGGCGTCCCCGGCCCGGCCCAGTCCAATTCTGGCGCTGGTGGCGGCCCGTAGCTTCGCCCATGGATCGATGGTGGGGGTGGTCGTGTGGTCAGGTGGGTTCCCGGCTGATTTTTCAACCATGGGAGGTGGCCTCCGCGATCAGGCGCACCACGCGTTCATCCTGCGGGGGCAGAGCGCGTATGCGTCCGCTCCGGTCTTTCAGGTCCATCTGTTCCAGCCATGTCTCGAATTCCGGTGCGGCCTTCACGCCCAGAACCGAGCGCAGATACAGCGCGTCATGAAAAGAGAGGCTCTGATAGTTCAGCATCACGTCATCCGCACCCGGCACGGCGATCAGGAAGGTGACGCCCGCCACGGTCAGCAGGGTCATCAGCGTATCCATATCGTCCTGATCGGCCTCGGCATGGTTGGTGTAGCAAACGTCGCACCCCATCGGCAGACCCAGCAGCTTGCCGCAGAAATGGTCCTCCAGCCCGGCGCGAATGATCTGCTTGCCGTCATACAGGTATTCCGGGCCGATAAAGCCGACCACCGTATTGACCAGCAGCGGGTTGAAGGCCCGGGCCACGGCATAGGCGCGGGTTTCCACCGTCTGCTGATCCAGCCCGTGATGCGCATCGGCAGAGAGTGCAGCCCCCTGTCCGGTTTCGAAATACATCACGTTCTGACCGACCGTACCGCGTTTCAGGGACAGAGCTGCCTCATGGGATTCCCGCAGGATGGCAAGGTCTATCCCGAAGCCGCGATTGGCGGCTTCGGTCCCGGCAATGGATTGGAACACCAGGTCGACCGGTGCGCCGCGTTTCATGATCTCCAATGCATTGGTAACATGCGTCAGTACGCAGCTTTGGGTGGGGATGCTGTAGCGTTGACGCAGTTCGTCCAGCATTTCCAGCAGGGCAATGCAGTTCGGTACATTGTCGCTGGCCGGGTTAATGCCGATCACCGCATCGCCAGTGCCATAGAGCAGTCCGTCCAATGTGGCGGCGGCGATACCGCGCAGATCATCGGTGGGGTGATTGGGTTGCAGCCTTGTCGCCAGTCGTCCCTCCAGCCCCAGCGTATTACGGAATCCGGCGATCACACGGCATTTACGCGCTACTGCGATCAGATCCTGATTGCGCATCAATTTACAGACCGCGGCAGCCATTTCCGGTGTGATACCGGGGGCGACAGCGGCCAGAGCAGCTGCATCCGCTTCGTGGGAAAGCAGCCATTCCCGAAATCCCCCCACAGTCAGATGCGCGATCGGGGCAAAGGCGGCTGCATCATGCGTGTCGATGATCAGGCGGGTGACTTCATCGACCTCATACGGTACCACGGCTTCGTTCAGAAAACTGCGCAGCGGCAGATCAGCCAGAACAAACCGGGCCGCCACACGCTGCGCATCGCTTGAAGCGGCCAGCCCGGCCAGTTCATCGCCCGAACGGCGGGGGGTGGCAGCGGCGAGAACGGATTTCAGGTCATCGAAACGATGCCGCTCCCCGCCTGCGGTCGCGGTATGGCTTGCCACGGTGTATGTCCTTCCCTGCCGTTTTGGTCATGGAGGGCTGTATGCCGCTCAGGGGAGAATGCCTCCCACGATGCAGACCTTTTTCCAGACCATATCGTCTGCCGGATTGATGCGGCCATGCAATGTAAAAACCGACATTCATCTTTCAGAAAACGACGTGTGCCGTGCCGGAGTCTCTTGCCGGGTTGAAAGTGAGGCAGGATGGCGGGACCAGTATCCAGCCAGCAGCGAACCGGACAAATTGTGCCAGATCGAGAAAAAAACACCCGGAATGGCGGCGCTGGAGGAAATGTAAAGCCGTGCCAGGGTCGCTGCGAGGCCGGAATTCTGCATGCCGACCTCCAGCGCCAGCGTCCGGCAGACGGCTTCATTGAAACCGAGCAGGCGGCCTCCGAAATAGCCGCCGAGCAGCCCGGTGGTATTATGCATGGCGACCGCCAGAATCATCGGCGCGGCCTCGGTCAAGGTATTGTCGGGAACCGCAGAGACGATTGCGCCGATAATGATGATCACGGAGGCCATGCACAGGATCGGCAGCCCCGGCTCCACCCGTGTGATCATGGCGGGCATTGTCTGCCGCAGCAGCAGCCCAAGCCCGACCGGCAACAGCACGATCTCCACGATGCTGAGCAACATCGCTCCATAATCAATCGGAATCGTTGATGAGGTATAAAGCCAGGTCAGCAGCGGCGTCATGGCAACCCCGACAAGGGTCGAGCAGGCGCTGATCGTGACGGAGAGAGCGACTTCTCCGCCTGACAGATAGACCATGACGGTAGAGGCGGTTCCGCTGGCGACACTGCCGGTCAGGATCATACCGGCTGTCAGATCGGGCGGCAGGTGCAGCAGCCGGGCAATTCCCAGTGCGGCCAACGGCATGATCAGGTAATGCAGCCCCAGCCCTGCCAGAACCGGGGCGGGGCGGGTGGCAAGCCTGCGGAAATCATCAAGGGTGAGTGTAATCCCCATCGCCAGCATGACCAGAGCAAGCAATGGGCTGATCCAGGGCAGGGCGACGGCAAAAGGCTCCGGCCAGAACCAGGCGAGGACAGAAACAAGGATCGCAAGGACGGGAAAAACCCGTAATCCTGGTGCAGAGTTCAGCGGGACGATGCTCATGGCGGTCCTTCAATGAAAATAGCCTGATTATGAAATCAGAATAATCTATTTTACGGCTTACCGCATGCAGGCGGCTGGATGTGCGGCATTCCTGGAAATTCTTTGCCCCACCATCATAATCACGGAGCTGGTTCCGACCATTGCCCATGGGATAGAGCGCTGGAACCCTGAATGCCGATCCGGCGCTCCCTGAGACCTTTTTATCCGGTGACTGGCAAAAATATGCACCCGTGGCGGCTACCCTTGTGTGGGGCAAATGTCTGCTGGATAGATGATAGTTCGGCCTGATAAGTCAGGCATGGCGGGGCAATCATGGATGTGACGTGATTTGGTCTGTCAGAGACCCAGTGGATTGTCCGGAGCCGCCAGGATAATGCCAAGCCCATCACTGGTTTTCAGGGCGACGGCAGACAGACAGAGCGGTGTTTCATAGGTACCGTTGAAACTGTCTTTTCCCAGCACGCCATGCAGTGTCACAATATAGGGCGTTTTCCCCGGCGGCTGGGTATTGGTGCTTGCCTGGATGGCCCCGTTTGCCCCGACAAGCCCGGACAGGCGCAGGGCGCCATCGGCCGGAGCAAAGGTAAAGCGGCGGGAGGAGCGATCAATAACCAGCGTTGCACTGGAAGGGCCGGCGCAGCGATCCCCTGCATGACCTGGGCCTGTCGGCACGGTCTGGCCGGTCAAACGCTTGGTATATCCTCCACCCGCTGTGCTGGTGCAGGCCGCTGGAACAAGGAGAAACAATAAGGCGGCAGGTCTTATGACCTGAAAGCGTCGAAGTGCACGGATGAAAAGGCTGGAAGGCCGCATGAATAGAGGAATCGCAGATGCTTAAAGCTGGCTTAAAGTAACTTTGGCAGTGCCCTGGCTGATAATGCCCAGTTCTGCGGCGGCACCCCTTGAAAGGTCGATCACACGTTTGCGTGTGCCGGGGCGATCAGTAATGGTAACATCGACATAGCGACCACTATCGGCCAGTGTGACGCGTACCTTGGAGCCAAGCGGCAGCCACCGATGCGCAGCTGTCAGATTATGCTCATCAAAAACGGTCCCATCAGCGGAAACGCGGCCCCGGAACTTCTTGCCGTACCAGGAGGCAACTCCGGTCTCAATCGGTTTGGGCTGAACATCTTGCCCGGCAATGGTGCCTTGAAACGCAATGGCATGACGTGCCGGGGTGGTGGAAGGTTGAATACTGCCGGAAGCAGAAAAACCGTTGGCTGAATTGAACTTGCTCAGCTCACCGCTGTTAAGATCGTCGGCGCTAACGGTTTCGTCAGCATAAGCAGCATAAACCGAGCGGGGTGTGCTGGCGTGATGGGAAAAGTGCCGCGTGGAAACGTGATGGCTCGGTCGATGGGTGGTCGCGAACGCTTGACCTGCACTTCCCAAGACCAAGACTGAACTTAACAAGGCTGGAAAGCCTCGTTTACTAAGGTGGCGCATCGCCTGCTCCTGATCGGGACGCTCCGGAACGCACTATACCGAAACGCCAAACACAAAGAACGCGCACGCCACAGACGTGCACAATGGTGCTCGGCAGGTTAAAAACCTGACCGGAGGGTAGGGATATAATCTATCCCTTCATCGTGGTGGAGCCTGACTAGCAGACGTAGAGATATCATGTCCAGTCCAAATGACTCATCATTGGAAATATGGCAGGAAATAGGGCGGGTTTGTGGCAGCTATATTTTTATCAATATTTATCAACTGTTTTTTCTTCTTTGATGATGATGTTTTATTTGCTGCCAAAGATGCCATCGCATTGAGGACTGGATAGGTGCGATAAGTCGGGGAACAGGGAAAAGAAAAAATAAAGGACTAAAAACCTAAAATCCTAGGATTTTAGGACTAAATTTTTGGTATTTTTCCGAGATGATCTTATTATTACGAGATATAATCTCGTCTCTTTTAGATAGATCAAAAAAATTCAGATTTTTTCATCAAACCAGTGGCTGGCCTGCATGATGGCACGGGATGGCGGTGATAGAACACCGCCCAGAGCATGGAGGGTGGCCTCCAGTTCCGGCAGCTTCAGGATCAGGACCGGGTCATATTCATCATCGGCCAGAGACCGATGGGTTTTCTGCACCTGGGATGCAGTCAGATTGACCACCATGCGGTGGCCTATATCCAGCACATGGCTGTCTGGATGCTCGATCATAAGCAGGGGAACGCACTCAGTGACGGCAGCCGGAGAGATACCCAGTTCCTCCTGTAGCTCCTTCATCAGCTGTCCACGCAGATCCAGCCAGCCGTCAGGCAGCAAGGCCCCCGCATCTACACTGCCGGCGGGAGGCGTCTGCCAGTATCCGGCCTGATAGACCGAATGGCCTGCCCGCCGTCCGATGATGACGCCGCCTTCTTCGGGCCTGGCTTCCGGGCAGGCCAGAACGGAAGCGCACACAGCCAGGGGTCTGACGTGGAGGGCCTCATAGAGATCAGGGCGCTCCATCTGGGCGACAATGCGACGAAATTCCGTCATATGCCCGGTCAGCAGGGTGGGTGTCAGATCATCGGCGCTGAACACCTGGCCATTGAACAGTCTGCCGCCGGTGCGCTGAAGCGCTGATTGCCATATCCGCTCGACTTCCCGGTCCAGCGAGGCGGCAAGGGCGGGCATGGCGCTTGTGACACGCGCCTTGATCTCTGGTTCCACCGGGTAAACCGGCCATGCTGCCCGCTCTGCATGAGGTGGGGCAGGAGGCAGTGTGGACCGGGCCGGCATAGGTCAGGCTATATCCGCTATCAGATGGCTCAGCCTGATGCAGGCCGACTGGTCGGGAGAGGAATCCGCCGCATTCTCCAGTGAAAACCGGATGTCGTGCAGACCTTGCATCAGAGGGGTGGCGGCATTCCAGGTGGCTTGCTGTCCTGCAGGCAGGCGCAGCTCGCTTTGAAGGAGAACGGCCTGATCCCGGACGCGCCTGATGGTCATGGACAACTGGGCTATGCTGTCGGGATCACCCGGTGAGGCGATGATACCGCCAAGCCGGCTTTGGCCGCTGAAATCGCGTCTGATCGTCAGGCTGGTCGGGGTGGCGCCCATGCGGCCAGCCTGGATCAGAACGGCCTGATCATCCAGAAAACCGCTCTGCGACAGAGCAGGTTCCGTGCCATCCCATAGAACGGGTCGAAGCGTTCCGGTCTCAATCAGCCTGACCGGAGCAGGGCGGGAGTCAGAATGTCCAGCCCCCAGCCGTCGGAGCATCGTGACGCCCTCTCCTTGAACGGGTTCAAAGAGTTCGGCATCGGTCATGGCATTCAGAACATCCAGGGGGGAGTCGGCCTTGCGGCGCGAAATCAGCAGGGTTGTCACTGAATCAAGCCATGTGGAGGTGGAAGCGGAAAACAGGGCGGCCTCATCTCCTGACAGGGCGCATTTGATGGTGTCGGCGCTTTGCCATCCGAACTGATCCAGGATCTGCTTTATTCCATAGGCGCGCAGCTTCCCCCCGGATGGCTGGCCACCAACCGAGAGAGTCTCCCCCTCCACCGTGAAACGTTGCCACCCATCGCGGGATTGACGGTCCCTGCCGATATCCATGGGGCTGGCCCAGCCGGACGCTGCGGAAACTGCGCCATGCAGATGCGCAATCCCGGGGTAAGGCAAGGTGTTCATCAGCAGGGCGCGATAATGGGCTGTATCGGCCTCGACACAGAGAATATGTGCATCAGGGTAACGGTTCGCGAAATAGATCGCTGCAAAGCCTGCATGGGCGCCCAGATCCAGAATATGGCGCGGTGAAGCGGGCAGGGCATGATCGTACCAGCCATCCAGGAAAATGCCCCGGCAAATGGCGCTGTCATCCGTTCCGCACCGAATACGAATTGCGTGGGCAGTGCCCGGCAGATGGACCGTCAGCGGCCCCTGATAGGTTGCTGAAATCTCGCCCAGGACATCGAAATAGCGGCGGAGAAGGTTTTTATCCTCCGGTGCTGCGTGAATGGCGTTTTCAAGCGCGTCTTTCAGGGCAAGTCTGTCAATCTGGCCTGCCCCGATCCCGGTTGCTGTCACGGTCTGATGGCTCCTGCCGCATCGCGCCGGGCTGGAACCGTCAGTTGCAGCTCAGGGCCGGCCGGTACTATGCAGGAAGGGTTAATGGTTCGGTGGCTCATGTAATAATGCCGCTTGATGTGGGTAAAATTGACCGTATCGGCAATGCCCGGCACTTGGTAGAGCGCCCGCATATAATCCAGAAGTTCCGGATAGTCGCTCAGGCGACGAATATTACACTTGAAATGTCCCACATAGACGGAATCGAAACGGATCAGGGTGGTAAACAGCCGCCAGTCTGCTTCTGTGACGCGGTTACCACAGAGAAAATTCTGTCGGGACAGGCGGTCTTCCAGCCAGTCCAGCGTAGCGAACAACGGATATACGGCTTCTTCATAGGCGTGCTGGGTCGTGGCAAATCCAGCCTTGTAAACACCATTATTGACCGTGTCGTAGATACGCGCATTCAGCGCATCAATGTCATCCCGGTATTCAGGGGGGTAGAAATGAACCTGGTATTTTGCAACCGAATCAAAGGCATCATCAAAAAATCTGATGATTTCCGCTGATTCGTTGTTCACGATGGTTTCGCGCTGTTTGTCCCACAACACCGGCACCGTGACCCGGCCGGAGTAATCCGGTTTCGCGCGTGTGTAGATCTGGTGCAGATAGTCTGCACCGTAAAGCGTATCCGGTATGGTTGCTTCGCCCGGTTCGAAAGTCCAACCGTGATCTTCCATCAGCCAGTTTACAACTGAAACGGAAATAGCCTCCGTCAGCCCCTTCAACACACGGTAGATCAGGGTACGGTGTGCCCACGGGCAGGCAAGGGAAACATAGAGGTGATAACGCCCCGTTTCAGGTGGAAAAGGGCCAGCCGGGTCAATACTGTTTCTGAAAGAGGATGCATCGCGTTCGAAGCGTCCATCATGGGAGGCGGTATCATACCAGTCTGTTTTCCAGACCCCGTCTACCAGTAAACCCATGACCCTGCCTTTGGTTCAAGAGACCCCTTGTGAAGGAGTGTCATTCTGTAACCACTTCCTATTGGCTGGCCCACACGATTCTGTGTATCCATACCAGTGAAGTTAAAGAAATACTCCGCTCAGCTTTGTCGCCATTCAGCGAAGAAATGTCCATCCAACGTGCCGAGCGTCTGTGAAAATGACCGAAAACAGTTTCGGATGGTTCCCCGTCATGGGCTGCCAGGCGAACAATAACCCTGTCGCCTCGGCGTAGCGGAGCATTGGGAGAGACGATCAGGATGGTCCCTTCTCGAAAAAGCGGTGCCAGCGAGGTATCGTGGATTTCGATGCCATATGCTTCACGGTCTGCGACATCCGGCAGGCTGGTTTCATCCCGGGCGGAAGGCAAGGCGTTCCCTTCACCCTTGATCGGAAGATCCCGTAATTCGGGCAGGGAGAACAGCGGAATACGCCGGCCATAGTGGGTGTTTTGTCCGCTGTCTGCGGAAAGGGTCTCGGCGCCATTGACCAGAGACGTGAAGGCACCCAGCGATTCACCGGTCGCAACAAGAATTTTGGAAATACTTTCCGTGCTTGGCCAGCGTTGCCGTCCATCCGGCATTTGCCGTTTGGACAAGTTGAATGTTGTCGCATCCAGCCCTGCCCGTCTGGCAAGGCCGGAGGTCGACAGGCCCTTGATGGCGGCCAGAGTATCTATGGCGCGCCAGATATCCTCATGCTTCATATAGGAAGTCCTGCTCTGGACAGGGATATTCCACCAGATTGGATCTGGAGAGAGAATTCGAAAGTCCGGTTACTGATAAAAATCAGAACGCATAAAAATCAGCGTCGTTTCAGCACTTCACTATTATGGCGGGTGACGCCTTCGTGAGTGATCCGAAACTGTCCATCTTTTTCCTGCTGTGCCAGGCCCATCGCCTGCAGGCGATGGAGACAGGCCCCGTCCTTCAGCCCGTCCGGCCGCCCCGCTGCTCCGCTCAGGCTCAGCCGGTGGAGCGCGGAACGGCAGCAGGTTTCCAGATAGGGTTCGTTATAGACAAAGGAAGAGGCCTGGCTCATGCCGTTGAATAGCCACTTCTATGCTGTTCAATGCAAGGGTGTGAATGATGAAAACATCCCATCAGATATAGGATGCAAACGATCTTCTGGCTGGGTGGGCCACTGGCTGGGAGGACAATGTTGCCGCATGTCCCTCTTTCCTGACAGGCCGCTTTCCGGCAGAAGCGGATCATGTTGACTAATCTTCTCCGCCAGGCCGGATTTGCCGCATTGCGTCGTATGGATGCGGAGCATGCTCATGAATGGGGGCTGCGCGCCCTGTCGCTTGGTCTGGCCGGGCGGCAGAGCATGCCGGATGATCCGCGGCTGGCTGTGTCCGCATTCGGCCGGCGTTTTGCCCATCCACTGGGTCTGGCGGCAGGATTTGATAAAAACGCCCGTGTCGTCCTGCCGCTGCTGCGTCTGGGCTTTGCCTGGGTGGAGGCCGGGACTGTTACTCCACGCCCACAATCAGGCAATCCACGCCCGCGTTTGTTCCGTCTGCGCGAAGATCGGGCGGTTATCAATCGGATGGGTTTCAACAATGACGGGATTGCGGTTTTTCTGAACCGCCTGAAGCGGTTGAAGCATCATCCGGCGCCGATCGGTGCAAATATCGGCATCAACAAGGAGGGAGCCAAACCGGAGACTGATTACGCCGAACTGGCAGCAGCAGTCGCCCCTTATGCCGATACGATCACCGTCAATATCTCCTCCCCCAACACGCCCGGTCTGCGAGATCTGCAAGGAGAGGAAAAGCTGGCCGCTATTCTGGCCTCCATTAACCGTGCCGTGCCGCAGAGGCCACCTCTGCTGGTCAAGATCGCGCCCGACCTGTCTGATGAAGGGCTGGAGGGAGTGGTGCGATGCTGTATCGCGGCCGGGGTTGATGGTCTGATCATCTCCAATACGACGATTGCCCGTCCCGCAGGGTTGCGCAGCCCGTATGCGGAGGAGGCGGGCGGTTTATCCGGCAGACCTTTGCTGGCAACCTCCACCAGAATGCTGGGCCGTGCCGCGCTGCTGAGCGAACAATTGGCCCCCGGTCGTCTGACGCTGGTGGGATGCGGGGGGGTTGCCAGTGGTGCCGATCTGCTCGCCAAGATCGAGCATGGAGCGACCATGGTGCAGCTTTATTCCGCCTTTGCCTTGCAGGGGCCGTCTCTGTTGCCGCGTATCCTGAAGGAAACGCAGGCATTGCTGGAGGAACGAGGCTATCGGGATATTGCCGCAGCCAGAGGTAAAGCCTTGCAGGGTATGGTCCTGTGACGCTGTATCTGGACGGTATCGCGCCGCTGGCAGAGCGCTATCAGGGGTTTGTCGTCGATCTCTGGGGAGTGATCCATGATGGTCTGGCCCCTTACCCGGGAGCACTGGAGGCACTGAGGCGGCTGAAGCAGGCCGGCAAGCGGATCGTGCTGCTGTCCAATGCTCCGCGGCGGGCCGCTTCTGCCGCCGCTGCACTTCGTGTGCTGGGGGTAGGGGATGATCTCTATGACGGGATCGTGACCAGCGGAGAGGTCACCTATGATCTGCTTGTGACCCGGCATGATCCGTTTTTCGCTGCTCTCGGTCGGCGTGTGTATCATCTGGGGCCGGAGCGGGATCGCAACCTGTTGGAGGGAAGCGGGCTTGATCCGGTCTCATCGCCCGCTCAGGCTGAATTCTGTCTGAATACCGGCCCGGATGATCATCGTGATCCAACCAGTCTCGAACCATTCGAGGCCGAGCTTGCCGCCTGTCTTGCGGCAGGGCTGCCGATGGTCTGCGCCAATCCGGATATGAAAGTCATCAAAGGTGGCGTCGCCATTCTCTGCGCCGGTGCGCTGGCCAGGCGCTATACGGAGATTGGCGGAATCGTGCGCTCCGTCGGCAAGCCTGATGCGACTGTCTATGAGCCGGTCATGGCTGCGCTTGGCTGTGAGAGGGGAAATGCCGTGGCCATCGGTGACTCGCTGGCCACGGATATGGCAGGCGCCCGTGCCGCCGGGCTGGATGCGTGCTGGGTTCTGGGCGGCATCCATTGGCAGGAGGTTGCTGCCCATAGCGACAGCCTGCACGAAGGGGCCGTTTCAGTCCTTGAGCAGGCTGAGCACGCACCGCGTTATATGACGGCGCGTTTCAACTGGTAAGAAAGTTTCCGGCTTTGCGCCATGATCACTTCAGGCGTGCCCTGCCTCGGTAGAGAGCAGGTTGGGATCAATCTTTAGCTGGGCCATGGCGCCTTTCCATCTGTCCCCCGGACCGGTCTCGAAAATCAGCGTCTGGTTGGCTGGCGCAGACAGCCATGCATTCTGTTGCAATTCACGCTCAAGCTGTCCTGCGGTCCAGCTGGCATAGCCCAGTGCCAGAAAACCATGACTCGGCCCGTCACCGGTGGCGATGGCTTTCAGCACATCCAGACTGGCGGTCAGGGACAGGCCGTTCTGGACCGGCAACGTTCCTTCGCCCGACCAATCGGCAGTATGGAGTACAAAACCGCGTCCGCTTTCCATCGGACCGCCTTCCATGACCTCAATCCGGCGGATCGGCGGTGCAGGTGGCGTATCCAGCTGACTGAGCAGATCATCAAAACGCGGCTTATCGACCGGGCGGTTGATAATGATGCCCATCGCCCCCTCACCGGAATGGGCGCAGAGGTAGATAACACTCCGCGTAAAGCGCTCATCCTCCATGCCGGGCATGGCGATCAGAAGCTGTCCAGCCAAAGAAAGCGTATCCGCTGTCGCAACGGACGGCTTGGTGTTGTCATCAGGGGAGGGCTGTTCGTCTTTCATGCCCTATAGATTGTCAATCTTGGCCAATCCTGCAAGCGACAGGTTGAGATATGCTATTCATCAATCAGTCCAGATTGTCTGCCCAAACTGGGCTGGAGCCGATTTTGCTGGCAGACAGGCTGCTTCTGCGCTTCTGTAGACCGGACGTAAAACAGGGATTCCGCAGGCCGAGAGGGCCGCCGGGATTTCTTGTCGCATCGATCAATGACCATGGGATTGAAAGCAGGTATGACGATCAAAACGGGTGATGTCTTTCCGGCCATCAAAATCATGGCCTCGACGCCGGACGGTCCCAAGGAGGTGGAGACCGGAACGCTGTTTGCGGATAAGAAAGTGGTTCTGTTCGCCGTGCCGGGTGCTTTTACGCCGACATGCAGCGCGAAACACCTGCCCGGTTATCTCAATGCTCTTGAAGCCTTTCAGCAGAAGGGTGTCGATATCATTGCCTGCCTGTCCGTCAATGATCCGTTCGTGATGGGCGCTTGGGCCAAAGAGCAGGGCGTTGAGGAGCGTATCCTGATGCTCGCCGATGGCAGCGCCGTGCTGACCCGGGCGCTGGGGCTGGAGCTGGACCTGACAGCACGGGGATTAGGCGTGCGCAGCCAGCGTTTTGCGATGGTGGTGGAGAAAGGGGTTGTCACCCATCTGGCCATTGAACCACCGGGTGGCTTCGATGTCAGCCGGGCCGAGCAGATTCTGGCGGTGCTGTAGCCGCCGCGATCAGCCTTCCATACGGGCTTTGGTAGCCAGCTGATCGGCCCGCTCGTTCATCGGGTTGCCGGCATGGCCCCGGACCCAGCGCCAGTCGATCTCATGGCGGGCCGCGGCATCCAGCAGGCGTCGCCACAGATCCATGTTGGCGACGGGATCCCCCGACGCATTGCGCCAGTTACGACGCACCCAGCCATCTTTCCAGCGGGTAATGCCGTTACGCACATATTCGCTGTCGGTGTTCAGCACCACCTTGCAGGGCCGGGTCAGGGCCTCCAGTGCTGCGGCAGCGGCGGTCAGTTCCATCCGGTTATTGGTGGTCTCGGGGTCGAAACCGGAGAGTTCCTTCTCGGTGCCGCGATAGAGCAGGATCGCCGCCCAACCGCCGGGACCGGGATTGGGCTTGCAGCCCCCATCCGTCCATATTTCGACGATATTGCTCTCGCCCTGCATTGTATCCATGGCGGTTTGGTCAGAGGCCATAAGCACCTGCATTGGGAGCAGAGAGATGGAAACGCAGGCGATGGACGTAGTCCATGGGGTCTTTGCGCGTCACCATGGCACCCGGAGGTGTGTTCAGCCAGTCGAACAGACGTGTCAGTGCAAAACGCAGCGCGGCTCCCTGACACAGGACCGGTAAAGCGGCTTTTTCTGCCTCCGTCAGCGTACGGATGGCATTATAGCCACGCAGCAGGGCGCTGCCTTTGGTGATATTGTAGGCATGATCGCTTTCGAAGCACCAGGCGTTCAGGGCAATGGCTATGTCGTATGCCAGAGCATCGGTGGCGGCAAAATAAAAGTCGATCACGCCCGAAAGCCTGTCATCCAGAAAAAATACATTGTCGGGAAACAGATCGGCATGGATATGGCCGGCCGGCAGATCAGACGGCCATGCCGTCAGCACGCGGTCCAGCGCCTTCTGTAGTTCCTCGCCCAGACCGGGGGAGATTTCATCGGCACGGCTGCGGCAGATGGCCAGCAGGGGAGGCCAGCCTTCAGGTCCCAGCGCATTGAGGCGAGTCGGCGCATAATCTGCTCCGGCTTCATGCAGTTTCGCCAATACCTCTCCGACGGGATGACAATGTGCGACCTGCACCTTGCGTGGCCAAACGCCGGGCAGGAAGCCGGTTATGGCGGCGTGGCGGCCGCAGAGCATGCGCAGGGCCTGCCCATCCCGGCCCCGCACCGGCTGGGGGCAGGTGATGCCCCGTGCAGCCAGATGCTCCATCAATCCGAGAAACCAAGGCAGATCGTTCGGATCCACCCGTTTTTCGTACAGCGTCAGGATGTAGTCGCCGCCTGTAGTACGCAGCACGTAATTGCTGTTCTCTACCCCTTCCGCGATTCCGCGAAAGGCCACGGCGGTGCCGATATCGTATTCAGCCAGAAACGCGGCCAGCGCCTCATCGGTGACTTCAGTATAGACGGCCATGGGTGCGGTGCGGCCTGTAACAGGAGAGAAATAGGAAGGGTTACAGGGTATGGTATGCCATACCCCGAGGAGAAGAATTTAATGCAGGCGGGATCGGATGGCGTTCAGTCGCACAGGGGCGCAGGCAGCTTGAACACCACATCCTCACGGGTCACGCGGCGTTCTTCAATATCCAGATGATAGCGTTCGCTCAGCCGGTCCAGCAGCTCGTCAACCAGCAACTCGGGAGCGGAGGCTCCGGCGCTGATCCCGACGCAGTTGACGCCGTTCAGTACGGTCCAGTCCAGCGCACTGGCATTGGGCAGCAGAATAGCGCGCGGCGCACCGGCGCGTTCCGCCACTTCCCGCAGGCGCTGGCTGTTGGAGGAGTTGGGGCTGCCGATGACCAGCACCAGATCGGAATCCTCGGCAATTGCCTTGACGGCAGCCTGCCGGTTGGTGGTGGCATAGCAGATATCCTCGCGCTTCGGCCCCTCGATATCCGGGAAGCGGCGACGCAGCACGGCGACGATCTCGGCCGTATCATCCACGGACAGGGTCGTCTGGGTGATAAAGGCCAGCTTGTGCGGATCCTGCGGCTGAACGGCTTCAGCCTCTTCCGCATTCTGCACCAGCGTCATGGCACCGGGGGGGAGCTGGCCCATAGTGCCGACCACTTCCGGATGTCCGGCATGGCCGATCATCAGAATATGCAGGGAATCGGCACCGCCCCCGGCATAGTGGCGCTCGGCCTCCCGATGGACTTTGCTGACCAGCGGACAGGTGGCATCCAGATAGGACAGATCGCGCGCCTCGGCATCGGCGGGTACGGATTTCGGCACCCCATGGGCGGAGAAAACCACATGGGCATGCGGCGGCACTTCCTCCAGCTCCTCGACGAAGATGGCGCCTTTCTTTTCAAGGCTTTCGACGACATAGCGGTTATGGACGATTTCATGACGGACATAAACCGGCGCGCCATAGCGCTTCAGGGCTTCCTCCACCACGCGGATGGCGCGATCGACACCGGCGCAGAAGCCGCGCGGGCCAGCCAGCAGGATGCGCAGGGAGGGTTTATCGGTCATGAGCATTCACCGGCATGAGTCCAAGGAAAAGCCGCAAGCCCATCACGGACCGCAGACCGAGAGATAGAGAAGCTGCCGTTGCATCGCAACTCCGCCTGACCGGGGTGGAGAACATCCCTTGCCTGCGTACCGACTTATCTTGTCACCGTTGCAGTCGCGCCACCCGCTTCGTGCCTATTGTGATGTGCCTTGGGTGCATCATCCGGGGCAGGCGTATCAGAAATGGTTTTGGGGGACCTGATTAGTGATTTCCTTGCAACAGAAGGGGGATCGTTGCGTTATGCGATACGATCGTTCCTGTCCCGCTCAATGTAGCCAATTGCACCTTGGGAATGGATGGGCTGAAAATGTTCCCGGCCTGTAGGATCGGGTTCCCTTCCTGTCGGATTCTCTGACCGGTTGCTTACAAGGAGATGGTTTCCATGCTGAATCGTCTGACGAAAGCTTTCATTTTTGCTGGTGGCATGACTGCCGGTGTGGCGATGCTGGGTCTGCCGGCACAGGCCCATGATGCTGCGAAGCATGGTGACACCAAGGCAGCGGCCCATCATGCGCACAAGGATTTCAAGCATGCCGGCACGTATGGCACTGCCAAGGAAACGGAAGTTGATCGCCTGAACCAGCAGAGCCTGCAGGCCGCCCAGAAGGGCGTTGCCGATGTTCCGGCTGGTACCACGCCTCCGGCCGCTGCCGGCGTTCCGGACACCGGCACCAGCACGGGCGTTACAAAGTAAGACGCCGCTGGATCAGAACAGGAAAAACCCGGTAGGCTGTTCCTGCCGGGTTTTTCTATTGGCAGGCCCGCCGGTTTTGGGGTCGGTGACGGACTTGGCCGTCTTTCCACCGGAACAATGGCAATGGGCAGAAGTCGATTATCAAAATATGGCCTGAATGTCTGTCTGACGCTGGGCATAATGCTCCTGCCTGCTCCGCCCTGTCATGCCGCCTCCCTGCCTGAAAATTCCAGAGACCCGTTGCAGGCTGACATGACCGTCCGGCAGGTAGTGCGTGCGCTGCTGCGCGCCACCGATGCCCATCCCGCACAGCTGAACAATCGGGTGCTTTTCGAGCTTGATCTGTCGGGGCTGGATTTCCACCATGCTCAATTGTCCGGCAGCAATCTGTATGGCGTTAACCTGACGGATTCCAATCTCAGCGGTGCCGATCTGCGTGGGGCCGTGCTGGATCACAGCGTCATCACCCGCACCCGCTTCAGCCATGCCGATTTACGTGGGGCCAGCCTGTTTATGCTGGCCGCATTTTCCACTCTTGACCCGCTGGCGTCGGAAAGTCCCCGATTCGATGGGGCCGATCTGTCAGGAGCGAGGCTGATCGGGCGGCTGAATCGGGGGGATTGGCGAGGGGCGAAGCTCGTCGGAGCACAGTTTCAACTCGATAATCGTATGCTCGGAGCTTTTCCAACCGATCTTTCCGGCTGCCGGATGGATGGGGCCGATCTTAGCCGTGCCAATCTTGACGGGGTGATTCTGGAATTTACCCATTTCCAGGGAGCCAGACTAATTCATACTTCCCTGCGCCATGCTCATCTGGCCGGAGCCGATTTTTCGGGTGCTGATGTGACAGGTGCGGATTTTTCCGGCGCCCATCTGGAGGGGGCGCATTTTGATGGTGCGCGTGGTCTCGATTCGGCCAAGGGACTGCCAGCGCAATTCCGGACTGTAGCGTATCCATGAGACGATTTTTATCTCCCGGTCTGCGGTGGCCGGTGATGATGAGTGTGATGTTGGCGGCCATGGCGCTGTTGTCCTCATCTCAATCCCGGTCTGTAGAGGCTGCAACACCCAAGGCCGACCTGGCTCTGGTGCTGGCGGTGGATGTCTCCGGCTCCATGGATACCAGCCGCTACGTCCTGCAAATGGAGGGCATCGCCCGCGCTCTGGAAGACCCAGCCGTTGTGACTGCAATGCTGTCGGGGCGGCATCGTTCTATGCTGCTGGCGGTCGTCGAATGGGCGGACAGGCCCGTTCTGTCCGTGCCGTGGACATTAATCACCGGTCAGGCAGACGCCAATGCAGTGGCTGCCCGTATTCGTATGCTGCCCCGTGTTCCGGGCGATTTCACCTGTATGGCGCAGGCTCTGCGGATGATTTCCGACAAGACCCTACCCTCCATGCCGGCGCAGGTGGAGCGCGTCGTGATTGATGTTTCCGGCGATGGACATGACAATTGCAACAGCAGCCCTGATGTTCCCACCATGCGGGATATGCTGGCCGGCGATGGTGTGACCATCAACGGCCTGCCTATTCTGGAGGGAGATGAGGCCACGACCTTGAAAGGCTGGTATGCCAGCCATGTCGTCGGAGGGCCTGGAGGCTTTCTGGTGCCTGCAGAAAGTTTCCGGGAGTTCGGGGATGCCTTCCGCCGGAAATTCACCCGCGAGGTCAGCGCCTTGCCTGTGCCTGAATCATTGGCTCTGACGGCTTTGGAAAAACAGAAAGTGGTGCGGCGGTTCGGCGCAGGCTTTCATGAAACCCTGCTGGCTGAGCAGTTTTCCCATCGCATCCTGCACCAGTAAGCCCTCATTGGCGGCCAGTGTGGCGGGATTGAGCAGAACAGGACCATCCAGGTTGGTGGCTGTACTACGTCCTTCATAAAGCGTTTTCCCGGTTGCACGGTCGAACAGAGACATGCCCAGTGCGATCCGCCCACCGGAGGATGTGACATCCCATTGCAGCACGGTAAGCCGCATGACCAGCCGAGCCGAGTCGGGTTTGGCCTCGGACAACAGATTACGCGCCTCCAGTGCCTGCAGGGCGGCTTCTTCCACTGTTGCAGCCTGTGAGGGTGTGGCACCGCTGATGGGAGGTACCACCGCTATATCGGCCGGACCTTCAGCCGCCAGCGGCGCGCCCGGCGGATGATAGGGGCCTTCGAAAGGGTTGAGCGTATCGCATCCCGCGCAGCAGACTATCAGGAGCAGGGCGATAAGAAGTCTGGTGCATTTCATGTCGGCTATCGTTCACAGCCAGCGTTCATTGTCGAGTAACCGAACTTAACAACCTTTGGCGGTTATACGGCGGGCATGAAAAAAGCCACCGATGAGGGTGGCCTTTTCCAGCATCAATATTGTTCAGAACGCTGCAATCAGGCTGCGCGCAGAGCCTGGGGCAGTTTGCTGATGGCGGAGTCGATCAGCGCTGCATCGGCGTAAGGGCCGAATTCACGTGCCAGAATGTCCTTGGCGGCACGGCTGGCAATGTCGGCGGCGGCAAAGCGGACTTCATCGACAGCAGCCTTTTCGGCAGCGGCAATGCGGTCATTGGCCATTTTCTCACGGCGACGGATGCTTGCTTCCGCATCGTCACTGAGTGCTTGTGCAGCCCTGGCTGCTTCCGCATGAGCGGATTCCAGCAGACGTTTTGCTTCGGCCAGAGCCTGTTCCTTGCGGCGGCGGGCATCTTCCAGCATGGCCTCGGCCTCACGACGGAGCTTGCGTGCTTCGTCGAGATTCTGACGCACTTCGTCAGCATAGCTGTCGAGCTTGGAGGTCAGGGCCCCCCAGATTTTCCGGCCGAACAGCACGAAGAACAGAACAAAGGCAACGGCCACCCAGAAAACCGGATGGTGCCAGGGAGCGCCGCTGAGTTCATGAGCCTGCATGGCGATCCTCCGATATTAGCTGCGGGCGGCCAGCGCCTGACCAACAGCCTGTTCCACCGTATCCTGGGCGGGAAACTGGCCGGTCAGCCGGGCAATCAGGGCCTGTGTGGTGTCGGTTGCAACATCACGCAATGCGCCCATGGCGGTATCGCGGGAGGAAGCAATGCGGGCCTCCGCATCGGCAAGCTGCCGTTCCAGACGCGCATGCGCCTCGGCGGCCTCCTGCTGTGCCTTGGCCTTGGCGGCGGACACTGTTTTTTCGATTTCGGCCTGGCCTTCAAGATTGGCACGCCGGATGGCGTCGTTCATCTCTTCCACGGCGGCGTTGGCTTCTGCCTTTGCCAGATGGGCGGAGTCGAGGTCACCCATGATGGAGGCATTGCGATCGTCCACCACCTGGCTGACCTGGGGCAGCGCCCATTTGGACAGCAGAAGATAGAACGCAAGCAGGATAAGGGCCATCCACACCACCTGACTGGTGGTCAGCGGATTGGCAAAATTCAGCTGAGGCATCCCCTCATGCTCGGGACTTTCAGGGTCCATGGCATAAGCGATAGCCGGCAGCGTGCTCAGAACTGTTACGACAGTCCCAAGCAACACTTGACGGTACCCGGCGCGGCAGGCGCGAAGGGCGCCGTCGCGCGCGGTCGTCACGATCCCGCCCCGGGTCATCACTGGATCAGGCGAACAGGATCAGGAAGGCGATCAGCAGCGCGAACAGCGCCACGGCTTCCGTCAGGGCGAAGCCGAGAATGCCGATGCTGAAGACCTGGTCGCGGGAAGACGGGTTGCGTGCGACGCTGGCGATCAGAGAGGCGAAGATGTTGCCGATGCCGAGGCCGACGCCGGCGAGGGCGATGACAGAGATACCGGCACCGAGGGCCTTGGCGGCTGCGACGTCCATGGGTTCAGTTCCTTGCTTGATATGAAGGGGCGGAGATCAATCTGCGCGTCTTCTTAGTGCAGATGCACTGCGTCGTGCAGATAGATACAGGTGAGGATGGCGAACACATAAGCCTGAAGGAACGCCACCAGCAATTCGAAGCCAACGAGGGTCACGTTCAGTGTCATCGGCAGGAGTGCGGCGAAATAGCCGAACGTACCCAGAGCGCCGATCAACAGAAACATGAACGTGGCGAATACCTCGAACATCACATGTCCGGCCACCATGTTGGCGAACAGACGGATGGACAGGCTGACCGGACGAGACAGATAGGAGATGATTTCAATCGGCACGATGATGGGTGCCAGCGCCTTCGGTGCGCCCGGAGGAAAGAAGTAGGAGAAGAAGTGCAGGCCGTGATAGCGCAGGGCCACCGCCGTCACCAGCACGATCACCAGGACTGCCAGACCGCCGGTCACGGCAACATGGCTGGTATAGGTGAAGAAATAGGGGAACAGGCCGAGCAGATTGCCCATCAGCACGAAGAAGAACAGTGTGAAGATGAAGGGAAAGAATTTTTTTCCCTCATGTCCGATCTGCTCGATGCACAGGCCCATGATGAAATTATAGGATATTTCGACCAGGGATTGCAGGCGCCCAGGCACTACGGCACGCTGGCGCATACCCAGAGCGATGATGCCCAGGACGATGGCAGTGCCCAGAACCATGATTTCATTGGATTGGGTAAAATTCACCAGCCCGCCAATCGGGCCAAGGCCGTGATGCAGCCTGAACTGGCCGAGCGCGTCGATCGTGGGTTCTGCCGCCACCTTAATGCTCCATCACCTACCGCCGCCCGAGGGTGGCGTCATCTGCTTCGCTTTGGCCTTGACCGGCTGGCATACGGCGCAGGGTGCGCCATACGTTGAGAATACCGGCCGCGCCTCCCATCAGGATGAACAAAATCAGAAACAGGGGCATCGTACCCAGCCAGCGATCCAGACCGTATCCGATGGCGACCCCGACAATCAGTGCGGACACGAGGTCAGCACCGATTCGCAAGCCAATACCCATGGCAGAAGGGCCAGGGCTGCCATCAGGGGCCTGAAGCACGGAAGCCGGGTTCTGCCCGTCCGTCCCAAGACCCTGTCTGTTTCGTGCCGCATTCAGTCGCTGCGGAAAGGAAATTCCCCGGGACGATACTCCGGAAGTCGTTTCCTGACCCGGCTGCGACTGAGGCTGCCTGTTCTC
Organism: Granulibacter bethesdensis CGDNIH1; assembly: GCF_000014285.2. NCBI lineage: Bacteria > Pseudomonadati > Pseudomonadota > Alphaproteobacteria > Acetobacterales > Acetobacteraceae > Granulibacter > Granulibacter bethesdensis. The sequence continues at coordinate 2,106,892 of NC_008343.2, read as the reverse complement.
GTTCATATCCATCCTCGACAAGTCGCCTTGCCGGAAGGCGACGGCTAGCTACCGGTGGGTAGGGGGAGTGTCAAGAAGCATGGGCTGTTTAGATGACGATTGCATCACCAGAACGGTCTTTTTATCCACTTTTCTTTCTCAATGTGCCTTATAAGCATTCAAGATCGTAATCCGGACCCGTATTTCATGACCCAGCTGCGGCCGCCCTTTCCCGTTTCATCTATTCGCATTCCTGATCAAAAGGACGGGGGTACGTCTCTTTCCCAGGAGCAGCTGGAGGCATTGTTCTATGGCGCAGTGCGTGAAGGCCGGGTTGATATGATCGAGGCATTTCTCGATTCCGGTATGGACCCTGACCGTCCGGACGCACGAGGTTTCCCGCCTTTGATTCTGGCCACCTATAACGGGCAGATTGAGGCAGGAGCCTTGCTGTTACGGCGTGGTGCGGCGGTGAATGCGGTTGATGCCAACGGCGATACGGCCCTGTCCGGCGTGGCGTTCAAGGGTGACGAAGCTGCGGCGCGGATGCTGCTGGAGGCGGGGGCCACGGTCAATCATCCTAATGCGGCTGGCCGTACCCCGCTGATGTTCGCGGTGATGTTCGGGCGTGAAATGATGGTGCGCCTGCTGATGGCGCATGGCGCTGATCCTGACCTGACAGATACGGAAGGCAATTCGGCGCGTGGCATCGCCGAGGCGCAGGGCGGTCAGGCTATGCTTGCCGCACTGGAACGCCGGGATTCCTGATGTGACCGGCACTCCTGATGTGAGATGAGTGAAGAAGGGGAGGCTGCGGAGATTATTCTGCGGCTGCCGCTTCTTCTCCCTCGACCATGGCAGTGGCGCGATGCAGATCGACGCTCAGCAGGCGGGAGATACCTCTCTCCTGCATTGTGACGCCATACAACCGGTCCATCCGCGCCATGGTCAGATGGTGGTGCGTGACGACCAGAAAGCGCGTGCCGGTTTCCTGCACCATATCGGCCAGCAGCATACAGAACCGCTCCACATTGGCGTCGTCCAGTGGTGCATCCACCTCGTCCAGCACGCAGACAGGAGCCGGGTTGCAGCGGAACACTGCGAAAATCAGCGACAGGGCTGTCAGTGCCTGCTCTCCGCCGGACAGCAGTGACAGTGTGGCCAGTTTCTTGCCCGGTGGCTGGGCATAAATCTCCAGCCCGGCTTTCAGGGGATCATCATCGCCGACCATGGCGAGATAGGCCTTGCCGCCCTCGAACATGCGGTTGAACAACGCCTGAAAATGCGTGTTCACCTGGGCGAAGGTGGCGTTCAGGCGTTCCCGCCCCTCCCGGTTCAGATGTCCGATCGAACCGCGCAGCTTGGCGATGGCGGTGCCGAGTTCTTCTTTTTCCCGATCGATTCCGCCAATGCGGGTTTCTATATCCTGTGCCTCGATCTCCGCACGCAGGTTGACCGGCCCCATCTCCTCCCGTTCTCGCGAAAGCCGTTCCAGCTTGCGGCGGGCCTTGTCCTCCGCCATGTCGGACAGCTCGGGGGGAATGGCAATGTCTGACGGCAGCGATGCCCCCGCACCGAGCCGCTCCTCGATCCGCTCCTGCACCGCATGACGGGCGGTTTCAGCCTGTGCGCATTGCCCGTCCAGACGCAGGATCGCCTCCCGCGCCGTAGCGAAATCCGCATCCGCCTGCCGTCTGGCCTCGCCTGCTTCCCTGTGTGCGTTCTCCGCCTGACGCAGCCTGTCGGCGGCCTGTCGGTGGGTTGTTTCCGCTTCTTCCAGCGCGCTGCGCGTATCCTGCATCAGCCGTGCAGCCTGTTCGGGACGGTCTGCCAGCGTATCGGCTTCCGTCAGCAGCGCCTGATGCCGCGTACGGAGTTCCGCGACATGGCGGGCGGCCGTATCGGCCCGCATCTGCCAGTCCGCACGTTCCCGGAGGAGCGTTTCCTGACGGGACGTAATCCTGTCCGCCTCGTTCCTTGCCATGTCCAGCCTGACGCGGGCGGCAGCAAGGCTGCTCTGGGCCGTGGCTGCCGCCTGCCGTGCGGTCTCCGCGGTTTCCTGAAGGCTGGCAGGATCGTCCATGGCATCACGTCGCTGGCGATGCAGGATCAGGGCGGCTTCGGCTTCCTGCCGGTCCGTTTCGGCCCGTTCGGCCTGCGGCTGGATGGCAGCCAGGCTGGCTTTCGTATCTGCGGCGCGCGCTTCCAGCGCGGCGAGGGCGGCTGTGGCACGGTCGCTGGCGCTTTCGGCTTCCTGCCTTGCCGCCCGCAGACGGTTTTCTTCGGCCAGTGTCTGATCCAGCGCGGCCTTTGCAGCATCTCTGTCCGCCGTCAGGATCGCGATGTCCGGACCGGATTCAACAGCAAGCCTGGCATCCTGCAAGGCAGCCTGAGCGGCTTCCCGCTCAGCGCGCAGCCGGTCGAGTTGGGGTGACAGCGCACCCAGACGGCTTTCTGCCTCCATGGCCCTGGCGGACAGGCGGGCGGCCTCTTCCCGTGTGGTCTGCATGGTGCGATCGGCCTCGCGCCGCCTTGCCGCGGCATTGTCCAGTGCTTCCCGGGCCTGTTGAAGGGTCGCGGCCGCTGCCTGGGCCTGCTGTCGCATCTGTTCCAGCGGCGGCAGAGCAGCCAGCAAAGCGGCCGCTTCCTGCGCGGCCTGTGTCGCTTCCTGATGCTCTGTCTCCAGACGGGCGCGACGGCTGGCGAGGGCGGTCAGATGGCTTTCGACCCGCTCCATGGCAGCCGCCAGGGTGGAATGGGCATTACGGGCTTCGGCAGCCTGTTTCTCGGCCTGCTGGCGGTTGCCGCGGGCAGTTTGTTCGGCGCTGATGGAGGCGGCTTCCTGCTGCTGTGCAAGCGCATAGGCCTGCAACGCTGCCTCAGCCCCCTGTTTGGCCTGCGCCAGCGCATCCTGAGCCGTCAGCAGGCGATTGCGCTGGGTCAGACGTATGGCGGCGGCACCGGGTGCCCCGGCGGCTATACAATGTCCGTCCCAGCGCCAGAGCGCGCCGTCGCGGGAAACGAGGCATTGACCGGGATGCAGTCTGGATTGCAACGACGGTCCCGTCGCCGGATCGGCGATGATACCGATATGGTCGCAGGCAAGGCGTAGCGCGGCGGGCGGCTCCATCAATGAGGATAATGGCACTGTGCCGGCCGGTAAAGGCTGCATCCGGTCCGGTGCTGCCGGCAGGCTGCGCCAGAAACGATCGGCGGCTTCATCCAGTGCGCTGTCCAGCGCATCCCCCAGCGCGGCACCGACAGCGCGTTCCAGCCCCTCCGGCACAGGCAAAAGATCGGACACGGGCTGAAAACCGCCTTTGGCCGTGTCGTCGTGACGCAGCAAGGCGGCAAGCCCATCAACCTCTGCCTGCAACCGCCCGAGACCGGCCTGGGCGGTGGCATGGGTCTCACGCGCTTGCTCATGTGCCGCGCGGGCAGCGATCCGGGCCGTTTCGGCGGATGCCAAGGTCTGCTCGCTGATGGCCAGAGCCTGCTCGGCCTGTGCCAGCGCTGTTTCTGCCGCGATACGTTGCTCCGTGGGCGGCAGGGAGGCTTCTGCTCTGGCCTGTTCCTCCATAACGGATTGGCGTTCTTCTTCGATCTGGGCAGCGCGGCGGGTGCTCTGTCCGGCGGCAAGGGTGGCACGTTCCCGGTCGCTGCTTGCGGTTTCCATGGCACGCTGCGCTTCGGCATGGTATGCTGATGCCTGTGCCAGTGCGGTTTCCGCCTCTTCCTGTCTGATCCGTGCCGTTTCAAGCGCGGCGGCGGCAGCTTCGGCTGTCTGTCTGGCGCCCTGCAGCGCGTTCTCTTCAATCCGTTGGCTCTGAGCAGCGGCGTGATCGCGTTCCAGAGCCTCGGTCTGGGCGGCGATGTTTTCAGCCCGGCTGCCTGCATCTTTCAGAACCATGTCCGTCTGGCTGCGCAGGGCCTGTGCATCGGCCAGGGTGCGGCGTGCGGCTTCGTAGCGTTCCACCAGCGGTGGACGGGCGGCTTCCACCTGCTCCAGAGCACGGCGGGCTTCTTCGACAGCCAGCCTTGCCGTGGCGGCGCTCTCCTGCGCGGTGGTGAGGATGGATTCTTCCACCAATTGGGCACGGGCCTCCGCCAGCGCGGCGGAGAGACGGGCATGCTCCGCATTCACCACCTGCAGGCGCTGTTCGGCGGCGGCGCGATCAGCCTCGGCGCTTCTGGCCTGGGCCATGCCCTCTGCGGCCCGGGCAGTGGCGAGATCGGCAGCCTGCGCCAGCCGGTCTGCTTCTTCCTCCAGAGCGGTTACGTCCCGCTCTGCCTCTTCCTGCCGGGCAGGCAGGGCGATCAGAGTATCACGCAGCGCCTGTTCTTCTGCGGCCAACCGTTCGAGTGCCTCAGTCGCATCTTTCAGACCGTCTTCGCTGTGATGCAGATCCTGTTCCGCCTGATGCAGACGCGCCTGCGCCTGATCGAGTGCGTTGCGGGCCTGTTCTTCGGCCTGCATCTGTCCTTCCAGGGCGATGCGGCGGCGTTCGAGGGCCGTACGGGCCACGGCTTCGGCCTCGCGTAGCGCGGGGAGAGCCTTGTCGGCCTCAAAAGCTGCAATCGTGGCGGCTTCTGCCTGTTGTTCTGCTTGCCGAAGCGCAGCGCGGGCTGCATCACGCGCCGTGGAGGCCTGATCCAGCGCCGCCATGGCCCGCGCTTGCAGCAGGCCCAGCCATTCCAGCTCCGCCTGCCTGACGAGGCCGGAGATATTGCGATACCGGCTGGCCTGTCGCGCCTGTTTTTGCAGACCGCCGAGCTGGTCCTGCAACTGACCGCGCAGTTCCTCGGCCCGTTCCAGATTGGTCTCGGCCTGCCGGAGTTTCAGCTCCGCCTCATGCCGTCTGGCATGAAGGCCGGTGATGCCGGCGGCTTCTTCCATAATGGCTCTGCGCTCTTCCGGCTTGGCGTTGACGATGCTGCCGACCCGCCCCTGACTGACCATTGCAGAGGAGCGGGCGCCGCTGGCCAGATCGGCAAACAGGGTTTGTACATCTCTGGCCCGGACCTCGCGACCGTTGATGCGATAGGTACTGCCGCCGCCACGTTCGATCCGGCGGCTGATTTCCAGTTCCGGAACCTCCCCAAAGGGGGGCGGAGCCTGACCGGCAACATCTTCCAGCGACAGCACCACCTCTGCCAGATTACGGCTGGAGCGATGGGCGGTCCCGGCAAAGATGACATCGTCCATCTCTCCGCCGCGCAGGGCACGGGCCGAGTTCTCCCCCATGGCCCAGCGCAGCGCTTCCACGACATTGGATTTTCCGCATCCGTTCGGCCCCACAACACCTGTCAGACCCGGCAGGATCTCAATGGATTGCGGGTCGGCGAAGCTTTTGAAACCGGCAATGCGGAGGCGGGAGAAGCTGACAGGCATGGGGGGCTGAAACTCAGGACAGGCCGGCGAAGGACACGAAATCGCTGTAGGACAGCGCGCCGGACTGCGTTTTCCCGTTGGTCAGGGCAAAGGTCGGTGTGCTGTTGATGTTGTATTTGATGGACTCCTGTTGCTGCCGTTCCAGCATGGCGCGTTTCAGAGCCTCATTATTGATGACGGCATCGAATTTGGCGCGGGACAACCCGGCCAACAGTGCCATCTGCGCCAGAGACTCTGTGACATTGCCATCGCGGTTGAAGGCCCAGCGATCCTGGCTGGCGAACAGCGCGGAGATGAACGGCTCATAACGTTCCTGCGGCAGGGCGCGGGCGACCATCGCGGCGCTGAGGGCAACCTGATCCAGCGGGAAATCGCGGAACACGATGCGGAGATGCCCGGTATCGATCTGCTTCTTGATCAGTTCCGGTAAAGTGTTCTGGGAGAAAGCCGCGCAATGGGTGCAGGTCAGGGAGAAGAACTCCATCACCGTTACCTTGGCATCGGCTTTGCCGATAGAGCGCTCTGACAGGAAACTGGACAGATCTCCACCAGAGGTGGCGGGGGCTTCGGCGCGGGCGGCCTGAATCAGCGGGAGGGAGAACAGAGCGGCCGTGCAGAAAGAGCGGCGGGTGATGGACATGGTGTTCCTCGTCAATATCTTCTTTACCCAGTAACGGGGTTTTGCCGCCAATGCGCGTCGCCGTCACCCCATCAGATGTCAGGGGACGAGTCGGGGCATTCTCTGCGTCAGCGTTTGCTCAGCATGGCGCTGCCCAGCCCCGCAAGCGCATCGCGTAATCCACCTTCCGGCAGACCGTCCAGACGACGCTCCACAGCGGCGCGTATAGCAGGTGTTTCGGCCCGGGCCGGGTTTTTCCGAACTGTGGGAGGTGCTGGGGGGGCTTCCTGTGTCAGACGGATGCGCTCGACCGCTTTGTTGCCCAGAAAGAAATTGATGCGTTGGATCAGTTGCGGCGTACTGTGTTGCAATTCCATCGCGGCCGGCCCGGTGCAGCCCAGCACCAGCGTGCCATTGGCCAGCTTGCGCGGTGTGGCGGTGGAGGACAAAACCGGCCCGGCAATGGTCGTCCATTCGGACAAAATAGTAGCGAGGCCCGGAGCACTTTTACGAAACACGGGTCGGGTAATGGCGGGCAGCAGGGCCGAGATGGCGCGCGGGCCGCGCTGAAAATAGGGCTGCGCCATGCCGTTACGGGGCTGGCGCAAGGGATCAGCTTGCCGCATATCGGCATCCGTGCCGCCCTTGATCCCGGATTTTTCCTTGGAACGATTACCCATTCCGCCTGCCTCTGCGCTTCTGGAGTGGTATGCCCGGCATCGCCGCTCCTTGCCATGGCGTGCGCTGCCGGGGGAAACCCCCGATCCTTACCGCGTCTGGCTCAGTGAGGTGATGCTCCAGCAAACCACCGTTACAGCCGTCATACCCTATTTCGAGCGTTTCATCACCCGCTTCCCCACGGTGCAGGCTCTGGCCGCAGCCGAGGATGAGGCGGTGATGGCCGCCTGGGCCGGGCTTGGTTATTACGCGCGGGCACGCAATCTTCTGGCCTGTGCGCGCAGGGTTGCCGGGATGGGGGCCTTTCCGAAAGATATCGAGGCTTTGCGGAGCCTGCCGGGGATTGGTGTGTATACCTCGGCGGCGGTGGCTGCGATCGCGTTCGGTATTCCCGCGGTGCCGGTCGATGGCAATGTGGAGCGTGTTACCAGCCGTCTGTTTGCCATTGAGGCGCCCCTGCCTCAATCCAGACCGTTGATTGCAGCGCAGGCGGCGCAACTGGGGACCGATCCAGTGGCGATGGAACAGCCTTCCGATTTCGCGCAAGCTCTGTTCGATCTCGGAGCGACGATCTGTACACCGCTCGATCCCGCCTGCGCGCTTTGCCCGTGGATGCGGTATTGCGAGGGGCGAAGGCAGGGGATTGCCGCCTCCCTTCCCTGCAAGGCACCCAAAAAACTCAGGCCGCAGCGATACGGGGTGCATTTCTGGCTGACGGATGAGCAGGGCAATGTGTTGTTGCGACGTCGGGCGGAGCGGGGCCTGTTGGGCGGCATGATGGAACTGCCGGGAACGCCCTGGCAGGACACTGTATGGCAGGAAGAGGATGCCTTATTCCACGCCCCCAAAGCGGAAACCGGCTGGCGAAAGCTCGGTGTGGCCACGCATGTGTTCACGCATTTCGCGCTCCACCTCACCGTCTATGCGGCGCAGGTCGGGCATCTTTGGGCCGATCCGGCACGGCAGGAGAAAAGTGCTTCCGTTGCCTTGCTGGATGAGGAGGCGCTGCCCTCCGTCATGATGAAATGTGTGGCGCTGGGCCGGGGAGGGCAAATGCCCGGTGCTGCCGATCCAGTCTCCGCAGCCATGGTGCCATCGTCAAACACACCAAAGCGGCGAGGAAGGCCGCGACGGACAGACCGCCAAACAGGCTGACGAACGCGGCAGGGGTCTGTGCTGTCTGGCTTGAGAAGGAGGATGTAGCGATGCCGGCGATCCGGCTGCCCGCATACATCGACAGACCCATGGTCAGCAGATAGCTGCCCATCATCAGGCTGTTCAGCCGCTTCGGCACATAGCGCGCGACCATGGCCAGCCCGAGACCGCCGATCAGTAATTCCCCTAATGCGAGCGCTCCATATCCGGCCACCATGATCCATGGCGAGACCAGCCTGTCCGGTCCGGCGATACGGGCCGCACCCCACCAGATCAGAAATGCGGTGCCAACGCTCACAAAACCGGCCGTGAATTTGGCGGCGATTCTGACATCGCGGCCTCGCCGCGCCAGAACCGTATATAAACCGGCCAGAACCGGCCCAAGCAGCATGATCCAGATCGGGTCGAGCGCCTGAAACTGCGCCGGTGTCCATGTCATCAGCGTGTGGCCGCCGAGGCGGAGCGCCGGAGAGACACCATGCACGGTGAACAGCGTCAGGGATGTCGACATCTGCTGATAGAATATGAAGAACATCAATGATTGCCCGGCCAGCGCATACATGATTGCCAGCCCCGGTCGCTCCTCTGGTGCAGCGCGGCCATAGCAGATGCTCCAAAGCATCAGCACGCCAAGGGCGGCCGCCATGTTGCACCACATCGCAAGCGATGCGGAATGCAGGAGTAGCGCGATGCCGATGATCAGGAATGCACAGCCAGCGCTCACCGCCAGGAGATGCGAGAGCGGGACCGGGTGGTGGTCCTTCTCGGTTCCTGTCCGGCCCAGCGATGATCGCATCATGCCATAACCGGCAATTCCCAGAGCAAGACCGAAAAAAGAGACTGCAAAAGCACTGTGCCAGCCTGCCTGTTGCTGCACCCATGGTGTCAGCAGCATTGAAACAGAGGAGCCGACATTCACCGCCATGTAGTACAGCGTGAAAGCGGCATCCAGACGCTGGTCCTGCCCTTCGTGAATGACCCGCACCAACGCCGCGGCATTGGGCTTGAACAGGCCATTGCCAACGGAAATCATGCCCAGTGCGGCAAAAGCCAGCGATGTTTCGTCAAGAACAGGGTCGGACCATGCGGTGGGCAGACCCAGCAGGCTGTACCCGGCGGTCAGGATCACGGCACCGCTCAGAGTGCAGCGTCGCGCCCCCAATACCCGATCTCCCAGCCATCCCCCCAGCACCGGTGTCGCATAGACGCTGGCGGCGAAGGCCCCGGCCAGCAGCACCGCATCATGGCTGGAAAAATGCAGTTTCTGTATCAGAAACAGCAGCAGGATCGCCTGCATGGCATAATAGCCAAAGCGTTCCCACAACTCGATGGACAGAACGGCAATAAAGGCGCGGGTCCGGTTATCCGGCTGTGTCAGAGGGGTGTTCACGATGGCGCTACGACAGTCTGTGGCATGGCAAGACAATTATACTGCCAGCAGCGCCTCGCTTCGTCAGCCGTCTGCGCGCGTCTTAATAGCCCGGAAAAAACGGATAGACCGGTGCAGGTGCATAAACGACCGGCGGCGGCGCATAGATCACCGGCGGTGGAGGTGGTGCATAAACGACCGGTGGAGGCGGTGCATAGTAAGGACGCTCCATCCCGCCAATGACGGCCCCCAAGGCCAGCCCGGCGACCGCACCGGCGGCGACACCACCCCAGCCGGGGCCGTGCCAGTGATGGCGAGGGCCATACCAGCCCGGCCCACCCCAGCCCGGTCCCGGAGGACCCCAGCCCGGGCCGCCGCGCCACCATGCATGGGCGGTGGCGGGTGTCAGCAGCGGCCCTGTGAGAGCGGCAGCCACCGCAAGAGCGGTAAAAGCCCGCACCATGGTTTTCATATCGAGCGTCCTTTCAGACTAACGCCTGATCAGGGAACGCCCGAATTATAACATCTTTGTGGCAGAATCCGTACGATTTCATGACCGCCGGATCAAAGGTCTGTCAGGAACGCTCCTGCGCCGCCTGTGGCTGAACATCCTCCTGCTCCTCGACCGGAGGGGGCGCCTGGGTATCACGCAGCACATCAATCGGCACCCATTCTCCGCGGAGTTCGAAAAACCAGAAGGTCCAGCCATTGCAGCTCGGCGCATTCTGCACGGCGGCCCCGACCTGATGGATCGAGCCGCGATGCGCTCCGCTGGCGATGGAGCCATCCGCCTGGACCAGCGCCGAGACCCGACGCAGGCGGTCCATCAGGATGCTGCCCATCGGGAGCAATCCCTGCTCTACCAGACTACCGAACGGAACCCGTTTCTGCTCCCGGCGGGAGGGCATGATGTTCAGATTATCCAGCGGTGCCGGCTCGACAGAGCGAAGGCGCCCGATGGCGGCCTCGGCATAGGCCGGGTGGCGTTCGATGCCGATGAAGCTGCGTTGCAGACGTTTCGCAACGGCGGCAGAGGTGCCGGTTCCGAGGAACGGGTCCAGCACGACATCACCGGGCACCGTGCTTGACAGCAGCACGCGATATAACAGGCTTTCCGGTTTCTGGGTCGGATGCAGTTTCAGCCCGTGATCGTTACGCATCCGCTCGGAGCCGGTGCAGAGCGGCAGAAACCAGTCGCTACGCATCTGGACATCATCGTTCAGGGTTTTCATGGCCTGATAGTTGAAGCGATGGCGGCTATCCTGCCCGCGTGCGGCCCAGATCAGGGTCTCATGCGCATTGGTGAAGCGGCGACCCCGGAAATTCGGCATGGGGTTGGCTTTTCTCCACACCACATCGTTCAGAATCCAGAAGCCGAGATCCTGCAGAATGGTGCCGAGGCGGAAAATATTGTGATACGCGCCGATCACCCAGATCGTGCCATCCTTGCGCAGAAGGCGGCGGCATTCGGTCAGCCAGGCCCGGCTGAACGCATCATAGGCCGCGTAATCGGTAAAGCGGTCCCAGTCATCATCGACACCATCGACGATGCTTTCATCAGGACGCCGTAATTCTCCCCGCAATTGCAGGTTGTAGGGCGGATCGGCAAAAATGCAGTCCACTGAGCCGGTGGGCAGCATCTGCATCACCTGCACGCAGTCGCCCAGCAGCACCTGATCGATCGGCAGTTCGCTGACGGTGTTCAAACGTCGCATTCCAGAAACCCCGCTCAATCGTGCCGACGCGCCCGGCAGGGCGTCAATGCTGATGGTATGAAATGTAATGTCATACGACGGCCTCCATCCGCATGGCGAGCAACTGGCGAACCAGTCCGAATGCAGTGCGATGATGCGGGGTAGGGCCGAATTCTGTCAGCCCGGCACGATGGGCCGGGGTTGGATAACCCGCATTGCGTTCCCAGCCATAGACGGGATAGCGACGGGCGAGCCGCGCCATGGCACGGTCCCGTACCACCTTCGCGATGATGGAGGCCGCGGCGATGGAGAGGCATTTTGCGTCTCCCCCGACCACACAGCGGGCGGCGCAGGGCAGAGCTGGTGCGCGGTTGCCATCGACCAGCGCCAGATCAGGGATCGTCGGCAGACGTTCGACGGCGCGCCGCATGGCCAGCATGCTGGCATGCAGAATATTCAAACGGCCGATTTCAGTGACGGAGGCTGCGCCGATGCCTATCGTGATTCCCGGTTCAGCCAGCAGGGCCGCAAAAGCCCGATCCCGTGCGGCAGCATCGAGTTTCTTGGAATCATCGATGAGTCCGGCCAGATGAGCCGGAAAACCGGAGGCAGGCAGCAGCACAGCGGCAGCGACCACCGGCCCGGCCAGCGGCCCGCGCCCGACTTCATCGACCCCTGCGACAAGCCCGCCTGCTTCTCTTTCCAGCCTGTCATCCGGCATCTGCATCCGCCCCCTCTCAGCCCCCTGCACGCAAGAGCGGCAGGAGATGCAAAGCCTCTGGCGGAGCCTTCAAACCCTGTTGAACCGCCGAGTCGCATCTTTGCCTTACCAGACGGATTCCGCGTCGTGGAATCCCGGACGTCATAAAAATATGCGGTGCAGTTGAAAAAGGTGGGGTGAGAGGATGCGACCGGATCACATGACTGCCGTTATCTCCGCAAGTTTTGCAACCGTGTTCATATTTCGCGCTGTTCCCGATTTTTCGAGGGGTAGGTGAAGGTGAGTATGCGCCATCCCGTCCGGGTAGAGGGCGAAAAGCTCTCGTTTTCCCGATCGCACCGGCTCATTCTTGAGCCCAGGGACATGATCGAGTGGATCGGCTGGGAGCACCCGATCGACGAACAACGCCATGACACGGTTGTCGGGTGAATCTGTAAAAGGGTTGCGGGCCAGTGTGTCGGCGATCTCGGTAGCGGTCCGCACGATCACCCCCACGCTTTTGCCAGCGTAAACATAGAGCTGATCTTCAAGGGCGGATCGCACCTGCTGCTCTGTCTTCTTGCTTTATAGGTTTTGACTTTTTTGAATCCAATTGTCTCGCATATCTACGTCAGCGTCGTCATCGGCAGTTTGCCGGTGCCGCCGACATTCACGGCGTGAAGCAAGGGTGCATATACGTTCAACGGCTCCCTCCGTGATTCACGACTGCCGACATGACGGGGCTGCGACTGCTTTTGCTGAAAAGGGCATGCCTTTCTCAGGCAGCCGAATCCACGGACTGCCAGATAGTGTTCAGCAGGCTCTTGCTGATTTTAAAATAAAGACAGTTGCCGCGCCTGTCTGTCGGCCTGTTTCGTGTTTTGCCTGCTAAGCTGGGATGGTGATGGGCTGGATGGATCGGAGACTGCTTCATCCGTTCCTGAGGAGTTTTGTGCGGCATGTGAGAACCGGGTCACGTCCAGCGGTTCCATGGCTGTATTAAGCCTGTAAGCCTTGACCGCACGCTGAAAACGGCTGCGCAGCATGGCGGCATAGGGACCATCCCCGCGGAAACGGCTATGAAATTCCGCATTGTTCAGCTTTCCACCTCGCATGCCCCGGATCAGGTTCAGCACTTTACGGGCTTTGGCAGGGAAGTGATGCTCCAGCCAGTCCCGGAACATGGGGGCGACCTCCTGCGGCAGGCGAAGCAGAATATAGCCTGCCTGTCTGGCCCCGACTTTGGCGGCCTGCTCCAGAATGGATTCGAGTTCTGCATCGTTCAGGCCGGGAATCATGGGTGCTGCCAGCACACCGGTCGGAATGCCCGCCTGTTGCAAGGCTTCAAGGGTCTGAATACGTCTGGACGGGCTGGCCGCCCGCGGTTCCATCAGCCGGGACAGGGTTGGGTCCAGCGTTGTCACAGAGAGATAGACCCTGACCAGTTTTCGCTCCGCCAGCCGTGCCAGAATATCGCGATCTCGCAGCACGCCGGCTGATTTGGTGACGATGGTGACGGGGTGTTCGAACCGCTCCAGCACGTCGAGGATCGAGCGGGTCAGGCGCAGGCTGCGTTCCACCGGCTGATAAGGATCGGTATTGCTGCCCAGCGCGATGGGGCGTGGCACGTAGGAAGGGCGGCTGAGCGCCTTGCTCAACAGGGAGGCGATTTCCGGCTTGAACAGAAGCTTGGTTTCGAAATCCAGCCCCGGCGAGTAGCCGAGATAGGCATGGGTGGGGCGAGCGAAGCAGTAGATGCAGCCATGTTCGCAGCCGCGATAAGGGTTGATGGCACGATCGAAACCGATATCCGGGCTGTCATTCCAACTGATAGCCGTGCGGCTGCTGTCGCGGATCAGGGTCGTCGGCAGCGCGGCTTGGGCATCTTCCAGACTACCCCAGCCATCATCCCATGGAACGGGTTGGTAACGGTCATAGCGGATACCGGGTTCCGATACAGCGCCTCGCCCTTTTCTGGCCAGAGATGGCATTGCCTCAGGCAGTTCCATCGGGGCATGAGAGGGGCATGGCATGGCGGCGTCACAGGCATGGTCTGAATGGGGGGATGACGATTGGCGGCCCATCGTTTGTTCCCTTTATGTTCTTTTTGCAGATTAATGCGATCCGGGCAAGGAGTCCAGAACAATGAATGAACAATCGGATACGCCATGCTCGAATGGAACAGAGCATGACAGTGCTTCATCCCTGTCTGATTCAGTGCGCCGCATGACACGCTCGGCCCGGGCGCGGCGGCTAAGGCGGTCGCCGATGATGTCCACACGGCTTTGGGTGCGGCGGATGGTGTTCTGGGGTGGTGCCGTGGCAGTTTCGCTGACCGCCATCGCGTTCGCAAAACTGGCGGACCGGGCGCAGGATGTGTTCAGCGCGGTGATCGCCCATGGTGCCTGGATCATTCTGATTCTGGCGCCATGCGGGCTGGTTGTCTCGTTTCTGCTGGCGCGACATGTCTTCCCCGGTTCACAGGGAAGCGGGATTCCGCAGGTGATTGCCTCGCTTGATCTGGCGGATGTGCGGCAGGTGGACAGGATTTTGTCCCTGCGCATCGCTGTCGGTAAAATTCTGCTGACCCTGCTGGGTCTTGCCAGCGGCGCCTCTATCGGCAGGGAAGGGCCAACCGTGCAGGTGGGGGCCTCCGTGATGCATGCGCTGGGTCGCTTGCTGCATCTGCCGACGCCGGAATTACGACGCAGCGTTGTGCTGGCAGGGGGCGCGGCCGGGATCGCCGCTGCCTTCAACACCCCGCTTGCCGGCATCGTGTTTGCGATCGAGGAGTTGAGCCATTCCTATGAGGCCAGAACCTCCGGCAATACCCTGGCGGCCGTGGTGATTTCCGGCGTTGTAACGATCGCTCTGGTAGGGAATTACAGTTATTTCGGCCATATTGATGCGACGATGCGGTTCGGACCATCGGAAGTGATGGCCATGGTGATCTGTGCGGTACTGGGGGGCCTGCTGGGTGGTTCTTTCAGTGCCTTGCTGATCCGTGCCGCGAAGGGCTTTCCTGGGGCGCTCGGGAGGTTGGTGAAACAGTATCCGGTGCTGTTTGCGGCATTGTGCGGCCTGATCGTGGCGATCACCGGCCTGCTCTCTCATGGTGAGACATACGGCACGGGATATGAGCAGGCGCGTGATATGGTGACCGGCCTTCCGGGCGATACAGAAGGGCTGAAATTCGCACTGTTGAAACTGGTGGCCTCGGCCGCATCCTATCTCAGCGGGATTCCGGGCGGGATTTTCGCGCCTTCCCTTGCTATTGGGGCCGGGCTTGGGGAATGGGTCGCGCGGCTGGTGCCGGGCCTTGCCGCCGGATCGGTGGTGCTGCTGGGGATGGTGGCGTATTTTTCCGGTGTGGTGCAGGCCCCGATTACGGCGGCCGTCATCGTGATGGAGATGGCGGATAATCAGTCGATGCTGATACCGTTGATGGCCACTTCGATGATGGCGTTTGCGGTGTCGCGTTTGGTGTGCCGCCGCGCCCTTTATGGTGCGCTGGCGCGGCGCTTCGCCATGACGATCCCCGTCCCGTCTCCGGTCAGGAAGACCGTGCAGGAGGAAGGCAAATGACAATTCATATTGGGGTATTGTTGTTTCCGGCAATCACGCAGCTCGACCTGACGGCTCCGTGGGAGGCCTTCCGGCATGTCCCCGATGCGCAGGTGCATTTGCTGTGGAAAGAGACCGGCCCGGTCATGGCAGAAGGCGGTATGCGTATCGAGGCCGACACGAAGCTTTCCGAAGCGCCCCAGCTTGATGTGATCTGTATCCCCGGCGGCAGGGGGATCAACGCTCTGCTGGAAGATCGGGAGGTGCTGAGCTGGCTCGTCAAACAGGCGGAAACGGCACGCTTCGTCTGCTCTGTCTGCACGGGGGCGCTGGTGCTGGGGGCGGCAGGATTGCTGCGCGGGAAGAAAGCGACCACCTACTGGGCGGCGCATGATTTTCTGGCTGCTTTCGGGGCGGAGCCGGTGCAGGCGCGCGTTGTGCGGGATGGAAAGCTACTGACCGGCGGCGGCGTGACAGCCGGGCTTGACCTTGCGCTCAGTGTCATCGCCGCCATGAGCGGGGAGGCATTGGCCCAGTCCGTTCAGCTTCAGATGGAATATGCGCCGGCACCGCCATTCCAGTCCGGGCGTCCGGAACAGGCGCCTCCTGCCATACGCGCCGAGGTGGAGGAGATGCTGGCAGAGGGGCGTGCCGCAAGACGGCAGATCATTGACCGTATCACGGCACAAAAACTGACAGAGTGATGGCTCAACGTTCTTTCAGGCGTGGCATCAGTTCCACAAAATTGCAGGGGCGGTGACGGATATCCAGCTGCCAGCGCAGAATATCCTGCCAGGCATCTTTCACCGCGCCGGTGCTGCCGGGCAGCGCAAAGATATAGGTTCCGTTGGCAACGCCTGCCAACGCGCGTGACTGGATCGTCGAGGTACCGATTTTCTGGTAACTCAGCATACGGAACAACTCGCCAAACCCTTCGATCTTTTTTTCCAGCACGCGGTCGAGTGCTTCCGGCGTGACATCGCGACCGGTGACGCCGGTGCCGCCGGAGGAAATGATCACGTCGATTTCGGGGTTGGCGATCCAGCCGCGGAAAGTGGCCTCCAGCGCATCCGCATCATCCTTGATGATTTCCCGCGTGAACACAGTGTGGCCTGCTTCCCCGATCATCGTGGCAAGCGCATCTCCGGACGTATCATTGGCCAGCGTACGGGTATCGGAAACCGTCAGGATGGCAATGTTGACCGCTACAAAGGCTCTGGTCTCATCAATGCGCGACATGCCGCAAGCTCCCCTGATACATCTGAAGGATTCTTTCTTAGAGCAATCTGACGGCGCTGTGAGTATCAAATGTGTGCGTAGACCGGGTTGATAAGGCGTTCAGATATTGTC
Organism: Granulibacter bethesdensis CGDNIH1; assembly: GCF_000014285.2. Lineage (NCBI taxonomy): Bacteria > Pseudomonadati > Pseudomonadota > Alphaproteobacteria > Acetobacterales > Acetobacteraceae > Granulibacter > Granulibacter bethesdensis. The sequence goes on along the minus strand of NC_008343.2, from coordinate 2,090,392 downwards.
CCCAAAAACCCGCCTTGTATCATTCGGTTATCGGAGGAGGGTAATATTCATCATGTCGCGATGCTGGAAAAAGACAGCTCGTATCATGTTGAAAAGATGATTTGGTGCTGCAAAAAATCTTTTGTTTTTCTCTGCATTTTTTGGAATTTGGAAAAATTATACACCAATGTCAGAAAATGCACTGCAGGAATCAGGAATAGTTATCTGCAAGCCATCACCCCTGGTTGATCGGCTGAAAGAATTTTCAGCCAATAATCCTTTTTCCCATCAAGCCGGGAATAAGGGTTGTCATTACCTTCACGCATTCGCATTGGGTGTCGAGCTTTGCCTGCAACTGGTGGCAGGCATTGTTGATATTAATCAGGCGATGTATCGCTTCTATGCATCTGGGGCTGCTTATGAACGAGAATGGCAGTCTTGCCAAAAGATAGCTATGGCACTGCAAGGTCTGAAAATCACCTCTGCTGCTTTGTTCAGTGAAGTCTGATTTTCATACGGTTCAGGCTCTGGCTGTCCGGGGTTGTCGCCGTGAAATGCGGAAAAATCCCGGCTGCCAGTTCGTCCAGACCGGGCGCGTCAATGCCAAGCCTCGCCGCGTAGATCCAGCTATATGTCAGGGTACGCTGGATGAAGCTGCGGGTTTCCGCGAGCGGAACGGCTTCGATGAACAGAAGCGGGTCATCATGATGCTGGATCTGGGCGCCCCAGCGGGCAAAGCTGTTCGGCCCGCTATTATAACTGGCGAGGATGCGCAGCAGGTCTCCACCCGTTACATCGCTATCCGCCAGATAGGCCACGTAGCGCTGTCCCAGCTTCAGATTGACCGCCGGGTCATGGAGCCGTGCTGCACCGGTATGTGTCTCTGCGACGTAATTCGCGGTTTGCGGCATTAACTGCATCAACCCGCGCGCGCCGACGGCGGATACGGCTGAGGCGTTGAAGTTGGATTCCACTCTGGTCAGGCCATAGACCAGTGCCGGAGAAATGCTGAAACCGCCCTGTGGTTTCAGGGCAGGCACCGGGAAGCGTGCATAATCATGCGGATGCCCATCGGCTGCCTGATTAAGGGCCGCAAGCTGGGCACTGAGATCATGCAGACCGGCCTTGTCGGCCACCAGCATCAGCGCGTGGATCATGGCGGTATTATCGCGCGATTGCCCGGCCAGACGCCTGAATTCCTGCTCTGCCCGATCCGGCTGCTCCACCTGAAGCAGGGCGAAGGCGGTTGTTCCGGCTTCGGTGGCCGAGATGGCTTCCAGATCGGCCGTGCCGAGGGTTTCTCTGGTCAGGGAGAGTGAACCTTCGATCCCCACCCCCAGAACACGACGGGCCAGCAAGCCATAGAACGTGCGCGGCTGCTCAGCAGCCCGATGCATCCAGACAGCATAATTGGCTGGATCGTGGCTGCGCAGATGGGAGCGTGCCGCCCAGAACGCTCCGGCGGTGCGAATGGCGGCTGACGTCATCTCCGCGCTCCATGTCGCCTCGAAATGCGCCATGGCCTGTTGATACTCGGCCTTGCGCCATAGCAGCAGCCCGGACACGTAACTGCCCAGCCCGACCTTGCCATGCCCCTGTTGTTCGGCGTCCAGCGCGATCCGCAGCGCTTCATTGTCCTGATTGAGTGTGAACAGAATTTGCGCGACTTCGGCACGAAGCTGTGCCCCGTAAGTTGCGGAGATTGACGTGTTGGCGGCAATCATCCGCAGGGCTGCATCGGCATGGCCGGAGCCTGCACGTTCATGAACGCTGTGATCCAGTCCCGGCAGGCGTTTGAAGCTCAGATCCTGAGGCGTGTCATCCTCGGGAACGGGGTCGTTGCCGGGCGTCGGGTCGAAGGTGACCAGCTGGGGGGCTGGGGGAAGCGTATCCTTTTTGTCTGCCTTGGTCAGCAGCAGAGCATGGATTGCCGGGGCGGAAGGATGGTTCGGATAATGGGCCAACCAGTCTTTCAGCTCGGCAGGTGTGCTTTTGTGGAACGAACCCAGATAGCGGTCAGCCAGTATATGGCCGAGCATGGCCTTGCCGAGTGGAAAGTTCGCATCAAGCCTGTCGGTCGCCTGTCTGGCTTCCGTCAGGTCGCCATGAGCCTGTGCATCGAAAATATGCCGTACCAGGGCTGCATCGCTGGGCGACAGCGGTTGCGGCAGCCCGGGGACGCCGAATTGAGGAGGATGGATCCGCGGCATCGCCATCGCCACTTCATCCATGGACTGAGCATGCCCACTGGCCGCACTGGCCAGAAAAGCCGCTCCCGCCAGCAGGGCACGCGCACCTGCCAGTCGGGAGATCGATTGTCTGATCCCACGCATGATGGGGGTGCGCTACACGCCAAAAGCGGTGCAGGCAAGCTTTCAGGGCTTCACAGCGCGACAAATATCATTGCCAAATCGCTTCGTGAAGGGGGGAACGCAACGTTTTTCAACGGTTTCAGCAAAAATATGCTCTGGTAGCATATCAGCCATCCAGTGCTTTTCGAAGGGTCAGTATATCTGCCCAGGCTTCCCGCTTGGCACCCGGATTCCGCAGCAGATAGGCCGGATGGAGCATCGGCAGCATCGGCAACGGCGAATCCAGTCCGGGGATGGTAATATCCGTCCATTTGCCTCGCAGCCGTCTTATTCCCACAGTGCTGCCGGTCAGAGCCTTGGCCGATACACCTCCCAGACACACCAGCATCCGGGGGCGCGCCAGCGCGATATGGCGCAGCAGGAAGGGCAGGCATTGGAGAATTTCGGTTTCGGTTGGGTTGCGGTTTCCGGGGGGGCGCCATGGAATCAGATTGGCAATGACGAAATCCCGTTCCCGCGTCATCCCTGCACTGGCCAGCATGCGGTCCAGAAATTTCCCGGAAGGGCCGACAAACGGTTTTCCGGCCCGGTCTTCTTCCGCCCCGGGTGCTTCACCAATCAGCATCAGCCCGGCTTCATAGGTGCCGTCTGAAAAAACCAGCTGCGTGGCTGTGGCCTTGAGCGGACAGGCATCGAATTGCTCCATCGCAGCGCGTAAAGCGTCCAGAGTGGATGCCTCGGCCGCTATATCCGCCGCCAGACGGGCGGCACCCTGTTGCGGTAACAGTGATGCGGTACCTGCAAAGGGTGCGGGTCTTTGAACGGCCTGGACAGGGACACTGTGCGGTTCAGGATGTGGGGCTGCGGCTGGCACCGTTTGCAGCTCCGCAGGGGCGATGCCGGAATGCGCCTGAGCAGGGGCCGTGACAATGGTGAAGCGGTCCACCGGCGAGTCACCGAGTGCCTCGTCCGCCCCCCATTCCAGTTGCAGGTGCAAAGCCGCGAGCGCATCCATGAGCGGTTATTCCGACCGAAACCGCACAGATGCAAGTGCGAAGAAAAGAAACTGTTCTTCCTGCCGATTGGCGGCGGGGCTGGGGATGGATAAGATGCCGTGCATGTCACAGAATTCTCTCCTGCCGGATATGCGATTTCCCGGATTTTTGAGCCGGGCCGGAAATGTACCCGCCATGACACCCATGAGGACAACATGGAGGCGCGGCATATTGCTGGCAGCCAGTTTGTTAGCGGGATGTGCTGCTTCTGGCGTAGGAAGCGGGTCGTCTTCGGGGATCGGCCATTTGCTGCATATTTCATCCTCTGCGGGGGCGCATCAGAGTGCTGCCGAGGATGCCAGCGCGCGGGCGTACGGTGATTTTCTCGCCGGACGACATGCAGCATTGCAGGGGGCTTTCAATCAGGCAGCCGATTCGCTGTTGCAGGCGATGAAAGCCGATCCGGGTAACCGTGATCTGGTAAGGCAGGCCTTTATCGCCTGTCTCATGGCCGGGCGGCCGGAGGCCGTTAATCTGGCCCGGCAACTGCCCGAAAATCCGGCGGCCCAATTGGTACTGGCCAATGATTCCGTGCGGGATGGGGATTGGGATGCAGCATCCCAGCGCTATGCGGGCATCGGTCAGAATGGTTTGACCCAGCTTCTTCAGCCCCTGTTTTCCGCCTGGACACAGGCTGGCGCCGACCGGATCAATGGTGCATTGAAAACCTTGCTGCCGCATATTCAGGGCGGACAGCTTCAGGGTATCTACGCGCTGCATGCAGCCTTGATCGCTGATCAGGCCGGTCGGAAGCAGGAAGCGGCCTCGTTCTATGACATTGCGGCCCATAGTCTGGGGGCGGAGAATCTGCGTCTGGTCCGCATCATGGCCAGCTGGCAAACCAGAGAAGGGCACCCTGAAGCCGCCATTCGTCTGTTGAACAATCTGGGAAGTGGGGGAGAGGTGCTGGGAATGGCGATCCCTGCGCTGATCGAAGCCAGTGCGAAGCCGGTTGTCCCCACACCCGCAGATGGCATTGCCGAGGCCTATCTGGCCTTGGCCGCGACGCTGCGCCAGCAGCCGGAAGGGGCGGACGCATCTCGCCTGTTGCTGCGCATGGCTCTGGATCTGCGTCCTGATTTTACGGAAGCCAAGCTGCTCTCCGCCGATATTCTCGATGCTGACAAGCATAAGCAAGGAGCATTGGAACAGCTCAGCGGTATCAAGGACAGCGATCCGTTGGCTCCTCTGGCTCAGGTGCGTCGGGTGGTGCTGCTGGATGAAACCGGTCATACCGATCAGGCGCTGGCCATTCTTGACAAGCTGTCGAAGCAGTTCCCCAGTTTTGCGTTTCCGCTGGTCCTGCGTGGCGACATCCTGCGTAACAAGCAGCAGTTCGAAGCCGCCCTGAACGCGTATGACAAGGCCATTGCTCTGCTGCCCCACCCGCAATCGCATGATTGGAGTGTGTTCTACAATCGTGGGGTGACGCTGGAGCGGCTGCATCAATGGCCGCGGGCCGAGGCGGATTTTCAGAAGGCACTCAGCCTGTCTCCCGATCAGGCGGCCGTGCTGAACTATCTGGGATATTCCTGGACGGAACAGGGAATGCATCTGGATCGTGCCCGTCAGCTAATCCAGCGTGCAGTGGAGATCAGGCCCAATGACGGCGCGATCATCGACAGCCTTGGTTGGGTGCTGCTGCGTCAGGGGGACCGGCGCGCGGCGGTGCGTTATCTGGAACGCGCGGCGGAGCTGGTGCCGAATGACCCGACCATCAACGGTCATCTCGGCGATGCCTACTGGGAGACAGGGCGCAAGCTGGAAGCACGTTATCAATGGCAGCGTGCCCTGAGCCTCAATCCCGATCCGACCGAGCGGCCACGGCTTGAATCCCGGTTGGAACAGGCGAATCAGGATGCGGATGCGTCCACGACCAAAATTGCCCCCTGACTCATGATCGTTGATCAGAACGTTGCTTTCGCTCCGGCAAAGATCAACCTGTACCTCCATGTGACAGGGAGGCGGTCGGACGGATATCATCTGCTCGACAGTCTCGCGGTCTTCGCCGAAGCCTGTGATGTGCTGCGCTATCGGGATGGCGATCAGGCGGCCGGGTTGGGTTTGCAGCTGGAAGGGCCGGGGGCAGAGACGCTGCGGGCCGAGCCCGATAATCTGGTGTTACGGGCGGGCCGTGCACTGGCTGCGCTTGCCGGGATCAAACCGCGTGGAACCATCATGCTCGACAAGCGCCTGCCGGTCGCATCCGGCATTGGTGGAGGCTCCTCTGATGCCGCGGCAGCGCTGCGGCTGTTGAGCCGTGTATGGGGGGTATCTCCCGCGGCGGAGGATCTGCACCGTATTGCGACCTCGCTGGGGGCTGACGTACCGGTCTGTCTCGAACCCGGCACCTACCGGATGCGTGGTATCGGTGAAAGGTTGGAGGCGCTGCCTGCCATGCCGGAGATCGGTCTGTTGCTGGCCAATCCGGGTGTGCCGGTGTCAACGCCGGAGGTGTTTCGCAACCGTGAGCACGGTTTCACGCCGGAGGCCACGCTGGCATCACGCTGGCCGGACATGGCGGCGCTGCTGCGTGATCTGCAATTATCCCGCAATGATCTTCAGCCTCCCGCCATGCGGCTTTGTCCCGCCATCGGGATACTGCTCCATGCTCTGGAAGGGTTGCCAGGCGCCCGCCTGACGCGCATGTCAGGCTCGGGGGCAACCTGCTTCACCTTGTTCGATCATCCCGATGCCGCGCGTGATGCCGCGCAGCTGTTGCAGGCGCAGAGTGGGATGGGTGGCTGGTGCTGGGGCGGCGGCCTGTATAAGACGGCTTCTGCGCTGGATAAAACGACCCTGTAAAGCCCCGCCTGGACGATACGCTGTTACTCACTTTTGCCATAATCGGACTGACCATGACCGCCACGAAAGCCGCCACGCTCGATCCGTCCTCCCCGCTGAAGCGGTTGGAAGATGAAAGCATCCACATCATCCGTGAGGTCGTTGCGGAAGCACGCCACCCCGTGATGCTGTATTCGATCGGTAAAGACAGTTCCGTGCTGCTGCATCTGGCGCGCAAGGCGTTTTACCCGATGCCGATGCCGTTCCCGCTGCTGCACATTGATACCAAATGGAAATTCGGGGAGATGATCGCCTTTCGCGACCGCATCGCCAAGGAATACGGTATCAAGCTGATTGTGCATACCAATGAGGAAGGCCGTGCGGCGGGGATCAATCCGTTCGACCATGGTGCCTCCATCTACACGCAGGTGATGAAGACAGAGGCGTTGAAACAGGCTCTGAAAGCAGGCGGTTATGATTTCGCATTCGGTGGTGCCCGCCGTGACGAGGAAAAAAGCCGGGCCAAGGAGCGTGTGGTCTCTATCCGTAGTGCCAGCCAGGCATGGGACCCGAAAGCGCAGCGCCCTGAATTGTGGGATCTGTATAATACCCGCCTCGGCCCGGGGGAGACGGCGCGCGTTTTCCCGCTGTCCAACTGGACGGAAATGGATGTGTGGGAATACATCCGGGCCGAGAACATTCCGATCGTGCCGCTGTATTATGCGGCAGAGCGTCCTGTGCTTGAGCGGGATGGCACACTGATCATGATCGACGATGACCGGATTGATCTGAAGCCGGGTGAGGAAATCCGCCCGCGCATGGTGCGTTTCCGCACGCTGGGTTGCTGGCCGCTGACCGGAGCGCTGGAAAGCACGGTCACGGATATTGATGGCGTGATCGAAGAATTGTCGAATGCCGCGGTTTCCGAGCGCGGCGGTCGTATCATTGATCGCGATGAAAGCGCCTCGATGGAACATAAGAAGCGCGAGGGTTATTTCTGATCTCGCAATAGTGCAGGACCATGAAAAAGGCGGCGCTGTTGTGATGGCGCCGCCTTTTTTCGATGGTTTTCAGCCTGTTGGTGTGGCGTCAGGTATATCGCCAGAGAGTACGGTCACAGCCTGCTGTGGGATGGCGAAGCGGATACCGGCTTCCTGAAAACGCTGATACATCCGCCGGTTGAATTCGCGCAGCACCGGGGTGCGACCTGTATCGGTGCAGGGAATCTGTCCGGTGATGGTGACACCGGAGGCATCCACTTTATCGACGCCGAATACGCTCAGATCGCCGGTGATCCTGTCGGAGAATTCTTCTTCTTCTCGCAGCTCGGCACCGATATCCCTGATGATCTGGCTGACCTTCGCTGTATCCTCCCCCAGTGCGAGCGTCACGCTGATGGCAGCATTGCCGATACCGCGATTGGCATTGGTCACGGTGGAGACGGAGCTGAACGGGATGATATGCACGGAGCCATCCCCCGCTCTCAGCCGAATGGTGCGGATGGACAGATGCTCTACCGTCCCGGACAGGCCGCTCAGGGTCACACTGTCTCCAACCTGCATGGCATTTTCCAGCAGCAGGAAAATGCCGGTGATCAGATCCTGCACCAGTTTCTGGGAGCCGAAGCCGATGGCAACGCCGACAATGCCTGCACCGGCCAATAACGGAGCGATATTGACGCCGATTTCGCTCAGCACGGTCATGATGATGATCGCCAGAATGACGATCAGCAGTGCCGTGCGGAACATGGGCAGCAGGGTGCGCATTCTGGCGCTGCGCACGTACTGGGCGCTGGCGGTCAGGCGGGCGAGATGCTTCTCGCTGGCGATATTGACGCTTTCCCAGATGATGACCGCCAGCGTGACCGTCACGCCGATGGTAATCAGCGCGGAGAGAAGACGACTGCCGACGGCACCCTGATTGAACCATATCAGGGTGGGAATACCCCAGCTTTGCAGCAGGATTACCAGCGTGGCCACAGCCAGCAAGGCGGAGAGAAGCCGTTTCAGATAGGGATAATAGAGATCCGCCCGCAACGCGATTTCCGGATGCCGTTCGCGGCTCTCGGGGGATGGTCGGACAATGCGTGACAGCAGGCCGAGCAGCAGCAGCGAGATAATCCTTGCCGCTGTCAGGATGGAAATCGTCACAATGGCGCCATGTGCCAGCCTGTGCAGGCCGTCTTCCATTTCCAAAGCCCAGACCAGCCAGAAGGCTGCGAGGCCGATCAGGGCTGGCCAGTGCCAAATGGGGGCCAGAGTACGGCGCAGCGCTGCCCATGATCCCCGGCCTTCCGCACCATGGGAGATGCGCTTCGCCACGGACGTCCGTTTTTGCAGGATGATGATGACGAGACAGAGGTAGATGGCCAGTGCCGTGATTTTGAGAATAGCCTCGACGGCAAGATTATACAGACCCAGACTGGCACCGATTCCGGCAATGGCGGCCCCGATCGTCTCGACGATGATCAGGCGTCGCAACCAGCGATAGCCATATTGCGCGAGGGAGTCCTGTATCCTGATCAGCCGGAGGGCTTTTGTCTCCGGGCGCAGCATGGTGCGTCCCAATACCAGTACCATGGCACCGAAAACGGTTGCCTTGATACAGGCCGTTGCAGGACCGCGAATTTCAGGGGAGGTGGTCAGCCATAAAAGCGCGCCTGCCGTCACCAGAAATGCACCAACTGGCAGGGCGGTGATGATGGCTGCCAGCAGAATGGAGGGAAAACGAGACAGGACCCGTTCCGCATGAATATGCTGTTGCGACCGCTCGGGAGGGGTTTCTTCCTCTCTATCCTCCTCATCCACCTGTTCTGCATCTTCATCCGATGATTCGGATGGCAGAAAACCCTCTTCTGTTTCAGCGGAGGATGAAGCGGCATGTCGGGCAAACAGACGGTTCAGGAATGGCGCCGTCAGCACGACGGTCCCCCATGCCGCCAGACCACCCGCCACCATGCAGGCAGTCAGTGCGACCAGGCTGCGCACCAGCAACAGCTTTCGCTCCGGCTGGCTCATCTGCCCTTGCAGCCAGTAATAAAAAAGCGGCGCTTCCGCGATGGAGCGTATGGAATGCTTGAGCCTGACAGCAGCATCATCCAGTGCCGAGCCGGACGATTTGATCAACTCCGCGCCCAGGCTGTTGGGAGCAAGCCCGGCTGTATCGGGTTTTGCAGAGGCTGCATTCGGCGTTGTCGGCGTGTCTTTTTTAGTCTGCTCCGGCGGGGGGGTGGTTGCAGCCGCTGGATTGGTATGGCCCGCTTTATCATCAGCCGCTTTGGGTGGCTGCGCCCGGTCGGAGGAAGAAGCCTTGTCGGCTCTGTCTGTTGGCAGCGTCTGAAGAATCCTGATGAGTTCGTCCCGTTTGCGGGCATCCCCCAGCACTTCCAGCGCGGCTTTGGTCTGATCGGGCGTCAGGGATGACGGGGCAGGGCGCGGAGGGGCTGCATCTTCCGCCCGGTTTTCCGCCCGCAGGCAAGCCGGCCAGATCACCAGCATCATGAGCAGGACAGGGAGCAGCCATATCGGGCCGTGGCGTTTCTGACTCATGGGCAATGGGGGACCATGGAAGCAGGCCCCTTGTCAATCATGGGAAGAATCAAATCAGGCAGCCGCCGAGGCATCCTCCGGCAGGGCATTGCCATAGCGGATACGGTCGGAAATCGTGCGAGCGAGACTCTGCACTGCTACAGTACCGTATTGCCGCTCCAGACGGCGAATGGTGAAATGCACTTTGGCCAGCCTGCGATAATGATCCAGAAACACGGTATTCACCACCGCTCCGCCAGCGGCCCCGATCAGCGGTATGGCCTGCATGGCGAATTTTTCCCCGATCCGCACGCCATAACGGCTGGCGACCTCTGAAAACAGCATGACCAGCGGACGGCCCTGCAGGAACAGGCGCGCGGACCAGTATCCGGTATCGGCTTCCTCTGACAGCGTTCCAAGCCTTCCCAGCGCAGGCCCCCCGAAGGCAAACACCTGAAGGCATGCCTCCCGCGCCTCCGGCTGGCTCAGATCTTCCCCTTCTTCCCGGGCGATAGTGGCGATGTTGCGCATGATCAGGAGGGTCGTCGCGGTTGCATCGGGCAGAAAACCGGCCATGCCTGCCAGGCCGCCCAGTGCACCGCTGGTTGCTGCGACGAAACGTGCACCTCCCGCGCTGGACAGGCGGCTGCCGTGGTCGATCCCCAGAATGGCCACATCGAAAGCACGCCGCAGGGCAGCCTCTGCCAGACCCTGGATTTTTTCGGCATAGCGCCGCGTCAGCGACAGGCGGTTGATACCAAAGGTCGCTGCCTGACCGATCAGCCCTGCCACCAGATCGGCCCCACGCACCAGCAGGCCGCGACTGTCATGCAGGGCGCGGACGGCTTCTTCCAGCGTCGCGGCATCGGCAGGGGTCAGGCTGAGACTGGCGGGGGTCAGGGCACCGGCTGAATCCCGGCTCTGGCTGCTTTCGGTCATGCGGATGGTCTCCTGATCCGTACGGTCATGCTTGGTAGCAGACTATAACGCGGGGGGTGGCCGGTGGTTGGCGTGTTTTTCCGTCTGCCTCTCATGATTGCCGGTTTTCATGAACGGGCATTTTCCTCTAGCACAGGCTGAAGCACCGGACCGGCATATCGCCGCCGGGCGAGAAAGCGGATTTTTCCTGCCGATGTTACGCCTGACTGAACTGAGACTCCCCCTTGATCATGGCCCGGCTGCGCTGGATGAGGCGGTGATCGCCCGGCTGGGCATTACGCCGGATGTGCTGTTGAGCAGCACGGTGTTTCGTCGCGGCTATGATGCCCGCAGGCGTTCCTCCATCGCGCTGATCTACACGGTGGATGTGGCGGTGAAGGACGAGCAGGCAGTGCTGGCGCGCTGTGCGGCGGATCACCGCGTGATGCCTGCCCCCGATACCGGCTATCGCTTCGTGGCGCAGGCTCCCCAGAATCTGCCCTCCAGACCTGTGGTGATCGGGGCTGGTCCATGCGGGCTGATGGCCGCGTTGATACTGGCGCAGACCGGCTTTCGTCCGATCATTCTGGAGCGTGGCAAGTCAGTGCGGCCCCGCACCAAGGATACGTGGGGGTTGTGGCGGCGTGGGGAGCTTGATCCCGGCTCTAACGTGCAGTTCGGTGAAGGCGGGGCGGGTACTTTCTCGGATGGAAAGCTCTACAGCCAGATCCGGGATCCGCATTTCTATGGCCGCAAGGTGCTGACGGAGTTCGTTGCGGCGGGTGCGCCTGAGGAAATCCTGACCATCAGCAAACCCCATATCGGCACGTTTCGTCTGGTGACGATGGTGGAACGTATCCGGGCCAGTATCGAGGCGCTGGGTGGAGAGTACCGCTTTGAAACGCAGGTCACCGATCTGGATATCGAGGTGTTGGCGGATGGTCGCCGGCAGGTCCGGGGTGTGGTGCTGAATAATGGAGCGCGCATCGCCACCGATCACGTCATTCTCGCGGTTGGTCACAGTGCCCGCGATACGTTCGGGATGCTGCATGCGCGGGGCGTCTATATGGAGGCCAAGCCGCTTTCGATCGGTGTGCGGATCGAGCATCCGCAGGCTCTGATCGACCGCAACCGTTTCGGGGATTTTTCGCGTCATCCCTTGCTGGGGGCGGCGGATTACAAGCTGGTCCATCATGCCTCCAACGGCCGGGATGTATACAGCTTCTGTATGTGTCCGGGGGGGACGGTGGTGGCGGCGACCTCCGAGCCCGGGCATGTCGTCACCAACGGCATGAGCCAGTATCTGCGCGCCGAGCGCAACGCCAATGCCGGGATCGTGGTCGGGATCACGCCGGAGGATTTTCCGGGGGACGCGACGATGGACCCGCTGGCGGGCATTGCCTTCCAGCGTCATTGGGAGCGCCGTGCGTTCGAGGCCGGGGGCGGTGGTTATAAAGCGCCGGCACAGAAGGTCGGGGATTTTCTGGCCGGACGGCCCTCTGTCTCATTGGGCAGCGTACCGCCTTCCTACCGTCCCGGTGTGACGCTGACGGATCTGTCCACCTGTCTGCCGGATTTCGCCGTTGCGGCGATCAGGGAGGCGCTGCCCGCTTTTGACAAACGCATCAAGGGCTTCGCAATGGATGATGCGGTGATGACGGCGGTGGAAACCCGCACCTCCTCCCCCGTGCGGGTCCGGCGCGATGGAACAGGGCAGAGCCTGAATACGTCGGGCTTGTTTCCGGCCGGGGAAGGGGCGGGATACGCAGGGGGGATTCTCTCCGCCGGAGTGGACGGTATTCGCATTGCCGAGGCCGTGGCGCTCAGCATCACCGGCAGTGCGACCCCCCTGAGCCGGGAGCCAGGGGGAGAGGCGATGACGGTCTACGGGTAAAACGCCTGCTGTGGAGGGGGATCAGTCTTCCGCCTCGGTATCCCCGTCCTTGGCTTCGGCTTTTTCCTTGGCGGCGGCTTTTTCGGCAGCGGCGGCAACCGAGGCAGGTTGCGCTTTGATCAGCAGTGCAATCAGTTGCTGGGAGGTATCGGCCTTGTCCTCACCGCGCACGGTGGCAATTTCGGAGGCAAAGCGATCAAGGGCCGTTTCAAAAATCTGCCGCTCGCTGAAGCTGCCATCCTGACTGCCTGCGTTGCGGCGTAGATCACGCAGCAACTCGGCCAGTGCCAGCAAATCGCCGGAGTTGATTCGCGCCTGATATTCCTGTGCCCGTTTGGACCACATGACCTTGCTGATTCGCGGTCGGCCGGACAGGGCGGCAATCGCTTTTTCCGCATCGGCCTTGCTGGACAGCTTGCGCAAGCCGGTCGTTGCCACCTTGGCGGCGGGCAGGCGGATGGTCATCTGGTTTTCAGCGAAAGATATCTGGATCATCTCGATCTTGTGGCCCGCAACATCCTGCATACCGACATGATCGACACGGCCTACACCATGGCCCGGATAGACCACCGCATCGCCGGTTTTAAACTGCTTGGCAGCAGGGCTGCTCTGTGCAGCGGTGGCGGCGAAGGCCTCATCGGTCATAGCCTTGGTGATAACGACGACTGCCATTGTTTCTTCTGGTGCTCCGGTCTCAACGCCCCGATCAGGCGAAGCAGGTCATATTGCTGGAGCAATCATACACGATCCTGCACGATTTTGCAGGTCCTCATGTGCGGTAGGGCATCATTCCTGCGTGTTTTTTTACATCCTTGTGGCAGGCAAAAAAAACGGAGCCGGTTTTCCGGCCCCGCAGTTGATCAGTTGGGGAAGACATCTGAAGTCGATGGATCAAGTGTATGAACGGAACCCGTCTCTCTCAAGTGACAATCCGGACAGATACCCTTCTGTCTGCCATGATGGCGAATACAACCCCATAAATGCCGGTGGATTGCGAAATCTTAACGCCTGATCTGCCGCTCAGTTCAAAAATAAAGGCTGAACTATGTCGGATTTTACTCTGTTTCCGCCCGGTTTATGACAATTCTGTAAGATATCGAAGAGTATACCTAAGGAGATATTATTTTATGACAGGATCGGCCGTGGCGCTGATGGTCATGCCGCTTAACAGGCTGTCATTCGGGTTGAGCAGGGACAGGAGCGGGGCCGGAGGATCCATCGTCGCCGAAAGGCTCAGAAAACGTGGATCGCGCAGAAAAGCTTTCACTGCGTCCAGAGCCGGCATGATTTTCGCCGGGGCACTTTGAGACAGCATGTCCATCTGCTGGAGCGTTGCCTGCTGTACCTGTTCCGGTGTTGCCTGGCGCTGCCGGCTGATCATGGTGACGATGTTTTTCATCAGTCCTGCCTCATTCCATGTGAGGCTCAGTGTAGAGAGTCTGGCCTGAAGAAAAGCCAGCGGTCCCCCGGTATCCAGCGCTGCAGGCGGTAAACCGACCAGCGCCCCGGATATCGTCAGGGTTCCTGCCTTCTGGACATCCGCCCGCAGCGAGCGGAGCCGCCATGTCTGGTTTCCTGCGGTGTAGTGGCTTTGCATGGCAAAAGAACCGGACAGACTTGTATATCCAAGCTGCCGCAGGATGTCCGTATGCGTCAGCGGGGCAATGGTCTCCTGAACGGAAGGAATGGTCAGATCCTCCACGGCAACATCCGTCTCCACATCTCCGGCAGCAGAGTGCGTTTCCCGGGAACGGGCATGTCCGCATGAAAAAGCAGTAGAGGACTGTTCCAGTTTGATGCCGCTGGTTTCAAAGACCACATTCTGACCAAGAGAGGATCGAGGGCGACCATGCCGGGCATCCTCGATCAGGGCGGCCAGATCAGCCCCGGTCAGTGCGCTTTGCCGGACTGTCAGATGCGCCGTCTGGCTTGCTTGCGGGATCAGGGCATCCAGCCCCGTGAAGCGAAGATCGGAGGTCTGACCCATCCCCCAGTGGTCGATGGTAAAGGTTTCGAAACGGGCCTGGACGGGACGTTCTTTTCCCTCTGCATCCTCATCGTTGGCCTTGGGCGGGTGGGGCAGGAAAACCACTGCCCATTCGGCCATATCCAACCGGTCAAAGCGCAGTTTTTCTGGGGCCATCGCTTCTTCTTCCCCTTTATCGGGGATGGTCAGCGCCTTGACCGTCACGTGTCTGGCGGTTGCTGTCGCCCGCTCTTCAGGCTCTGTTTCGGTGACATCCTCCAGATCGAGCTGTCCGATGGTATTGCCGGATACGGCATGGGTGGTATTGCCGGATACGTCATGGGCGGAGACCGTGCGGGCCGTGATGAGGTGCGTTTGATAGTGCAGCGTCACGTCATGCAGAATGACGCCCCGCTGCCACAAGGCTGGTTCCGCACTGGAATAGGTCATGCTTCCGTCAGGCCGGAGTCTGTTCTGAAAGGCCTGCAATTCCATCAGAAGTCGATTTTCCACCTTCTGATGCATCCACCAGTAGCCTCCGGTCCCGACGGCGGCGATGATCAAAGGCGCGGCAATCAGAATGGTTTTCCGTGACATGGGCGCGTGAGGTCCTTTGCAGACTGAAGCCGTTTGCGGCCTGTTTCATCCAAAATCAGACAGCACAGGATGAAATCAGATCGTTCCCGGAGCATTTTTGAAGGTGCGGGCGATAAAATCGATCAGCACCCGACAGCGTGGAGCCAGATGGCGTGTTGAGGCATAGGCGACAAACACGGCCAATGGTTCCATCCGATCCTGTGGCAACAATTCGATCAGTCGCCCTTCCTGAAGATCCTGCTCCACCATGTAATGGGGCAGGGCGGCAATACCGGCCCCCGCCAGAGCGGCACGGCGCGTGGCCTCGCTGCTGCTGCTGGAAAACCAGCTATGGACCGGCAGGGGTGAGGAGACGCCGCCGGTGATGAAGGCCCATGCGGTATCGCTGCCCGGTCCGGCATAGGTCAGGCAGTCGAAATCCTTCAACTGCGCAGGGGAGGAAGGTTCAGCCCGCCCATCCATATAGCAAGGGGCGGCAACCAGCAGGCGCCGCGCGCTGCCGATTTTCCGAACGATCATGGACGTTTCAGGCACTCCACCGACATACAGCGCCAGATCAAGTCCATCCTCAATCAGATTGACGGTTTCGTCGCTCAGTCTCAGGGCAATGTCGATATCGGGATACAGCTGATGAAAGGCGGCCATCTGCCCGGACAGATACAGGCCGAATGCAGTAGGTGAACTGAGACGCACCCGTCCGGAAGGGGGTCTGGCACCCCGGCCAATCGCTTCCTCAGCGGCTTCCAGCTGATCGATGATGCGGCGGGCATGTTCTCGCAGGGCCTCCCCTTCCTCGGTCAGATGCAGGTGGCGGGTGGAGCGCTGCACCAGTTGCGTGCCGAAATGATCCTCCAGCATGCCGATTTGCCGGGAGATCATCGGTTGGGACATGTTGATCCCCCGCGCTGCCGCGGAAAATGAGCCCAATTCGGCAACCCGGAGAAAAACCCGCATTGCCCGCAGCACATCGAGCATTGATATGTCCCGTCATCAGTCTTCGGTATTATTCTGGGCCGGAACCTGTTTTGACAAGCATGCCCTTTGCCGGGCGGTTTGATGGATAGCGCGGGAATGAGGCATGTTTTTCGTGCCGGATTGGGATGGGCAGGTATCATGGCCGCATTATGCGCGGCATCGCTGGCATTGCTGCCATTGGTTCTGATCCTGCTGGCGACGATGGTGCTGGACAGTCTGCGTGATGCAGCAAACATCATGCATTGGCTGCTGGAGGTGATGCTGCCAACGGGGATTGGTCAGCAAGGGCCACTTGGAAACGGGTTTATCCGGCTCCATCCATGGGACGTTGCCATAAAATCCGTTCCGGGGGCTTGCCTGATTGTGTCAGGTCTTGCCCTTCGGCTCCGGCATGCAGGTGATCTGGTCCCGGCACTGGTGATCATACCGCTTTATGCGGCCGGAGCATGGTTCAGTAGCGGGATGGTTCGGCTCCCGGTTGGCATCGCCATTGCCGCAGAAGCCATGCTCGTCATGCTGGCGGTGATCAGACCCTCTGCTGCGCGTTAAAAATTATGACCCTGTCGGTGTCGGCACACCGGCAACCGGACAATCGGCAACACCGGGTTCACTGCGGGTCAGGGCTTCGACTTTGGCGCGTGTGCCTTCAGGATCGGTGATCCAGTCGCGGTAGAAGGAATAGGGGCATTCCGCCTTGCCGCTGATATTCTCGCGGGAGGCAATGGTGCCGGTATACCCACGGTGCAACAGCTTGTAGAGATGGTTCTGCGATTGCCCGTTCCTGCGGGCATCGCGGATCAGGGCTTTGGAAAGCTGGGCATACTGGATGCCGTTTTCCTCCGTCCCGCATTCACCCAGGGTGCGTCCGTCGAACCCGATGATCGCGGAATGGCCGAAATAGGAATACACCCCGTCAAATCCAGCCGCATTGGCCACGGCCACATAGACGTTGTTGGCCCATGCCATCGCTTTGGCCATCAATATCTGCTGTTCCTTTGCGGGATACATATAACCCTGACAGCGTACGATCAGCTCTGCACCACGCATGGCGCAATCACGCCAGATTTCAGGATAATTGCCGTCATCGCAGATGATGAGGCTGATTTTCATCCCTTTCGGACCCTCAGACACGTAGGTCTGATCGCCTGGATACCAGCCTTCGATCGGTGTCCACGGAATGATCTTGCGGTATTTCTGAACGATTTTTCCGGTATCGTCGATCAGGATCAGCGTGTTGTAGGGCCGTTTTTCCGGGTGCTGCTCATGCCGCTCGCCAGTCAGGGAGAACACGCCCCATACTTTGGCCCGGCGGCAGGCATCGGCCAGAATATCGGTCTCCGGTCCGGGGATGGAAACGGCGGTTTCCATCATTTCGGCCTCATCATACATGATGCCGTGGGTGCTGTATTCCGGGAAAATCACCAGATCCATGCCCGGCAGACCGGTTTTCATGCCGATGATCATCTCGGCAATGGCATGGGCATTGCTGCGTACGTCCTCGATCGTATGCAGACGCGGCATTTTGTAATTGACGACAGCAACGCCGACTGTATCGGCAGAGCTGGAAATGTCACCATGCATCATGAGCCTGTTCCCCGCGACAGAAAATGATGATGCATGCTGCTCTTCTGTTCGATGGCAGAGGATACGTTGTTCTGCTTATTGACCTCGTCCGGTTTCGGAAGAATGAAAACCCGTCAGCGGGAGGCCAGCAATTTCATGACAACGGCTGCGGCAGCAGCCCGGTTTTCGACCCCGATCTTGGTGTAGATCTGTTCCAGATGCTTGTTCACGGTGCGCGGACTCAGACCCAGAATATCGGCAATGTCACGGTTCTGTTTGCCTCGGCCGATCCATAGCAGAACTTCAGCCTCCCGTGCCGTCACGGGCAGACGCTGATGCAGGATAGTCTGCTCCTCGGCTGGATCATTGATGATCAGGCGCATCAGGATCTCGTCCTCGCGTGAGGTGCCGAAGAACACGATCTCCACCTCCCGCGATCCCGTGCCTTCAGGAGAAAGCCGGCTTTCCACAACGACCCGGCGGCTGCCGGTCATCGCTTCACCGCTGGCGCATTCGGCGATCCAGGGCAGCAGAAAAGCAGGTAGCACCGGTCTGCCATCTGAAGCGCCCAGCAGAAGAGCCGCCTGTGGGGTGCTCCATGAAATATGCCCGGTGGCATCGACGGCAAACAGATAGCGCCCGGCGCGATCAAGTGCGACATGCGCACTCTGCATCAGACGCGCATTGCCGAGATGCACGGTAATGCGGGCCAGCACCTGTTCCGGAGAGACAGGTTTGGTCACGTAATCTACCCCGCCGCATTGCAGAGCCTGCACCACATGTTTGGTGTCGGTCAGGCCGGTCATGAAAATGACCGGAATCATGGCATAGGTTGGATGCTGTTTCAGGCGGCGGCAGGTTTCAAACCCATCCAGGCCCGGCATAATCGCATCCAGCAGAATGATATCGGGTGTGACCTGTTCGATCAGCGTCAGGGCAGCCTGCCCTGATTGTGCAACCAGAACGGTATAGCCGGCCATATCCAGCGCATCATGCAGGACGGACAGACTGCCCGGTGTATCATCGACCAGCAGGACGATGTCGCGTGGTGTCATGGAGCATTGCTGTCTGAAAGAAGAGGGGACGATTCTGCCGAAGTATGATCCAGCAGGGCTGACAGACCATTGAGGTCGAATTGATCCGCCAGATGGCGCAGCCGGTCGATATCGGGACGGGTATCCGGGTGGGTCGTGGCGATATCCTCCATTTTGTTGCGCAGACCGCGCATGTATCCGATGGCGAGGAGCTGGCGCAACTCATTACGCTGTCTGGCATCGAGTTTGGTCAGACCCTGCTCCGGCGGCAGGGCCGTGGCGCCGATGATCGGCAACGGCTCGCTTTTTGCGATCGTTTTATTTTGCAGATGCAGTCGCTGATGCAGAAACGCATAGAGCATGCTGATATCAACAGGTTTGCTCAACAGCCCGTCATGATGATCGCCTGCCATGCTGCCGCCGCTGATGGCCCCGGAATTGGCGGAGATGATCAGAATGGTCGCTTCACTGAAACCAGATTCACGCAGATAGCGCGCGACTTCCCATCCATTTAACCCCGGCATCTGGATGTCGAGCAGGAACAGGGCAACGACGTTGCCAGCGCGCCGCTGCTCTTCAGCCAGTTCAAGACAGGCCTGACCGTTGACGGCCTGAATGGCGGTGATTCCCAAAGGTGCCAGAATATCGCTCATCATATCACGATGGACCGGATCATCATCCGCAATGATCGCAGTCATGCCCGGGCGTAGCGTCGCGGCAATGGTGGCAGATGTAGGCTGAAGCGTTTCCGCAGGCGCTTCCGTACTCTGCTGTACTTCCGAGAGCATCAGGCGGATATGAAAAGTGCTGCCTTCGCCCAGCTTTGATTGCACGGTGATGTCGCCGCCCAGAATCTGCACCAGCAGTTTGGTAATCGTCAGTCCCAGTCCGATTCCGGGCATACTGGCATGCAGGGCGCCGGATGTGCGGTGGAACGGCTCGAAAATCCGTTCCAGCTCCTGTTCGTCAATACCGATCCCGGTATCGGTAATGTCGAGATCGGCAATCTGGCTGCGCCACCGCACACGGAAAGTTACCCGTCCGTAGCGTGTGAACTTGATGGCATTGGACAGCAGATTGATCAGAATCTGCCTTAACCTGCGCTCATCGGTATAGACCTGATCCGGCAGTGTCTCCGGGCGATCGAAGATGAAGTCGATGCCTTTCGCCTCCGCCTGAATGCGGAACATGCTGACAATCTGATCCAGAAAATCACCGAGCCTGACGGCATCACGGGCCACATCGATCCGTCCGGCCTCGATTTTCGAGATATCCAGCAGACCCTCGATCAGCCCGGCCAGATGTTCTCCGCTGCGGCGCATGATGCCGATGGCGCGCTGCCATCTGGGGGGCAGGGTTTCATCCCCATCCATCAACTGCGCATAGCCGAGAATCGCATTCAGGGGGGAGCGCAGTTCATGACTGGCCCCGACCACGAAACGGCTTTTGGCGAGGTTGGCGGATTCCGCCGCTTCCTTGGCTTTCTGCAGCTTGGCATCGGTGCGGCGATGGGCGCGGATCTCGTTCATCAGCAGCGCGGTCTGACGGCGGCTTTCCTCTCGTGCGACATGTCGGCTTTGAAGCGCCAGAACCAGCAGCCACGCGGCAATGCCTGAAATCAGCAGCATGACGCACCATGCCTGCCAGAAGGCGCTGCGTAACAGAGGGTCCGTCCGGGTCAGGCCGGAAACAGTCTGGTGATAAATCCCCAGCAACATCAGGCCGGTGCTGCCTCCCAGCATCGCAAAGACAATGCAGTAGCGTCCTCCCAGACTGTTCAGCACAGGTTGCAGGCGGGTGGGGGTAAGCCATTGTCGGATGCGGTGCCACTGGACTGAAAGCCTCGTCTCCGGTTTCTTGCAGAGATCATCGCACCGTGCATCGAGGGAACAGCACAATGAGCAGATTGCGTCGCCATAAGCGGGGCAATAGGCCGAATCCTCCGGTTCGAAGTCGTTTTCGCAGACCACGCAATGCAGACTTTGGCGATGCGCCCAGCTCCGCCTGGGTTTGCGCGCCAGATAGGTTTTACCCCCCGTTACCCATGCGATCACAGGTGCTGCCGCAAAGGCGGTTGCAAAGCCGAGAAAAGGCGAGAACACGCCAGCCGCAACACCGAACCATCCGGCCTGAGCGCAGAGGGAAACCGTAATGGCGGTCAGCATCGCTCCAACTCCGACCGGATTGACGTCCGGCAGATGGGCACGTTTGAACTCGATCTGTCGCGGAGCCAGTCCCAGGGCCCGGTTCATTGTCAGATCCGAAACGAGTGCTCCCATCCAGGCCGCGGCGATGCTGGAGTAATTATGCAGCGTGGCTTCGATGGCCTGAAAGACACCCAGCTCCATGAGTGCCAGCGCAATGGCAATGTTGAAGATCAGCCATACCACCCGTCCCGGATGGGCATGGGTCAGGCGGGAAAAAAAATTCGACCATGCGATGGAGCCTGCATAGGCGTTGGTCACGTTGATCTTGAACTGGGAGATGAACACGAACAGCGCTGCCAGAAACAGCGCGGCTGTCGGATGCAGGCCCAGCGAGCCGAAAGCGATCCGGTACATCCAGGCTGGCTGAATGGCTTCCATGGCGGGAATACCCGCATGGATGGCAAAAACCGCCAGAAACGACCCGGCCAGCATTTTCAGCATGCCGGGAAAAATCCACCCGGCTCCCCCCGCCAGAACGGTCATGGTCCAGCGGAACCTGTGACGTTCCTGTGTCTCTGCCGGGATAAAGCGCAGATAATCGATCTGCTCCCCGATTTGCGTGATCAGGGACATGATGATCGAGGCCGCTGCCCCAAAGCCCAGCCAGTCGAACCCATGACCGCCGGGCATGCCGGAAAGGGGTGAAATCCCCGCAAAACCAACCCAGAGACCCAGAATGTCGCGCCCGTTGAGAGCAATGGCGATGAAGGGTATGCAGTGCAGTACCAGCCATAAAGGCTGGGTCCAGAGCTGGACACGGTTGATGGCGGAAATACCGCGTACCACCACCGGGATCACGACGACAGAGCAGATCAGATAGGCCGCATAAAGCGGAATGCCGAAGCAGATTTTCAGCATCGAGGCCAGAATGACGCTTTCCAACGCAAAGAACAGGAAGGTAAAACTGGCATAGATCAGCGATGTGATGGTGGAGCCGATATACCCGAACCCTGCGCCACGGGTGAGCAGATCAATATCGACCCCGGCCCGGGCCGCCTGCAGGCTGATCGGCAGTCCGGCCAGAAAAATCAGCAACCCGACCGCGAAAATGGCGCTGACGGCATTGGTAAAGCCGTATCCCACCGTGATCGTGCCACCAATGGCTTCCAACGCGAGGAAGGAGATGGCACTGAGCGCGGTATTGGCAATGCGCAGGCCGCTCCAGCGCCGGGCACGCCTCGCTGTAAAGCGTAGCGCATAATCTTCCAGCGTTTCATCAGCGACCCAGCGATTATAATCCCTGCGGATGCGGACAATGCGCTGACGGGAAATCCAGGGGCTGCCTTCCGGCGATTCAGGGAGCGGTCTTTGGGTCATGTCGGGGGCAGTATGCCATAATGGCCCGGTTTTTTCGCCTGACCTTTTACCATCCTCGCCACCGTATGGCCGTGTATGGTGAGGGAGCCTCCCTTCATCCGCTATGCGTTGCCATACGTCATATGACGTATCCATGATTGGCGTCCGGCCGGACCAGTATGTCGCGAAGCGGAAACGATTTTTTCCTCCGACATGACCGTCAGGACAAAACATATGGCCGATCATTCCCCCTTTGATGCCTCCGATATGGACACTCCCCGTTCCGGCCTGCGTCGCCGCCTGTTGCAGGGCATGGCCGCACTGCCGGCCGCTGCCCTGCTGCCCGGCACATCATGGGCGGATGGCAAACCCGCCACCGCGGCAATCGACAAGACCGGGCTGGCTGTGACCGATGACACGGTGACAGTGGGTATCCTGCATTCCTCCACCGGTACCATGGCGCTCAGCGAAACCGGCTCCATTGAGGCGGAGAAACTCGCCATTTCCCAGATCAACGCGGCGGGTGGCGTGCTGGGCCGGCAGATCAAGTATATTCAGGAAGACGGCGCCAGTGACTGGCCGACTTTTGCTGAAAAAGCTCGCAAGCTGCTGGTGAACGACAAATGCGCTACGGTTTTCGGCTGTTGGACCTCTGCCTCGCGCAAGGCGGTGCTGCCGGTGTTCGAACAGTATAACGGGCTGCTGTATTATCCCACCTTCTATGAAGGCCTCGAACAGTCCAAGAACGTTTTCTACACCGGGCAGGAAGCAACACAGCAGATTATCGCCGGGCTGGACTGGGTCAACAAGGTGAAGGGAGCAAAAACCTTCTATCTTATCGGCTCCGATTACATCTGGCCGCGTACGTCGATGAAAATCGCCCGCAAGCACATCGAAAATCATCTGCCGGGCTGTAAGGTGGTGGGCGAGGATTATTTCCCCCTCGGCCATACCCAGTTCAATTCGGTGATCAACAAGTTCCGTCTGAAAAAGCCGGATGTCATCTATGCTGCCGTGGTTGGTGGGTCCAATGTCGCATTCTACAAGCAACTGAAAGCGGCTGGCATTGATCTGAGCAAACAGACCGTGCTGACCATTTCCGTGACGGAAGACGAGGTTCTTGGGATTGGCGGCGAAAATATTGCCGGCGCTTATTCATGCATGAAGTATTTCCAGTCCTTGAAGAACCCCAACAACGAGAAATTCGTCGCCGCCTTCAAGGAAGCCTATGGACCGAAAAGCGTCATCGGCGATGTCACACAGGCCGCCTATCTTGGTCCGTTCCTTTGGAAAATGGCCTGTGAAAAAGCCGGCAGTTTCGATGTAGACAAAGTTATTGCCGCGTCGCCAGGCCTGGAGCTGAAAACCGCGCCGGAAGGTTACGTCAAAATTGATCCCAATCATCATCTGTGGAGCCGCACACGGGTTGGACAGGCCCAGCTGGATGGCCAGTTCAAAGTGGTGTGGGAAACGCCGGATCTGATCAAGCCTGATCCGTTCCCCAAAGGATATCAGTGAGAAACCTGGCTGAATAAGGCAGTGAAACACGGAGGACAGGTTGATGGGTGGCTACTCGATAAGTGAACTCGGTTCCATCTTTGTGATGCAGGGGTTTTCCGGGCTTATCCTGTTCTCCGTCTTTGTGTTGATGGCGCTCGGCATGGCCATTATCTTTGGCCAGATGGGCGTCATCAATATGGCGCATGGGGAATTCATGATCCTGGGCGCTTATGTGACCTATCTGACGTCACAGCTTTTTTCTCAGTTTATTCCCGGTGCATTTGCAATCTATTTCCCTATTGCCGTCGTGCTGGCTTTCTGCGCCTCGGGCCTTGCCGGGATGCTGGTGGAATGGCTGATGATACGTCATCTCTACAAAAGACCGCTCGACAGTCTGCTGGCGACATGGGGTCTCAGTCTGATCATGCAGCAGATCTATCGCTCGGTTTTCGGGGCGCGTGAAGTCGGCGTCAATCTGCCTGAATGGATGATGGGGGCAACTCATCTTTCCGAAAGTATCGAAATTCCCATCAATGGTCTGTTGGTGATGGGTCTCACTACACTGATCACAGTCGGGGTCTATCTGCTGATGTTTCGCTCGGGATGGGGCAAGCAGGTGCGGGCTGTTGTGCAGAACCGCCCGATGGCGGCAGCTGTCGGGATTGATACAGAAAGGGTGGATCGTCGGACTTTCGGCCTCGGCTGTGGCATCGCGGGTGTGGCCGGGGCTGCGTTTACGATGATCGGATCCACCAGCCCGACTGCCGGCCAGCTTTACATTGTCGATACATTCCTTGTCGTGGTCTTCGGCGGTGCATCGAGCCTGCTCGGTACGATTGCCTCCGCATTCACGATTTCCCAGGCACGGTCCACGCTGGAATTCTTCCTCAGTGGTTCGATGGCTCAGGTAATCGTGCTGCTGTCGGTTATCATTATTCTGATGATCCGTCCGCAGGGTCTGTTTGTTCTCAAGGTTCGGCGCTGAGGAGCATATTTCACATGAACAGCAGTTTCCTCAATCGCAAAGATATTCTGTGTATCGGCTTGTTTGCCTTTCTGATCCTTGTTGTGTTTCCCCTTGGTCTCGATACGTTTCGCCTGAACCTGTTCGGAAAGTATCTGACCTATGGTTTCGTAGCGCTCGGTCTGGTGCTGTGCTGGGGTGACGCGGGTATTCTCAGTCTTGGTCAGGGCGTGTTTTTTGGTCTCGGCGGCTACTGCATGGCCATGTATCTGAAGCTGGAATCATCAACGCCGGAAGCGACCAAAATCCAGTCTACACCAGGTATTCCTGATTTCATGGACTGGAACCAGATTACCTCACTGCCATGGTTCTGGAAGCCGTTTCACAGCCTTGCCTTTACCATTTTTGCAGTTCCTGCAGTGCCGATGGTGCTGGCACTGGTGATCGCAATCGCCATGTTTCGGCGGCGGGTAGGCGGCACATATTTCGCCATCATCACGCAAGCCATTGCCGCCATTCTGACCATTCTGATCATTGGCCAACAGGGATATACCGGTGGGGTCAATGGAATCACCGATCTGCGCAGCTTTCATGGTTGGGATATCCGTACAGATCATGCCAGAAACGTGCTGTATTTCGTCTGCTGCGGCCTGCTTCTGGGCAGTCTGATTCTGCTTCAGTTTATCAGGCGATCAAAGCTCGGTCGTATTCTGCTGGCAATGCGCGATCGGGAGGATCGGGTTCGCTTCTCGGGCTATGACGTTGCGAGTTTCAAGATTTTTGCCTTTTGTGTTGCGGCAGCTCTGGCCGGAGTGGGAGGCGCAATGTTTACCCTCCAGGTTGGCTTCATGTCCCCGAGTTTTGTCGGAATCGTTCCTTCTATCGAAATGGTGATTTTCGCTGCTGTCGGTGGGCGTACCTCTCTGCTGGGTGCGCTGTATGGAACCTTGCTGGTAAACTGGGCCCGCTCCACCCTTTCAGAAGCGTTCCCCAATGCCTGGCTGTTTGCAATGGGCGCATTGTTCATCATTGTGACAATGGTGTTCCCCAACGGTCTGGCCGGATTGTATCGCAGCTATCTCGATCCCTATGTCAGCCGCCTGCTCGGCATGGGTAACAGACAGAATAATGCAGCCAAAGAAGTACTTTCTTCGACCGATACGCCTGTGGTTGTGAAGTAAGGGAGAAAGCTGTCATGTCATCAGAAACAGATTTTCTTCTGGCTGTGGAGGGATTGACCGTTTCATTCGATGGTTTCAAGGCCGTTAATGATCTGTCCTTCTACGTTGATCGCAATGAAATCCGCGTGATCATTGGTCCAAATGGAGCAGGGAAAACCACAGTTCTTGACCTCATCTGCGGGCGAACAAAAGCATCATCAGGGTCTATAAGGTTCCGTAATCATGAACTGACCACCTTGAAGGAGCATCAGATTGTTCGTGCAGGAGTAGGGCGTAAATTCCAGAACCCATCGATTTATGAAGATCTCACGGTTTTCGAGAATCTTGAGATTTCTTATCCGCGTGGCCGATCTGTGTTTGGAGCATTAAGCTTTCGGTGTGACGCAGAAGTCCGTTCCAGAATTGAGGAAATCAGCGAGATGATTTTCCTTCAGGATCGTCTTCATGAACGGGCCGAGTATCTTAGCCATGGTCAGAAACAATGGCTGGAAATAGGAATGCTGCTGATTCAGGATCCTGAACTTCTCATGCTCGATGAGCCGGTTGCAGGTATGAGCGTAGCCGAGCGGCAGAAAACCGCTGAGCTGCTGCACAGGATCATTGAAGGTCGCTCTGTACTGGTTATCGAGCACGACATGGGTTTTGTGGAGGATATTGCCCATAAAGTAACGGTTCTTCATCAGGGGCAGGTTTTGTCAGATGGAACCATGGCACATGTAAAGAATGACCCGAAAGTTATTGAAGTCTATCTGGGACATTGAGGAGACACGCTATGCTGACTACAAACGAATTGCGCGTGTCATATGGTCAAAGTGAAGTTCTGCACGGGATTGATCTTGATATTGGTGCAGGAGAAATTGTGGCTATTGTTGGTCGCAATGGCATGGGAAAATCGACGCTGATGAAATCGCTGATCGGGATGGTTCCCGGTAGCGGGGGGAAGATCATGCTGGATGGCACCGATATCACGACGATGAAAAGCCACCGCCGTGTTGAAACCGGCATTGCCTATGTTCCGCAGGGGCGTATGATTTTTTCAACGATGACAGTGACAGAAAACATTGAAACAGGTCTTTTTGTAAGAGGAAAATTGAAAATACCTTCTGATTTATATGAACTTTTCCCGGTTTTGAAAGAAATGGGTCGACGCCGTGGCGGAAACCTATCGGGCGGCCAGCAGCAACAGCTTGCCATTGCCCGTGCTCTGGCCACTGAGCCAAAGGTTCTGCTTCTGGATGAACCGACTGAAGGTATTCAGCCCTCCATTATTCTCGAAATGGCCAGAACACTGCGTAGAATACGTGATCAGAAAGGGCTTTCAATTTTTGTGTCTGAACAGGTTTTATCCTTTGCACTGGATGTTGCTGATCGGATCATGGTAATTGAAGGTGGCAAGATTGTTCATCAGGATACAAAAGAAAATCTTGATCAGGAAAAAGTAGCCCGTTTCCTGGCTGTCTAAAAATATAACCGGAAAAAATCAAACATTTGTTCAACGGGATGATGCCATGACTGATACGATCATCAAAATCGACCTGTCACAACCCGCTATCAGTAATGATATGGTGCATAATCGGTGGCATCATGACATTCCAATGGTTGCCACAGTCAAGCCAGGAGACGATTTTATTGTCGAATGCTATGACTGGACAGGCGGATTCATAAAAAATAATGACTCAGCCGAAGATGTTCGGGATGTCGATTTGACAACCGTACATTATCTCAGCGGCCCGATCGGTGTCGAGGGGGCTCAGCCGGGTGATCTGTTGGTTGTCGACTTTCTGGATATTGGTGCATTCCCGCATAATGCGTGGGGCTTTAACGGGTTTTTCTCCAAAAAGAATGGTGGCGGCTTTCTGACGGACCATTTTCCTTTAGCCCAGAAATCAATCTGGGATTTCCATGGCATGTTTGCCTCTTCTCGCCACGTTCCCGGCGTAAATTATGCCGGCCTGATTCATCCAGGCCTGATAGGATGCCTGCCATCTCCCGATCTGCTGGAAAAATGGAATGCGCGGGAGAAAGCGCTGATCGCAACCAACCCAAATCGTGTGCCACCTTTGGCCAATCCGCCTTTTGAGCCGACAGCCCATATGGGGCGTCTCAAAGGTGAGGCACGTGATGCCGCCGCCGCTCATGGTGCCCGCACCGTTCCTCCTCGTGAGCATGGAGGCAATTGCGATATTAAGGATCTGTCACGAGGGGCCCGGGTATTCTTCCCGGTTTATGTTCCAGGGGCCGGTCTATCCGTTGGTGATCTTCACTTCAGCCAGGGCGATGGTGAAATTACCTTCTGTGGCGCTATCGAAATGCCAGGCTGGATTCATATGCGTGTGAATCTGATCAAGGATGGAATGGCAAAGTATGGAATCAAAAATCCGATCTTCAAGCCGAGTCCCATCAAACCCGTTTACAGTGACTATTTGATCTTCGAGGGTATTTCAGTCGATGAGCAAGGCGAACAACATTACCTTGATGTCAATGTCGCCTATCGTCAGGCTTGCCTCAATGCTATCGAGTATCTGAAGAAATTTGGATATTCCGGTGCACAGGGATATTCGATCCTCGGCACTGCACCGGTACAGGGTCATATCAGCGGTGTGGTCGATATTCCCAATTCCTGTGCCACGCTCTGGGTACCCACGGAAATTTTTGACTTTGATATCAATCCGGGTGCGGATGGTCCCAGCGGTGGTGTAACACCTGGCCTGGTGGATATGCCGATTGCGCAGGATCTGTAAGGAGGTCTCCTATGCCGGTCTATGACTATCATTGTGAGTCATGCGGCGTTTTTACTGTGATGCGTCCGATGTCGGAGTTCGAGCAGCCTGCGTGCTGCCCGGATTGCGGCACATCTGCTCCGCGTGTGTTACTCACCGCACCATCATTTGCCGCTATGGATTCTGCCCGGCGAACTGCATTTGCTACCAATGAGCGCAGTATGCATGCGCCGCGCCGATCACGCGGGAGTCATCCATCCGGATGCTCCTGCTGTACCACAACGAAGGGAAAATCGAAATTGACGGCGGACTCACCGCCAGCCGCTAAAAGTTTTCCTGCCCAACGACCATGGATGATCAGTCACTAAGATTTCCATTTAAAAGGCCCTGCTTTAAAGAGCAGGGCCTTTTTTGTTACGAGAGCCTGTCAATATCAGGCTGAATACCTGAAGATGTTGGTAACCCATCATCCCCTGCTGCTAGAGCAGATACCAGCGTGTCGTAATAGCGGGAGAAACCCTTATAGGTTCGGATCGAAGGGTTTAGATCCCGTATCACACGATGCAGTCGGCGGCGCCATTTCGGAACGCGCTGAATTTCTTCTATACTGGCCAGATAGCCGCGAATGGAGAACAGGATGGCATTGCTGCGTGGCAGACGGAACAGACTTTGCAACTCGACACGAAGATGCACTTTCTGTTTTACATTTTCAGGTGTTACCGTCATACGATCCGGTCCCCAGACTGCATAATTCTCTGGGGACGTATCGAGGCGTGGATTAACGGTCAAAGTCCAATTCAGACGTCGCACAGGCTGCCCATATTGCAGTTTGAGCAGAAATTTGAGGGCTCGATCAAAGACCCCCATATCATGGGCTAAGGGCACAGGCGCATGCCATTCATGAAAGCTCATGCCTTTGTCGAAATTGAGTGACCAATCCGCCTGAGAAGTTACCATTCCGCCTTCGATGAACAGATTGTTATCTCGCTGATCCTGAAGGGTGAAATCTCCTTGAACCTGTCTGGTGATATACTCGAAGGGTGGTAAAGGCAGCGTAGATGCATCACCAAAAATGAAATTCTGCTCAATCGTCAGAAGACGATTGACCCAGCACCATTTGTCAGCAGCCTTCGTCAGGCTGAACCATTGAGGGTAGTCGGTAGACAGGGAATCCATCAGGAGTTCAAGCGTATCCCATTCGGCAATCTGAAGATGTGGCATGACCTGACAGCGTTTCGGGTCTTGCTCCAGAATGATTGCGCGCTCCCTGCATTCAGCGATGTAGTGCTCATCAATGTCGAATGCATGATGATAGGATGGGGATGGTCCGGATCTGACATGTGGTTCGGCATTCATTGAATACATGTATTTATCTTCAGGAAACGGAAACGGGAAACTGAGTATCGCTTCATCGCTGTTTTTGAAGTTATAATTACCCCGGAACGTTTCATCCGGCTTGAACTGCACAGTCATGACAGAAATCCCTTCTTTTATCGGTAAATCAAATATCAAGGGTCAGAGAAGGGCTGCATGCCCTTGAAACACAGATCATGATTTTTTTGTTTGTGGCGCGTTCCTGCTCATCCAGAAAGTCGTCGCGATGTTCTGGAATGCCATCAATCACACTGGTCAGGCATTGACCACAGGCTCCACCACGGCAGAGATAGGTCGGCTGGATACCAGCGCTTTCCAGAGCCTCCAGAATGCTGCTCTCTTCATCCACAAGAATGGTTTTCCCCGCTCGGCGTGCATGCAGGGTAAACGCTGTACCGGCCCGAGCCCCACCGAAACTTTCAGTCTGAAGGCTTGACGCAGGCCATCCCAGTGTGCGGCCTGTCTCCATGATGGCATCGGTCAGCTTTTGTGGGCCGCATGTGTAGAGAACGGTACCCAGAGGCTGTCTGCCCATCACGGCCTGAAGATCCAGTCGGGAGGATGATGGATCATCAGCCACGTAAAGGGTGATGTCATGGCCATGGAAAGGAGCCAGCAGGGTCAAAAAGGCATTCTTGTCTTCAGCTTTACAGGCATGATGCAGGCTGAACGAGGCGCCCCGGGCGGTCAGGGCGTGCAGATGCGACAGAATGGGGGTAATCCCGATCCCGCCGCTGATCAGAAGATGATGACGCGCCACATTGGAAAGGGGAAAGAGGCTGGATGGCCAGCTGATCTGAAGTTTGTCGCCTATCTTGGCCTGCTCATGAATCCAGTTTGAACCACCACGGCTTTTATCCACCTTTCGAACGACAATCTGATAGGAATCTGTCTTATCTGCCGGTCCGATCAGGGAATAAGCGTTTTTATGAGACCGTCTTCTCCCTGGTATCGACACGATGATATGGCTGCCTGTCGGGATAACGGGAAAAGCAGCAACTTTTATGGGAACAAAAGTCAGGCGTTTCAAAGTGGGAGAAAGTGGCTCTATATCAGACAGCCTGACATCTATCTGACGGGGTGTATTTTTGTGCTCTGTCATAGGGAAAGTGCCTCGGCCGAAGGAATTTCGCCGGGGTTTTCAGCATCAACCTGAAAACCCATATAGGCGCCATGCTCACGCGAGAAATGATCACGGACAAAAAGAGTTGCGTTGCAGCCATCACATTGGATGAGTGTGCTTTTTGCGCCATGATTGATGGTCTGACAGTGAACACAGTAAACCCGCCTGCTGACTTCTCCTGAGACGGCCAGATGAATTTCCGGGCGGGTCATACCAGCCTGCTGTGCCACGCGGTAACAATCCCATACGAAACTTTCCTGGCCAGCTGCATAGAGCCTCAGGCCCATGGTCTCTGTCCCAAGATAAGACTCAAGATAGCTCAGCAACTGGGTCTCAGAGCGGAACGGAAGGCAGAGACTGTTTGTCTCTGCATCCGGTGCCTGTTCCGGCATGATCCGGCTGTCAGGCATCACGTAAAAGGAGGAATGAGTGCAGATATCAGATCTGCTTCTCCATTGAGCGGCAGACCGGTCAAAAACAAACAAATGTCTGCTTCCTGTCGGATCAATTTTCAGATCCTGATAGACTGGCTTACTGAGAAGCATGTCTGCCGCTCTCCCTTTTTATCGTGGATGGGTTCTCAGTCGCAGGGGATCATAGAATGGCATGCGAACGATATTTGCTTGTGCTGATTCTCCTACAGATACCGCGGTGCCGAGCGCAGACAGGGAGGGCTTAATCGTGGCAATAGCCAGAGATTTCATCAGATATTGGCTGAAGATACTGCTGGTTACCTGTCCGACCTGAACACCATCATGGAAAATGGGAGTGCCGGCCTCGGCTGCTTCCTTGCTGAGTACTTCCAGACCGATAATCGTGCTGCGTTCCTGGCCGCGTAATGCTTCCAGTGCTTTCTTGCCACGGAAAGCTGTTTTCTGGAGGTCAATGGACCATCCCATATTGACCTCCCATGGGGTGGTATTTTCCGCCGGCATATCATAGGGGAAAAACAGCAATCCTCCCTCAAGGCGGACGATATCAAGGCAGGACCAGCTCACTGGAGCCGCACCATAGGATTTTCCGGCCTCCAGGATCATGTCCCAGATTGGGCCTGCTTCTTCTGAAGTGCAGAACACCTCATATCCCGTCTCTCCGGAATATCCACCACGTGCAATTCTGACCGGTTTTCCGAACAAGGTTGTTTGGGCATGGGAGAAATAGGATAGCGAAGATAAAGGTAATTCTGTATGGGGTTGCAGAATATCTCCTGAGAGGGGGCCTTGCAGGGAGAGGATGTGGACATCATCATCCCGCTCAGCAACTACATTATGCCCGACAATATCCTTCATGAGCACCGGCTCAAGTGTGCCGCCACCATGAGAAACACGGAACTCGGTCTTGCTATCAACATAGATAATGACGTCATCAATGATGCCGCCTTCATCATTGACAATGCTGGTAATCAGGGAGCTGCCAGAGGAAATTTTTGCAAGATCTGATGTCACCAGATTATTAAGAACAGCCATGGCATCAGGGCCGGAGACATTGATGATCTGCAATGCCGTAACATCAAAAAGCCCTGCTTTGGTTCTGACGAGAACGGTCTCATCATAAGGGTTTGATACATAGTTCTGAGGGATAGGCATCCCATTCCAGGATGCATCCATCTTTGATCCGAGTGCCACATGACGGCTGGTAAGGGCGGAGTGGCGTTCCGGGTATGAGATGGTCATTCTGCGGCCTCCAGACGGGGGTGATTCAGAAACGCTTCCATGCTGTCATCTTTGGCATCCATCCATTTCGTGTGGTGGCTGGGTGCCATCGTGCCAGTCAGGGTGGAGGGATAACTGCGATCACGATACGTAATGATCCCTTCCTCCTTATGGTGCTCCCATTCCTTGAACAGGGCTGCAATCCGGTCGACATCAAGATGGGGATAATCCGTCAGTGCTAGAAGATCGCGGACATATTCGGTCTGGAAATCAATCGCCTGGTAAGGATTTTGAATTTTTTCTTCCAGTGCTCTCCAGTGTTTTATGTCGGCATCCTGTGTAGCGGCATCCGGAAGGATGTAGCGTCCAAGAATGGCATCCCGTGCCAGCCATGCTTGTGCATCAAACATATTGAAAGTGTAATACTGATCCTGCATGCCAATATAGATGAGATCTGTATTCCCCTTCCAGAAAATACCCTTGTACAGATTAAGCGGATACAGGCGATTATTGGTTTTCAGGCGCATGGAATCCGGCAGGAAGGGAAATGAATGTTGGTATCCTGTGCAGAGGATAATGGAATCTACCTTTTTTGAAGTCCCGTCTTTGAAATAAGCTATGTTGCCTTTGACATGAGTCAGAAGGGGTTTTTCCTCAAACCCTTCCGGCCACTGAAATCCCATCGGGCGGGTGCGATAGCTGAACGTTACCGAGCGACAGCCATATTTCGCACACTGCGTTCCAATATCTTCCGCTGAATAGGAGCTTCCGACCATCAGGATGTCTTTACCAGAGAATTCATTGGCATCCCGAAAATCATGTGCATGCATGATACGACCGGGGAAGCTTTCGAAACCCTCGAAATATGGCACGTTTGGAACGGAAAAATGTCCGGTCGCAATGACCACATGGTCAAACGTATCGGTCTTGAGCGTATCTGTCTTTAAATCCTTGACCGTCACAGAAAAGGTGCGACTTTCCTGACTATAGTCAATCCATTTGACAGCATGATGGAATTTGATGAATTGTCTGACACCGGATTTTTCAATCCGGCCCTTGATATAATCATGCAGGACAGCACGAGGTGGATAGGATGGAATGGCGCGGCCGAAATGCTCTTCAAAGGAATAATCTGCGAATTCAAGACATTCTTTCGGTCCATTAGACCACAGAAAACGATACATGCTGCCATGCACCGGTTCACCGAATTCATCCAGGCCGGTACGCCATGTATAGTTCCAGAGTCCGCCACAATCTGCCTGTTTCTCGTAACAGACATACTCTGGAACCTCTGCCCCTGCTTTACGCGCACTTTCCATAGCGCGAAGAAATGCCAGACCGCTTGGGCCACCACCGATAATGGCAATTTTCTTTTTCATGATGAACATCCGTGTCTTGGATAAAGTGAACAGTCAGGAGCGGACTTTTGTTTTTTGTGGGTCATAGTGAGGAAATCCTACGACATGGGCCGGAATACGCAGCTGCATGCCGTTATCTTTTCCTATCTCAATTTGGGTTCCAGATACGGCAACCGACGGATCAATTCGTGCCAAGGCAATTTGGGAGCCAAGGATGGGCGAAAACACCGGGCTGGTGATAATGCCAACCTGTGCCATTCCATTATAAACGCCATCGCCATGAAAAACGGTGTCATTGCCTTCGATCACAAGTCCTGCCAGCCTGTTGCGATAAGCGCTACCACGTTCCAGAAGGGCAGTTTTACCAACATAATCGCTTTGTTTTTTCTGACTGACGACAAAGCCTATTCCCGCCTCAAAAGGATCGGTCTGATCACAGAATTCGTACCCAGCAAACGCCAGTCCCGCTTCAATACGCAGCATATTCAGAGCATCCAGTCCCGCTGGTTTGAGAGCATGATTTTTACCGGCCTCCATCACGGCATCCCATACAGAACCCGCATGTTGGGGATGGCAAAAAATTTCGTATCCCAGTTCTCCGGTGTACCCAGTTCTGGAAATCATGACAGGAGAGGGATCATGCTTTCCAAGCATGCCAGTTGAAAAATGAAACCATTTCAGGTCTTTTGCATCAGGTTGAGTCAGATAAGGACTAAAAACCGTGCTGAGGATTATTCTGCTCAGCGGTCCCTGCAGGGAGATATTGTGAAGCTGGTCTGTTGAGCTTCGAACCCAGACTTTGAAGTCTTTTTCACTGGCCAGCATACGCAACCAGGTGCCGCACCATTCCCGCCCACATATAAGACGGAATGTGTGCTGGCTCATGCGGAACACGGTGGCATCGTCGATCATACCGCCATGCGGATGACAAAGTGCTGTATAGACGATCTGCCCTATGGAAAGCTTGCTGATGTCGCGTGTAACAGCATAGTTCAGAAGTTTCTCTGCATCCGGGCCGGTGATTTCGAATTTTCTGAGGGCCGTCAGGTCGAACAGGGCGGCTTTTTCCCGACAGGCCCAGTATTCTTCAATGGCTCCACTGCCGCTGTATTCCCGTGGAAGCCAGAAGCCTTGATAGTCGATCATCTCCTTTGCCAGAGGTGATGTACGGCTGTGAAAACCTGATTCCCTTGTCAATCGTGCCTCCGTATGGCGCGTGATGCGATGGCCAATGCCTTTGGAAAACTGCGCCGAGGCATCGTATATGCGCACATGGATATCCGTAGGCATCCAACCATTGGCCGGGTCTATATCGTCAGGGCATGCGGAGCTGGCACAGACCAGATCGGTCATAGCCCGCAACAGTACGTAGTCACCCGGCCTTGACCATGGTTCTTCCAGAGAGATGGTCCCGTCAGGATTGACCTGTGTATTGAAAAAGAAATTGATGGCAGGCCAGGTTATCTGAGGTTTGATTCCATGATCCTCGAGGACTGCATTGAAATTATCAGTGCAGTTTGTATGTCCGGGATATCCCTGCGTTTCGTAATATCGCGCGTTACAGGCCAGCAGGAATGCATCATGGCGCCCGACTGTATCCTGTACGATCTCGACCAGCGGCTTCATAGTGCGATCGAAATATCGCGCATGGACGCCTGGGCTTGGATTGGCAACGCCGGTGAAGGTGCGTGTTACCGCGGCATCCAGCCCGTTCAGATCGCCATTTTTCAGACTCTGTGCATCAAAAGCCAGAAAGTCAGAGCATTGTTTACCCTGCACGTCGATAATCTGTATGTAGTCACCGGCCTTGACGGTGTAGGCGCGTGCGCTGGCGGGCGGAATATGAATTTCGGCCTTGACCGGTGCCAGCGGTGCCGGAAGACGCAGCGCTGTTTCATCCTGTGTAATATGAATAGCAATATCTGTTGCTGTATTGTGGCTGTCTGGCGTCATCACAGTTTTGGCTGATATCAGCACACAGACTGCATCATGGCGGGCCGTGACACTCAAGGCGGTCTTATCGGGTGTGCTGTCGTCAAACAGCCTCCATCCCATGATGGCCAACTCTGCATCCGTATAGCGTGCCAATACTGTGCCGGTGCGTTCCTGCGCACTTACCAGACCCGCCAGCATGTCCGGAGAAGGAGAAACGCTGGCATCCTCCGGCAAAATGAGGGAAGCTGTTGAAAGACAATACAGATCGACTTTCTGGCCGCCTTCGATATTGACCAGCATGAGCGACCCGCCTGCCGGTATTGTCAGCACTGTCCATTGGCCGCCACGAAGAATGGCACTGCTTCTGCTAGGAGTAGGTGTATCAGCAGGAAAGATGTCCAAGGAACATTTCCTCTGTTCAGTAATGTTGTCTTGCAGGAAAGGTAATTGCCTGGCAGGTCCATTCACAATAGTGCCAAGTGGCACTACAAAAACGGATAGATGTCTGTTTTTCAGGCAAATGCGCTTTGTCTCGGCGGGGTGGGGAGCAGTTTTTGGGCAATCATGATGCTGGCAAGCAGTCAGTTGTTTTCCCGGCACGGGTGATGCCCGGGCAAGCGGCATTCTGCCGGGAACTGGCCGTCACGATCAGAAAGGTCGGCAGCCGCCGATTTTATGAGGTTTTGCTGGATCTGCTGCGTGCTGTGATCGGACACGATAATGCCTGGATCATCCGCTATACGGCGCATTCACGGCAGGATGTGGTGCATACGGTGAACGTGCCGGTCCATATCCGTGAATTTTACCTGACGCGGTATCATCACGCGGATCCTTTTGCCCAACACTGGGCGCGCCATCATCAGCCTGGCGTGTATGTTCTGCGGCAGGTTCTCGGGCCTGACAGCACGGTCTATGGCGACGTTTATGCTCCGCGGGTACGCGTCAGTGACGAGATGGGCGTGTTTCTGCCTTCTGCCGGTCGGGCCTGTATCGTGCTGTTTCTGGTTCTGGCAGAGGGACGCTTCAGCGATCAGGACAGGCAGGGGGCCGAGGCCCTGTTCCCGATTCTGGAAGCTTTGCACCGGACACATCTGGCGCGCATGTTTGGAGAAGAAAAGGCCGTGGAGACGGCCCATCGTGGCTCCAGCCATTTGCATACCGACCCTTTATTAATTCTGGATCGTGTCGGCGTACCGATCTTTGCCAATACTGCATGGCGGCAGGCGGCTCGTTTATCACCGGATCTCAATGATTGCGCGGCATTGCCTGACAAACCTGGTCTTTTTCCTTTTGATGAAAAATACCATGTTCAAGTGGCGTGTTTTGATAAGGATTTTTCTCTGGCACCGGGTGGACGTGGAATCGTGCTGCTGAGCAAACCCGTGCAGGACACGACGCCTGCGGAACATGCTTCTTTTCCATTGCCTGATATCGCCATGCTGACGGGCAGGGAGCGCTCCTTGCTGACATTGATTTTGCAGCGCCGCTCAACCGGGGAGATTGCGCAGAGTCTCGGGATCGGAAAAGGAACTGTCAAAAACTATAAACTTCGCCTTTATCGAAAGGCGAATGTGACATCGGAACGTGCGCTGGTCGCGTTGTTCAGCCCTTTACTGGATGAGCCAGAGGAAGTGGTACGCACCGTGACGGCAGCCTCCCGCAGCCGTCAAAAAGCAAAAAAAGCGGATTAATTTGCCTTTCTGTTGCCTTGAACCTGATTTGTCCGCTTGCGCATCGGTTTTGATCAGGTTACGATTTTTAGAAATAATATTTCCTATCAAGAAAATTAAGGTGATCGCATCCTGAAGGGTGTCAGGCATCACCGACGGGAAAAGCCACGTCATGACCTTATGAGTATGGAGGAGCGTCATGAGTGAGGGTGCTTTGGATATCGCGTTGCCTGCAGGCGGTAAGGCAGTAGGCGAGACGGTGACAAAAACCGGCAATGAGCTGGTCCGTTCACTGACATGGGTAGATGCGTTCTGGGTTTCCAGCGGCGTGCCTGCCCTGGTTCTGTTCACGATCGGCTCGATTGCCGCGACGGTGGGCAATCCTTCCTGGGCAATCTGGATTATTTCAATCCTGTTCGGATTTTTGCAGTCTTTTACCTATGCGGAAATTGCCGGGCTTTTCCCGGAAAAATCAGGTGGGGCATCTGTTTATGGTGCTGTGGCCTGGGTGCGCTACAGCAAGCTGATCGCGCCGCTTTCGGTCTGGTGTAACTGGTTCGCATGGTCGCCGGTGCTGGCCATCGGCACATCGCTGGGGGCCGGCTATATTCTGTCTGTGCTGTTCCCGGCGGATAGTGTTGTGAACAGCTGGCAATGGACCCTGTTTGATCTGGGGATGATCAAGGATGGTCTGACTCTCCGGATCAACGCCACTTTTGGGCTCGCGGCTGTGCTGATGCTGTGTGTGTTTGCTATCCAGCATCGCGGGATTCTGGCCTCTGCCCGTATCCAGATGATTTTTGCGGTGGTGTCTCTGTTGCCGTTGTTGATCATCGGGCTGGTGCCGCTGCTGACCGGGGATCTGCCGGCCAGCCATTTCACGCCTTTTGCGCCTTTGGCCCATGACGCGGCGGGCAAGGTTGTGGCCGGGCATTGGGACATGGCCGGTCTTTCGCTGATGGCGGGTGGCCTGTTTATTGCGGCCTGGTCCACGTACGGGTTTGAAACCGCTGTTTGCTACACGCGGGAATTCCGTAATCCCAGCACGGATACGTTCAAGGCGATCTTCTTTTCCGGTCTGCTCTGTCTGGGGGTGTTCACCCTGGTTCCACTGGCTTTCCAGGGCGCTCTGGGGCTGGATGGCATGCTGGCACCCGACATTTACAGTGGCATGGGGGTTGGCCGTGCCATGGCGGCGATGATCGGGGCACAGGGGGTTATGCTGAATATCATCGTTGTCATGCTCGTGCTGACTTTGCTGCTATCGATCATGACGGCCATGGCCGGGTCATCGCGCACGCTGTATCAGGGATCGGTCGATGGCTGGCTGCCGCGCTATCTGTCGCATGTGAACCATCATGGTGCGCCGACCCATGCGATGTGGACAGATCTCTGCTTTAACATGTTGCTGCTGCTGCTGAGCGATAACGTATTCGTGCTGGCGGCTTCCAATGTCGGCTATATCATTTTCAGCTTCATGAACCTCAATGCAGGCTGGCTGCATCGGATTGATCGTCCGTTTCTGGCTCGTCCGTTCAAATGCCCGGCCTGGCTGCTGGGAACCGGGGCGGTGCTGGGTTTCGTCAACGCTTTCCTGATGGGGATGGGTGCAGGTGTATGGGGCAGTGGTACCTTGCTGACCGGCATCATCGTTGCGGCGATGGTCATCCCGGTCTTCCTGTTCCGTCATTACGTGCAGGATAAAGGCGTCTTCCCCGAAGCCGCGATCAAGGATCTGCATATGCAGAAAGAGGAAGGCGTGGAAAGCCGTGCCGGTCTGCTGCCTTATCTGGCTTTGCTGGGGGGTGTGCTGGCGGTGATCGCCGGGCGGCTGCTGTCTGCCTGATCCCGGCCATCGCGTCAGGTTGGTCGATAAAAAATGGAGGACCGGTCATGCCGGTCCTCCTTCCTGCCATGTTCAGTCTTGTATGGGATCAGGGTGTTTCAGGCAGGCCCAGCGCATGTCGCACTTCCTTGCGGGCAGCGGTGAAATCAGCCTGAAACCGGGGAGATTGCAGGAAATTACTGCCGATCACGCTGCCGGAGACCTTGCCTGCCTCGACATCGGTCGGAAAATGTACCCCGCCCATAATGCGGTGCAGCCCGTAAAGATGAGCACGGGCAAAAATCTCGGCGGCCTTCTCTGGCACCATGGCGGAGAGCACGATGGCATTGGCAAAGGCAAAGGCCGTATGTCCGCTGGGATAGGAGGCATTGGGCGGCTGCGGCACGATGGTGGTGATTTTCGGATCCGCCACGAAGGGTCGGGGCCTGTTGAATTCTTTCTTGGCATCCATGATGGCGATACGAATATCGTCGGACATATGCCTGAACATCTTGTCGGCCAGCGGCAGATTCTCCGGCTTGAAGCCCGGCCCCATGACATCGGCAAAGCGATAGACGCTGATATGGGCGTCTGCCTTGACGGCCGCGATCAACTCCGGTGTGCGGGCGGCTTCAGCCTTGCGCACGGTCTTCAGATCCTTTTCCTGCGCGGCGGAGCCGGGGGCAGGCGGGGGAGCCAGCACTTTTGCCAGCGGCAGGGTTTGGGCCGGGAAATACCATCCCGTGCGGGCGGCTTCGTCCTCTGCCGCATAAGCCGCAGGCAGGAAAGCCGTAAAGACGGCGGGGGTTGTCAGCAATGTCGCTGTCAGAAGGTGGCGGCACAGCGTAAGGCGTCTCGTCATGATTTTGTCCGGTCGATATGAGATGGGCATGCCTGATCAACACGATCTTTCTAGCAGAAAGAGTGATGAATGCATGGCGATAATGCCATGACGCAACGCGCTGTGCTGGAGGCGCAGGAACAGGATGCTGTGCAGGCTCAGCAGGCGCTATCGGGTGAGTCGGAGGGCAGGCCGAATTCCCGTGACAAAGCATCCGCCGCCGAGCAGTAATGGCGGCTGGAGCGGAACTGCCGCACCTGTATGAATTGCTCGCCGCCTGTGCGGTTACCTTCGCTGAGCCGGTAAATTTCCAGCGTGACGGGGCTGCGTCCGTCCCCGTCCTTCATGGCGGCGAGCAGGAAAGTCTGTGGAATCCCGTTCATTTTGCCACGGGCAAAGCGGACGGCGCGCAGGCCGGGAATGCCGTCCTGAGCGGCGGTAATCGTGTCCT
This sequence comes from Granulibacter bethesdensis CGDNIH1, assembly GCF_000014285.2. Classification (NCBI taxonomy): domain Bacteria; kingdom Pseudomonadati; phylum Pseudomonadota; class Alphaproteobacteria; order Acetobacterales; family Acetobacteraceae; genus Granulibacter; species Granulibacter bethesdensis. The sequence continues at coordinate 2,049,691 of NC_008343.2, read as the reverse complement.
GAACCGCAGCCTGCCCGGCTCCGCGAAGGGTCGGTCCGGCATTGATGGAGACGATATTCCAGCCTTCTCCCGCCATGGGCGAGGGTAGCAGAACGACGAAAACATCATTACGGGCCGGCGCGCTGCCACTATGGGCGGCGACGATCAACCCGACACGCCCGTCCGGGACGAAGTGCACCACGGTGTTGGAGCCATCCCGCAGGGTGATGGGTCTCAGATTGGTCAGGCCGGTATTGGCGGCGCAGGCACCCAGCGGGGCAAGCACCGGGGCCGTGCCCAGCAGCATCAGCAAACGGGCGGCACGGAAACGCCGCATGACCCCCGGCATGGCCTGCCTGCATGGTGCCGTCATGGTGATGTCCTTACGATGGAACAAAGGCGTCGGCGCGTTCGGCCTCTTTGAGCGGACGACCGAGATAGGCTTCCAGCACATCCTTCGGAGCACCATCCGCGACGATGCGCCCCTGATCCATCCAGATGACCCGGTTGCACCATTCCGCGACCGTGTCATGCGAATGGCTCGACAGGACCAGAATTTCGGAGTCTCTGACCAGCCCCTCCATGCGCGCCTTGGCGCGGCTCATGAAGCTGAAATCCCCGGCCGAGAACCACTCATCCATCAGCAGGATCTGCGGGCGGATCGAAGTGGCCAGTCCAAAAGCCAGCCGGATCGTCATGCCGGAGGAATAGACCCGCATCGGCAGGTGCATGAATTCTTTCAGATCGGCAAAGGTCTCGACGTCTTTTTCCAGCGCGGTGATTTCGTCGCGGGACAGGCCGGAATACATGCCGCGCAGACGAATATTGTCATGGCCGCTGAGGTCGGAATTGGTGCCCATCGTGGTATCGAGCAGGGCGTTGATGGTACCGCTGGCCCTCACGCTGCCGGTCGTGGGCTCATAGATACCGGCCAGCACGCGCAGCAAGGTGGTCTTGCCCGCGCCATTACTGCCGACCAGCCCCAGCCTGTCACCGGGACGGAGTGTAAAGCTGATATCCTGAAGCGCCTGCACGACCGTGCGCTTGCGGGCATCCTGCCCGAACCGTCCGGCCGAGGCGGCGTTGAACACGGCCCGTTTCAGGCTGCGGGCGTTGCCATGATAGAGCGGAAAATCCACTCCGACATTGCGGGCTTCCAAAAAGGCCATGTTGGTCAGATCCAGAATGCGATGCGCCCGCGCACGCGCGCGAACAGGAACCAGCTGCCGATGCACAGCAGGGTGCTGTAGACAAGGGCGGAGGTCCATACCTGCCAGCTGGGCGTCAGTCCCAGAAAGGGATCACGCAGAACGGCCAGCATGGCGTAAAACGGGTTCAGGGGCAGATAGTCCCGACCGTACAGAAGCTGTTCCGGCTTCCAGATGATCGGAGTGATATAGAACCCGATCTGCACGAGGTTGGAGACGATGGGCGGCACGTCACGGAAACGGGCGCAGAGAATCCCCATCATGATGGTCAGTGCGTATCCATCAATCAACCAGAGCAAAAGGGCCGGAATGGCACCGAACACAGCCTCGCCCGGCCAAATCCTGAAAAAGGCGAAGACGGCGATAAAGACCAGCATGTTATGGGCCAGAATCACCAGATTGCGGATGATGGACCGTGTGGCATGCACGAAAAAGGGCATGCGGACGGCACGGATCATGCCTTCCGAGGAGGTAAAAACAGCACAGCCATCCTGAATGATGTTTTGCAGAAAACCCCAGAGCACCAGTGACAGCGACAGGTAAGGCAGGAATTGGGCGACGGTCTGCCCGAGCAACTGGGAATACAGCAGCCCGAGCGCCAGGACCATCACAGCGGTGGAGAGGGTCATCCAGAACGGACCCAGCATGGAGCCGCGATAGCGTCCCTTGATATCCAGCAGCCCGAGCGTGCAGCCGAGCCGCATCAGCTTCAGACCGTCGGCGATATCCTGCATGGCAAGGCGGTTGCGCACCCTGAAACTGCTGCCGCTTTCCACAAAAAATTCTGTTTCACGCACGCTTCTCTGTCCCTGATGAGGCGGTTGCGTGGTCCGGACCACAGGATCCGGGGAAGAAAGATGATCCGGCAAGATGTCTACCTTATCCCAGCGGTGTCAGCGCTATTCACGGCATGTCCAGGATAGCACAGGGCCGTTATTGTCAGGACCGCATCTGCATCCGTGTGGCGAGTAGCCCGGAATGGGCGGTTGATACAAGCGCAAGCCGTTGCCAAGCCGTTGCATGGATGCATGAGTGAGCATGAAAAAACATCAGGACGTCAAGAAAATGCGATTTTCCTGATTATCGACTTGTGTTCAAAATCGCCTGCCTATAAAGGACTTACACGCCGTTCCTGAAAAGGAACATCAACGACGGCAGCCTTGCAGTCATGGGCGTCGCCGTGCCCTCCGGCCACATGCATGTGGCTGTGTCACGACGGAGAAACAGCCCGGATGGATCAGATCCACCCCCCCTCAGCATCGCTCCGCCGCAAGGCGTTCCGGCCCGCTTTCGGAAAACTCGCCTGCGTTGCCATGCTGGCGCTGATGACAGCCTGCGGCAATCATAGCGGCAGAGTGAACGAAAGTCAGGAGGCAGCGCAATACCAGGCGCGTGCATCCCGCAATTATTCTGCTCCCGGTTCCGCTGAAGATCCATGGGGTCCCTATATTTCCGAGGCTTCTCAGCGTTTCGACGTTCCCGAGCGGTGGGTCAGGGAGGTTATGCGCGTCGAATCCGGTGGCCGTCTGTTCCATAACGGTGATCTCGTGACATCGCCGGTTGGCGCGATGGGCCTGATGCAGGTGATGCCCGGCACCTATGACGAGCTGAAGGTACGTTACAGCCTCGGTGAAGATGCCTATGATCCCCACAATAATATCCTCGCCGGAACGGCCTATCTGAGGGAGCTTTACGACCTCTATGGGTCTCCGGCTTTTCTGGCGGCTTACAATGCCGGGCCGGGCCGGGTGGATGATCTGGTCAATAGCGGTCGCTCCCTGCCGCAGGAAACCCGGCGTTATGTGGCCTCAATCGCTCCGAATATCGACGGTCTCTATCCGATCAGCCGTTCTCCGGCCGAGCAGCTGGCTTCTACCACGCTCAGCTATGATCAGTTGACTACGGGGGGAAGCCATTTTTCCAGCCCCCGTGCCTATGCGGCGCTGGATCAATCTTCCTCCAGTCATGGGCGATCCCGCTCCACCGCCACGCATGGGCGGGTTCAGACGGTGCGTATGGCATCCAACTCCACGCATGGCGGCTCTTCCTATGGTCGACATGGTGCCCCGGTTGCCGCGCGTGTTCAGCTGGCATCGGCGACTTCCGCTCCGCGTCGTGGTGGCTTCAGCCTGATCAACAGGGCGGAAGCGTCCCCCATTCAGACGCGGGGGGTTGGAGGCGGGGGATGGGCTATTCAGGTGGGAGCCTATAACAGCCCGCATCTTGCCAAGGCAGCGGCGGCCAATGCCAAAGCCTCCGTGACTCATGGCCATACGGCTGTGGGCACCGTCAAGCAACGCGGTGCAACGCTGTATCGGGCGCGGTTGACCGGCATGTCACGGGAATCCGCTCAGGCTGCATGCAGTAAAATCAATCATGGCAAAGGCGGCTGCATCGTGTTGTCCCCGGACGCCCAGTCCTGATCCTGACTGGCGATCTCTGATTGAAAAAGGCAGCTTCCGGGCTGCCTTTTTTATATCTGCCCGTTTGCAGGATGGCATATGATCATCATAGTGGCGGGATGGCATCTGCATCTTCTTCCCGTCTCGTCGTTTTTGCCGCGCTGGGCGGTAATTTCGCGATTGCCGTCATGAAATTTGCAGCGGCAGCCTCCACCGGTTCTTCCGCAATGTTGAGTGAGGCGGTGCACTCGCTGGTCGATACCGGCAACCAATTGCTGATGCTGTGGGGCATGAGATGTGCGGCCCGTCCTGCCACACCCGAACACCCGTTCGGTCATGGGCTGGAGCTTTATTTCTGGAGCTTCATGGTGGCCGTGCTGATTTTCGGTCTTGGCGCGGGTGTCTCGATCTTCGAGGGGGTCGAAAAGCTGCGTCACCCCGTTTCTGTCACTCATGTCTGGCCGAATTACCTCGTGCTGGGCGGCAGCTTCGTGTTCGAGGGCATTGTCTGGCTGCTGGCAATGCGTGCTTTCCTCCGTCAGAAGGGAAGGCTGGGTGTGCTGGAGGCAGCACAGGCCAGCAAAGATCCGACCGTGTTCACTGTCCTGTTTGAGGATACCGCAGCATTGCTGGGTTTGTTGACGGCGGGGGTCGGGTTGGGGCTGGCCCAATGGCTGCATCAGCCGGCGTTTGATGCGATAGCCTCGCTGGTGATCGGCGGCATATTGGCGGTCACGGCGCTGTTTCTGGCGCGCGAAAGCCGCTCTCTGTTGATCGGCGAGTCTGCGCCTTTAGCGGTGCGGGAGCATATTCGGCGGATTGTGGCATCAGAACCCGGTGTGGTCTGTGCCAATGAAATCCTGACGATGCATTTTGGCCCGTCCGAGGTGCTGGTGGCGATCAGCATGGATTTCGAGAACCAGCGCAGCGCCGGGGCCGTTGAAGCCGCCGTTTCCCGGATCGAGCAGCGTATCAGAAACAACTATCCCGAAGTCAGGCGGGTCTTCGTTGAGGCGCAGGGCTTCGAGAGCCACCGTGCCTTCGATCAGCAGACTGTGCCCGGATAGGATGCAGCGGATTGCAACACGCTGGCGATCATGGCGGCATCGACATCCTCGACCCGCGCATCCTGCCAATGTGGTGTGCGATCCTTGTCTACCAGCAGGGCACGAATACCCTCCGCAAAATCGGGCAATCTGGTGACGGTCATGGCCATGGCCAGATCCCGGTTAAGGGCCTGTTGAAGCGTCAGCTTCTGACCGGTTCGCATCATCTCGAAGGTCCAGCACAGCGCGGCAGGTGATTTTTCGCGTATGGCGGCAAGTGTTTCCTCCCCCCATTGGCTTGTCTCGCCCGCAAGGGCGTCGAGAATGTCAATGAGCGAAGTGCCGGAGAAGCAGGTGTCGATCCGTGAGAAAACATGGTCAAAGGCGGAGGAAGGAACGGGAAGATCGGTTTCCACCAGTGCAGCCAGACCGTGTTTTTCCAGACCGGCGACAAGCTCGGACATTTCTCCGGGCCAGAGATGCGTGAGAAGTCCGGCAGCATGGGCCATCTCGGCGGGGATGGGGCGTCCGGTCAGTGCCATGTAAAGTCCGGTCCGGCCTCGCAACTGCGGTAGTACCTGGCTGGCGCCGACATCCGGAAACAGGCCGATGGCTGTTTCAGGCATACCGAAGGAGGCAGCGCGGGTCGCAACCAGACTATGGGCATGCATTGCCAACCCCATGCCGCCACCGACACATAATCCGTCGACCAGAGCAAGAACAGGCTTTGGATAGGTCGCAATGGTATGATCGAGCGTATACTCCTCGCGGAAAAATGTTTCCACGACGTCCATATCGTCGGCCAGTACGGCTTCCCGTAAACGCCTCACATCGGCTCCGGCACAGAAAGCGCGCCCGGTACCCTGCAATATGATGGCGGTGACGGCTGGATCATCACGCCAGAGGTTCAGAGTCTGCTGAATGGCTCGTACCATTTCCCCATTCAGCGCGTTAAGGGCCGAGGGGCGGTTGAGCGTGATCCAGCCGGTCGGGCCGCTCTGCCGGATTGCGACAGTCTGGACTGTGCCAGCCTGGATTGCGACAGTAGGGGCGGGGGAAATCAGGTTTTCTTGTTCCACAGGGCAACGATATTGGCGATGGCACCTGTCAGCAAGGCCCCGAGTATGCCTGTCACTCCAAATCGTTTTGCCAGGGGCGCGAGAGTGGCCGCAGTCGTGAATATACCAGCCAGTTCCGCCCGTGCTTGATCGCGCACCACCCTTGCTTCATGGGCGATCGGATCAGGAGAGCCTTTCAGTGCCAGCAGAGCGAAAATCAGCACGAAGAACAGATCGCCGCCCAGAATGATCCCCGCCGCACCGATCGGCGGGACATGAGGTTGCAAGGCGAGATAAAGGACAAGGTGCAGCATCATCAGGGATGCCCCCAGAAACAGCAGGGCAATGGCCAGGAAGATCACCCGCAGGGCGACCTGCCATGCCTGCCGTTTGAGGATCAGTCCCTCCGCCTCAAGGGCGGTACGTGCGAGGCGAAGGGTGCGCATGAATCGAGTCCCGTATCAGCGGAAGATACGGGCAATCAGCCATCCCGCGGCGCCGGCTGCAAGCAGGGCGACCAAAGGTCTTTCCTTCACGTGCTCACAAATCACACTGGAATGCTCACGCGTATAGCGCTGTGCATTCCGTGCTGCACTTTCGGCCCGGCCGGCTGCATCGGCCAGCGCCGGAGTAACACGGTCGTTCAACAGCGCTTCCACCTGCTCACGCAGGTGCAAAATCTGCTCCCGTGCGTCATCGGCAGAGGAACGGGAGCGGCGGAATAGCGCCATAAGGTTATCTCCTTGGTGCGTCATGCGTGACCCTGCACAAAATCAATACCGCACGAGATCGTTGGGATCCTGGTAGGAAAGACCTTGCCGCAGGGCCTGTTGCCTCTTTTAACGCGACGTCCTCATGGGCGGTTGCTTCATGAGCGTTCAGGTGGTTGGGTGCCGGAATGAACGCATCTATGCTTCTCCTCTCCCTTTCGGCAGTCTGCCTGTGTAGAAGCATCGGGGAATGAGTGGTCGCGCCTGCAATAATCCTGCCTGCCCCATGACGGAAAGAGGCCAGCCCCGCGTGTTTTTGGACGGATACCCTATCGGATGAAACCTCGCTTTGCTGGCATTATCGTGGCTGGTGTTGCCGCGATCATGACCCTTGTCACTTACGGGGCGGGGGCGCAGGAGAAGCGGGATACGTCGCCTTCTGTTCTGGGTGTAGGTTTTCTGCCGGGGGTCAATCAGGATTTCCTGCGCAAAAACATGCTGGTCGATCTGGAAGCACGTACGCATCTCAAGCTTCGTTTCTTCCAGTGGAATGGCGACGCTGATACACTCGGTCATCTGGATGGGCCGGCTGACAGCGTGCTTGAATGGCCGGAAGCAGCCCTGGATACTGCCTGCGAGCATGGTCTGGTGCTGCCGCTGACAAAAGTGCTGGACAATTCCGACCCTCATCATGCTGCGACCGGAGAAGCGGAGCAGGGCAATACTCACGCCGCGCCCGCACCACTCTCGACGATATCCCCCGACATTGTGAAACCATCCGCCACAGCAGGCAATCCGCAGCATAATCCTGTGCCGCACAAATCGACCGCCGCAGGGATAGACTGGTTGCCGCAGGGGCAGGGCAAATGCGGGCTGGGCGCATGGATGCGCAGCATGGTTCTGGTCTGGGATGTGTCCAAATTCCAATCCGTGGAAGGCTGGTCGGATTTCTGGGATATCGCCAAATATCCGGGCAAGCGCGGCTTGCATCGTGGGGCGGAAGGCAATCTGGAAATTGCCCTGATGGCTGACGGGGTATCGCCGGGCGATGTCTATAACGTGCTTTCCGGCAAGGACGGTCAGGATCGCGCCTTCCGCAAGCTGGCTCAGCTCCGTCCCTATATCGTGTGGTGGGAGACGGATGCGCAGGCCGTGCATCTGATGGCATCCGGACAGGTCCTGATGGAAAGTGCGCCGGCGGAGCGGATTTTTCTTGCGGACCGGGAAGCTGAAACGGGTGCTCCGTCGGCAACGGGAAAGACCCTGCGCTATGGTGTGCAATGGAGCGGCAATCTCTACCGGATTGGCTGGTGGGCGGCTCCATCCGGGGCCAATCCATTGATGGTGCAGGACTTTCTGAGAACATGGGCCGGTAAGGAGGTCCAGCAGGCCATGGCCGGGCAAACCGGCCTCGGCACTTTTTCCCCTGAGGCACTGGCAGGGTTATCACCGCAGATCATCCGCTGGATGCCCACGGCGGACAATCATTGGCAGAAGGGGCTGAAAATCGATGCCGCATTCTGGGCTAAAAATGGTGCGATGCTGAATGAGCGCCTCAACCAGTTGATGAAATAAGACCCTCCGCAGGGCATGGTGACAGAAGGAACAGGGCGGATGGCGCATAACAGCCTGTTGCAGGCCCCCGAGGATGAGGCACCGGTTATGGTGCTGCGACCGGAGGCCGAAACGGATATTCTGCTGGTGGTGGATCATGCCGGCCGCGCCATTCCCCGCCAGCTGGGTTTGCTGGGATTGGCTCCGGCGGAGCTGGACCGGCATATCGCATGGGATATCGGCATTGCAGGCGTGAGTGAGGCTTTGTCGCAGCATCTGGATGCAACCTGCATCATGCAGCGTTATTCCCGGCTGGTCATCGACTGCAACCGCCCGCTGCATGTGCCGAGCGCCATTCCCGAGATCAGCGAAGACACCTTGATTCCTGGTAACGCAGGGCTCGATGAGGCAGAGCGTGAAGCGCGGCGGGGGGAAATTTATGCCCCGTATCACGCCCGCATCGCCGCCGAGCTGGATCGCCGGGCCGAACGCAACACGGTTCTGGTGGCCATGCACAGCTTTACACCGGTTTATAAAGGCGAGGTGAGGGGAATGCAGGCAGGCGTTCTGTATAATCGCCACACGGCGCTGCCGCATATCATGCTGGACCTGCTGCGAGCGGAAAAGGGGCTGGTGGTAGGAGATAACGCCCCCTACAGCGTGAGTGACGAGACGGACTATACGGTGCCCTTCCATGCCGAGCGGCGTGGCCTCCCCTATCTGGAGATGGAAATCCGTCAGGATCTGATTGCCGATGCGGCAGGTCAGGCGGAATGGGCCGCGCGTATGGCGCGTCTGCTGCGCATCGGGATCAGCCGCCTGATCGGGTAGCTTGCTCCTGTTATTTACCGCAGTGCCGCTTCAATTTCATGCTGCGCCGGTGACGCTGTCTGTGCGCCGGGCTGGGTACAGCAGAGCGCGCTGGCGACGAGAGCGCGTCGGGCAGCCTCTATGGTGGATGCGCCCCTTTCCAGTGCCGCGGCAAGCACCCCGACGAAGCAGTCTCCAGCACCGGTCGTGTCGATGGCGGAGACCGGGAAAGCGGGCAGGGATGTTGTTGCTTCCGCATTGGCGATATGGACGCCGTCCGCGCCCAGTGTCTTGATCACGGTGCTGCCGAGCAAGGCATGAAGGGCTGCGGCGCTGTCATCGGTCTGGAGATGACGGGCCAGCCATGCGGCCTCATCTTCATTGACCACCAGAATATCCACGGATCGCATTGTTTCCAGAGGCAAGGAAACAGCGGGGGCAAGGTTCAGCACAGTCCGCATACCGGCCTGCTTCGCACGATGCAGGGCGGCCGCTGTTTCGTCCGGTGGAACCTCCATCTGCGTGACCAGCACGGTGCCGGGGAGCAGCCGGTTGTCCTCGATCCACGCTGCCCGCACGGCGCGATTGGCGCCGGGTGCGACGACGATGTGATTGCGTCCTTCATGGTCAATGCAGATGGAGGCCAGACCGGTTCTGTCCTGCACCTGGCGCACCGCGCTGAGATCAACCCCGGCCTGTTTCAGTCCGTATAGGGCAGCGTCGGCAAAACCATCCTGACCAACGGCCCCGATCATTCGCACGCTGGCACCATCCTGCGCCGCGGCCACGGCCTGATTGGCCCCCTTGCCACCCGGTGCGGTCTGGCTGTCGAGGGCAAGCAGGGTCTGCCCCGGCTCCGGCAGGGAAGGAACAGACAACAGCAGATCGAGATTGATCGAGCCAAAGACGATCATGTCTGCCGCCCTTTCCGATTCCGGAAGTGTTACGCGCCTTCCTGAGCAGACAGAGCGGCTTCCATATCCAGCCATTCCCGTCGGCTCAGTCCGCTGTTTTCCTGACGGACGGCTTCACCGTTCAACCGTCTGCGCAGGACGGCGAGCATGGCGGCAGAGAAGGTGAATGCACCCAGACGGTATTCGCGGAATGCGGCCATGGCCAGCGGTACCCATGCTTCTACGCTGCGTATCATGGCGTCTGCATAAACGCGGATCTCGTACTGCGCATGCGGATCGGCACGCAGGGACAGGAAATGCAGCAGGTTGTGCAGGTCGGTTTTCCAGTACCACTGGGTGTAGGTGTTCAGGGTCAGATTCATGCGCGCCAGCTCGCGGGCCAGTCCCTGCCGCTCTGGATCGGTTCCGTTTTCATTCAGCATGGCGAGGTAATGGGTGTGGCAGGTCTCCGCATCCTCGCGCAGCAGACGCAGTACCGTCGCGGCTTCCTCCCCCTGAAGCACATCGCCACGTCCCTGCCGGTTGCTGACGGATTGTGCCGCCAGATGCTCGGGCGCTGGGATATAGAATTCCCGATCCATCACCGAGTAGCGGGCCGAATATTCGTTCACATTGGCAGTACGATGGCGAATCCACTGCCGTGCCACGAAAATCGGCAATTTGATGTGATATTTGATCTCGCACATCTCGAACGGGGTGGAATGCCGGTGGCGCATCAGATAGCGGATCAGCCCGGCATCCTCGGTGACATGGCGGGTGCCCTTGCCGTAGGAAACGCGGGCCGCCTGCACGATGGCGGCATCATCCCCCATATAGTCAATCACACGGACAAAGCCGTGATCCAGCACCGGTACGGCTTCATACAGCATATTTTCCAGCGCGGGGACGGTCGCACGCCGCGTGGCGGTTGACTGGGCACGGGCGGCTTCAATATCCGCTTGCTGTTCTATGCTGAGTGTCATGGCTTTCCACTAACATGCCCCCAACCGTCAGGGGAGGGGATGATGCCAATTTGATGCATCCCTCTACCAAAGCAGGCAGTTATACCTTATATAGAAGTCGTCAGTTCGCTGACTATGGTGATAAACGGCGAGTGGAATAAGCGTAGTGGACCCGGGGGCGGTACCCGGCGCCTCCACCATATAACTCCGTTCTGCGGGGTTCATGGGGGCGAAACAGGCTCGACGCGCGCGGTAAAGACTCGTTTTTTGCCCGGCATGGTTCCGCCGTTATCGGGCCATATTACAGGTGCCAATGATAATCATGAGGCGCTCGCTGTCGCTGCATAAGCGATAAGCGCGGTTCGGGGGGCACCGGGCAACAGAAGCCCCCCACTTCCATCTTGCCCCACTTCCAGCTTCAGTGATCTGCCGGGATGGCTGTGGCATTCTTCCACCGTTCCCTTGCTTCCATCGCGTGGCGAGTCACGCTATTGCAAGGCAACGCGTTGAGGTGACCTTTGACATGACCGATACCACGGAACAGCGGCCGGAGAGCCTGCTCCCCTATGATGAATGGACCGAACAGGCGCTGAGGCAAGTCGTTGCCCGCGCGCTGGAGCATGTCGCCAATGATGGCATGCCGGAGGGCCATCATTTCTATATTACTTTTCGCACGGATTATTTCGGCGTCTCCATCCCCTCCCGTCTGAAGGCGCAGTATCCGCACGAAATGACCATCGTGCTTCAGCATCAGTTCTGGGATCTGGCGGTCGGCCCGGACAGTTTCAGCGTCGGCCTGTCCTTTGGCGGTGTGGCCAGCACGCTGCGTATCCCCTTTGCCGCATTGCTGGGCTTTGCGGATCCGCATGTCGGGGTGGGCCTTCGTTTCCAGGCCGATGAGCCAGGTGATGAAAACGCCAGTGAGGATGAACGTGACGATGAGGCGGAAGACGGATCCGAAAGCGGTAAGCTTGCAACCTTCCCCGGCTCTGCTGCCGCGTCTTCAACAGCTTCCCCTGCCACTGCCGAAGGAGAGCAGGAAAATGAAGACAGCGCATCGGCCCAGAGCGCGCCGCAGGTCGTGAGCCTGGATGCTTTCCGCCGCCGTAAGGACTGAAGCGGTATTTCTTTCTCCTCCCCCTCCCTTGAGCTTCAGGACTTCCCCCGATCATGGATGCCCATACCCCGAACGCTGCTTTCCCCGGCTTTGCCTACAGCCCGATGTTTCCGCTGACGCATGACGAGACCGTATGGCGTAAACTGGATATTGGGGGCCTCCGTGTATCGGAGCATGAGGGGCGGCGTATCCTGCATATTGCGCCTGAAGCCCTGACTGAGTTGGCCCGCACGGCATTTCACGATGTTGCGCATTTGCTGCGCCCTGCCCATCTGGCCCAGTTGCGCCGCATTCTCGACGATCCCGAGGCCAGCGCCAATGACCGGTTCGTAGCGCTTGATCTGCTGAAGAACGCGAATATTGCCGCTGGTGGCGTTCTCCCGATGTGTCAGGATACCGGCACCGCCATCGTGTTCGGCAAGAAAGGCCAGCATGTCTGGGTCGAGGGCGATGAGGAGGAGGCTCTCTCTCTCGGTGTGCATCGTACCTATACCGAGACCAACCTGCGCTATTCCCAGATGGCGCCGCTGACGATGTATGAGGAAAAGAATACCGGCAACAACCTGCCGGTTCAGTTCGATATTCTTGCCGTGCCGGGTGGCCATCATGCGGATGAGTTCCAGCTGATGTTTGTCGCCAAAGGTGGTGGGTCCGCGAACAAAACCTTTCTGTTTCAGGAGACGCGCGCGGTGCTCAGCCCTGAAAAGCTGCTGCCGTTTCTGGAAACGAAGATCAGGACGCTCGGCACCTCCGCCTGCCCGCCCTATCATCTGGCGATCGTCATTGGTGGCACCAGTGCGGAGACCACACTGAAAACGGTGAAGCTGGCTTCCACCAAATGGCTCGACACTCTGCCGACGCAGGGGGATATGACCGGCCATGCCTTCCGTGATCTGGAGTTGGAGCAGCAGGTGCTGGAACTGACCCGTTCCATCGGAATCGGAGCGCAGTTCGGCGGTAAGTATTTCTGTCATGATGTGCGGGTGGTCAGGCTGCCGCGTCATGGCGCCAGCCTGCCGATCGCAATCGGTGTGTCCTGCTCGGCCGATCGTCAGGTGCGGGCGAAGATCACGCCGGAGGGTGTGTTTCTCGAACAGCTGGAAACCGATCCGGCCCGCTTCCTGCCGGAAGCAACCGATGACATTCTGGGTGGCGAGGTGGTGCGCATCGATCTGAACCGCCCGATGGATGAAATTCGGGCCGCACTGTCGAAGCATCCGGTGAAGACCCGTTTGTCCCTGACCGGAACGGTGGTCGTGGCCCGCGACATTGCCCATGCCAAGCTGGCTGAACGGTTGGAGGCTGGTGAAGGACTGCCGGATTACATCAAAAACCACCCCGTCTATTATGCAGGCCCGGCCAAAACCCCGGATGGTATGCCGACCGGCAGCTTCGGCCCGACCACAGCCGGACGCATGGACAGCTATGTCGACGCATTCCAGAAAGCGGGCGGCAGTTTCGTCATGCTGGCGAAAGGCAATCGCTCGAAAGCAGTGCGGGATGCCTGCAAAACCTATGGTGGTTTTTATCTCGGCAGTGTTGGTGGCCCGGCCGCCCGTCTGGCGCAGGACTGTATCCGCAAGGTCGAAGTGCTGGAATATCCTGAACTCGGTATGGAGGCGGTCTGGAAGATCGAGGTCGAGGATTTCCCGGCTTTCATCGTGATCGACGACAAGGGCAACGATTTCTTTGAAGGATTGTCCTGATTCATTGCCCGTGACCTCCACCGGTGTGCCGGACGGGTTCTGGACTCGTCCGGTGACGGAAATTGCCCGGGATCTGGTGGGAATGACCTTGCTGGTTGATGGGTGCGGCGGCGTCATCGTTGAAACGGAGGCGTATGATCGGGATGATCCGGCCTCTCACAGTTTCTCCGGCCTCACCCGTCGCAATGCGTCCATGTTCGGGCTTCCTGGACACGCTTATGTATATCGTTCCTACGGCATTCACTGGTGCTTCAACATCGTGTGCGGCCCTGTTCCCGGTGGAGCAGTCCTAATCCGGGCGTTGCATCCGATGTTTGGTCTGGAGGCCATGCAGCTCCGCCGCGGTGCTATCCGGTTACGTGATCTGTGCCGTGGGCCGGGACGGTTGTGTCAGGCACTCGGGATCACTGACGGAATGGATGGCCTGTCCCTGTGCAGGCCCCCCTTCGACCTTCAGCCCTGTCATAAGACCGGTGAAGCATCAGACCTGATTGCGGCAGGTCCGCGTATTGGCATCACACGGGCCATCGAAACGCCATGGCGGTTTTATCAGGCGGAGTCGGTTTTCGTGAGTGGAAGCCGTTCCTCTCGCTTTCTCATCAATAAAGCCGGAAAGTAATATCCTTTGGCCACATCACCAAAGCCCTCATCCGGCGGTTCTTTCTACATGACTCCGGTGGGGCATGCGCAGATGGTTGCTGAATTGAAGCAACTGATGCGAGAGGAGCGACCGAAAATAGTCGAGATCGTCTCCTGGGCTGCAGGGAATGGGGATCGTTCGGAAAACGGTGATTACCTGTATGGAAAAAAACGTCTGCGCGAGATCGACCGGAGGGTCAGATTTCTGACCAAACGTCTGGAAAATGCGGTGGTGATCGATCCTGCAACGCAACCGCATAAGGACCGCATCTATTTTGGCGCCACAGTCACTTATATTAATGCAGCGGATGAAACGGTGCAGGTAACAATCGTAGGCGCAGATGAGGCCGATATGGCCTTGGGGCGCATCAGCCTGCTTTCACCGGTCGCAAAAGCGCTGCTGGGAGCCAGTAAAGGTGACGAGGTAACGGTTATCACCCCGGTCAAGACGGAAATTCTAGATATTCTCGATGTGGATTACCGCCCGTTAGCCTGATGTTTCGGTGCGGACCTGATCAGGGGAAAGGGAACGACATGCGTCATATCCATGTCATGATAACCCCATTCCGGCGCATTATCCTGTGTAGCCTGCATCGCCCTGATTGCGTCGGCCATTGAAGAAACCATGCAGGCTATGTCGGGGTTGCCATCCTCGTGAGCCTTGGCAACAATCTGGTCAAGATCGTTTACGTAATTCTGGAACTGACTGGAAGAATTCGTGGGGGTCATAGATGGCTCTTATAAACTTCTTGCCATGTGCAACATCATAATCGTGTGAATATGATGGTTGGTGTTGTGGAAATGCAAGGGCAAACACATTGTTTCATTGGATTTATTTTGAACCAGAGTAAGGAGGCTAATACCTCTACTTTAAAACAAATTATCTATTTTATAGACGGTAATTTGTATTATTTGGTTTAAATTTTGAGACAAAAATCTTAAATGAAACTCCTTTCCTAAAAAATCGCACAAAAAATTTTACCCTTTGGGGCAGGATGAAAATTTCACGTCTGTTATGTTTCCATAGAGGGGGTCCCTCTTGAGATGACGATTTTTTTTGCCATATCAGCTGTAGGAAAAGGGACGCCTGACTGCCTTTTGAGGGGTCGGCGTCTTCTGGTCGCCTGGGTATATAGGGACATGGAAGTATGGATATCGAGAAGTTTACCGAGCGGTCGCGTGGCTTTCTTCAGGCTGCCCAGACTATTGCGGCGCGGGAGTTTCATCAGCGCCTCGGTACTGAGCATCTGCTGAAAGCATTACTGGATGATGAGGAAGGGGCGGCGGCAGGTCTTGTGAGGACTGCCGGTGGCGACCCTGACGAGGCCCGTCGTGCCGTGGAGGCTGAAATCGCCCGGGTGCCGAAAGTGCAGGGTGCAGGGGCCGGACAGCCCCAGGCGACGCCGGACTTGATCCGTGCGCTGGACGCAGCGGAACAGGCCGCGAAGAAGGCCGGTGACGAATACGTGGCTCAGGACCGCCTGCTGCAGGGGCTTGCTCTGGCGGATGGTCCAGCCTCGCGTATTCTGAAGGAGGCCAAAGTCACTCCTCAGGCGCTTGAACGCGCCATTGGTGAACTCCGTAAGGGCCGTACCGTCTCCAGCCAGAACGCGGAGGCCACGTTTGATGCGCTCAAGAAGTATGCGCGTGACGTGACTCAACTGGCGCGCGATGGAAAGCTTGATCCGGTCATCGGTCGTGACGAGGAAATTCGTCGTACGGTGCAGGTTCTGGCCCGGCGCACCAAAAACAACCCTGTTCTGATTGGCGAACCGGGTGTCGGCAAGACTGCGATTGTAGAAGGGCTGGCTCTGCGTATCGTCAATGGCGACGTGCCGGAGGCTTTGCGCAATAAAAAGCTGCTGGCGCTCGATCTTGGTGCGATGGTGGCGGGTGCCAAGTTCCGTGGGGAGTTCGAGGAACGCCTGAAGGCGGTCCTGAAGGAAATTGAGTCTGCGAACGGCGAAGTCATTCTGTTCATCGATGAGATGCACACACTGGTTGGAGCCGGCAAGGCGGATGGGGCAATGGATGCATCCAATCTGCTGAAACCGGAACTGGCCCGTGGCGCACTGCACTGCATCGGCGCGACCACGCTTGATGAATATCGAAAGCATGTGGAAAAGGATGCGGCTCTCGCTCGCCGCTTTCAGCCTGTCTATGTAGAGGAGCCGAGCGTCGAGGATACGATCTCGATCCTGCGTGGCATCAAGGAGAAGTACGAACTTCACCACGGTGTGCGGATCACGGACTCTGCCCTGATCGCGGCGGCAACTTTGTCCAACCGCTATATTACGGATCGTTTCCTGCCGGATAAGGCGATTGATCTGGTGGATGAGGCCGCAAGCCGCCTGCGCATGCAGGTGGACAGCAAGCCGGAGGCGCTGGACGAACTCGATCGTCGCATCCTTCAGCTCAAGATCGAGCGCGAGGCGTTAAAGCGGGAGGATGATCAGGGCGCGAAGGAACGTCTTGAGCGCCTGCAAAAGGAACTGGCCGAGCTGGAGGAGAAATCCTTTGCCCTGACCACCGAATGGCGGGCCGAGAAAGACCGCGTTTCCGAAAGCCAGAAGCTGAAAGAACAACTTGATCAGGCGCGCAACGAAGTCGAGGTTGCTCAGCGTCGCGGCGATCTTCAACGGGCGAGCGAGCTTCTCTACGGCACGATCCCGGACCTTCAGGCAAAGCTGTCGGAGGCCGAAAATGCCGCGCACGGTAACGCTGGCAGCAGGCTGGTCAGTCAGGCGGTGACAGATGAGCAGATTGCTGCGGTTGTGTCCCGCTGGACCGGCGTGCCGGTGGATCGGATGCTGGAAGGCGAACGTGCCAAGCTGATGCGCATGGAAGATGAACTCCGTCAGCGTGTGGTGGGACAGGAGGATGCGCTGCGGGCCGTTGCCAATGCGGTGCGCCGTGCGCGGGCCGGATTGCAGGATCCCAATCGTCCGATCGGCAGTTTCCTGTTCCTCGGCCCGACTGGCGTCGGCAAAACGGAGTTAACCAAGGCTCTGGCCGAGTTCCTGTTCGATGATGACCGCGCCATGGTCCGCATCGACATGAGCGAATTCATGGAGAAGCATGCGGTCAGCCGTCTGATCGGTGCACCG